>NZ_CP046605.1:308203-616406 GCF_023520795.1 Corynebacterium accolens | reverse complement strand
TGCAGATCAAAGAGTGGTTCCACGACGACTCCAAGAATTCTAAACGGTAGCTGACTGGAGTCCCCTCTCTTTCAGCCGAAAAAGAAAGGGGAGCTCCTCCCTACTCCCCTAGCAGCTTCGAGCGCAGGTTCTTATCCTTTTGCTCAACCTCGTCCGCCATCTGTTCTTGGTAGGCAACCATCTTGTCTTGCAATGCGGGGTCGCCGGCACTCAAGATGCGGGCGGCTAGCAAGCCAGCATTCTTCGACCCTCCGATGGACACCGTGGCAACGGGTACGCCGCTGGGCATCTGCACGATGGAAAGAAGGGAATCTAGGCCATCGAGATCTTTAAGTGCGCGCGGAATGCCGATGACGGGCAGCGGGGTGGCCGCCGCGACCATACCGGGCAGATGTGCAGCACCGCCGGCGCAAGCAATGATGGTCTTCAGGCCGCGGGAGTGCGCGCCCTTGGCATAGGCCAGCATCTTTTCTGGGGTACGGTGAGCGCTGACCACGCCAACCTCAAAGGGGATGCCGAAGTCCGCGAGGACCTGCGCAGCCGGTTCGACGGTGGGCCAATCCGAGTCTGAGCCCATGATGATTCCTACCTGCGGTTCCATAATGTCCTTTCTAGAATTGGTTAAGCCCAGGTCGCGTGCATGAGAAAGTGCGCAGCTTGGCCAGCAGCATCGCGGGTCTCCTCAAGAGAAGTACCAGCGACATTGACGTGGCCGATCTTACGGCCAGCGCGGTGGTCCTTGCCGTACAGGTGAATCTTGGCGTGCGGGTAGCGTTCCATGACCTCGCGCACGCGCTGCGGCATGGGCATCTCAGGATCTTCGTCCGCGCCGAGCACATTTGCCATAACGGTCACCGGGGCTAGGGCGTCCACCGCGCCCAAGGGCAGGTCGAGTACGGCGCGCAGGTGCTGTTCGAACTGCGAGGTCACGCAGCCATCCTGGGTCCAGTGGCCGGTATTGTGCGGGCGCATGGCCAATTCATTAACGGAGATGTCCTCGCCACCCTCACCGTTGAAGGCGAAAAGTTCCACGGCCAGCACGCCGGTCACACCGAGGGATTCGGCAATGCTTAGCCCCAGCGCGGAGGCGCGTTCTGCCAGATCAGGCGAGAGATCGGGCGCGGGCGCGATGGCCTCGGCACAGATGCCGTTGGCCTGGCGGGACTGGGTAATGGGCCAGACCTTAGCTTCACCGGACGGGCGGCGCGCCACCAAGATGGATAGCTCGCGGGTCAGATCCACCTTCTCTTCGGCCATGAGCGGCGTGCCGGCCTCTAATAGCTCGGCGACGAGCTCATCAAGATCGGCATCCGAAGGAAACCACACGCCCTTGCCGTCATAGCCACCGCGGCGGGCCTTGAGGCAAACGCGCCCGTCTACGGCATCGAAAAAAGCGCGGGCATCAGCAACGGATTCGATGGCGCTAAACCGCGGAACGGGCGCACCCAGAGCGGAGAGCTTTTCGCGCATGTCCAGCTTGTCCTGGGCATAGCGCAGGGCGCTGGGCTGGGGCTGGACGTTAAAGGAGGCATCGATAAGCGCAGCGGAATGCTCATTGGGCACATGCTCATGCTCGAAGGTAATGGCGTCCGCGCCGCGTGCTGCTGCGAGCAAATCCTCGTAGTGGTGGTAATCGCCCACCACAATATCCGGGGTGACCTGCGCGGTAGAAGAATCCGGGCTACCAGCAAGAATCCGCAGATGAATATCGAATTCCGCGGCGGCAGGCTGCATCATGCGCGCCAACTGACCATCGCCACAGACAGTTACAATAGGTTTTGAGACACTCACGCACACAATATTAGCTTGGATACCATGTTTACCCGTCATTCGATCTTCCAGAACTCCCTCATGAGCGCCCTCCTTGATGGCATCTATGACGGCGAGATGACCATCTCTGAACTGCTAGGAAAGGGCAATTTTGGTATCGGCACCTTTAACGGCCTCGATGGTGAAATGATCATCTTGGACGGGACCTGCTACCAGCTGCGCGGCGATGGCTCCGCGCGGGTTGCGGACCTAGACCAGCAGACTCCTTATGCCGTGGCCACCAACTTCGTGCCGCGCATTCTTGTCGATGCCCCACGGGGCCTGCGCCGCAACGAGCTTTCCGCCTTCATCGACGAGGTGGAGCCTTCCGCCAACTACATGTACGCCGTCCGCATCACGGGCAGGTTTTCTGAAGTCTCAACGCGCACCGTGGTCAAACAAACCAAGCCCTATCCCCCAATGACCAAGGCGGTCGGCGGCGATAAAGAGATGCTCTTTAGCGATGTCGAAGGCGTCATCGGTGGCTTCCGCACTCCCGTATATGAGCGCGGGATTTCGGTGCCCGGCTGCCACGTGCACTTTATCGACGCCGCGCGTAAGTCCGGCGGACACGTGCTGGATTACACCGTGGATGAAGCGAAAATCGAACTCTGCCCCGGTTCCGATCTAGAACTGCGCCTGCCGCTGACCCAAGAATTCGGCCGCGCAAACCTCGCGCCGGAGGATCTTGATAAGCAATTGCACTCCACCGAGATTAAAACCAGGGGCGATCATTAATAATCTCCGCCACCTGCTTTGACTTGGCCACGGTGGGAAAATACATGGCCCTGTCCCAGCCGTTGAGCGCAATGGAGATACCGCCGCGGCGCTTGCGGGCGCCGCGAATATCTTCCAGCGGAATCGAATCGATGTGGCGGCCCTCTCGCACGATGACGCGGCGATTGGTAACGATGAACCGCTTGCGGCGGGCCTTATATAAAGGAATAAGGAAGCGCCACGTGCTCAGCCCAGCCCACAAAACGACGAGCCCATTGCGCAGTATTGGTTCTACCCCCTCGGCATCGCACCAGCCGATGGCAATCCACAGCACGCCGGTGATGAGGATGAGCTCCAAGAATGGGAAAACGAGCGCGCGAAACGGCGCGGATACGTCCGCGCGCTTTACCTCGCCTTGGCCCATCTTCATCAATCCCATAGCCATGGATAGTACCAGTGCGAGGCAGTGCTTCTCGGACTGCGCGGATTCCGCAGCGCCTGCCGCGCGATGCCTATCGTGCGGCGCTTATCGCGCCGGACGCAGATGCGTCACGTCGCCGGCGGAGTAGTACTCGCCCGCGACGTTAATGCGGCCGTCATCGCCGATGCCCTCGACGCGGCCGATGACATCGCCAGTCGGGGTCTCCAGCCGCACCTCTTGGTCAATGGATGAGCACACCGCGCGGTAATCCTGCATCAGCTGCGGATCCTGGTTCTCCCACTGCGTAATGCGCCGGCGCAGGTTTTTCAGCACGGTAATGGCCAGCTCGGTGCGGTCGGAATCGCGGCCTTCAAGCGCCAGCGAGGTCGCCTTTTCAATGGGCAATTCCTCGCGGGTGAGCGTGACATTAATGCCCATGCCTACGACCACGCGCGCGGAGGGCGCCTGCCCGCCGACGGCCTTATTTACCTCGGCTTTATTGACTTCAGCTTTATTCATCTCGGCCTTGTTCAACTCAGTCTTATTGAGTTCTGCCTTATTGATCTCGGTCTTCGGTGCGGACTTGAAGGCTTGGCCCACGGGACCGGCCTCGGCAAGGATGCCGCAGAGTTTATTGCCATCGATATGCACATCATTCGGCCACTTGAGCACAGAACCCTCGATGGAATCGGTCACGGCCAGGCCCGCGGCCAGCGGAAGCGTCCCCAAGTAATCGAGGGAATCGGGCAAGAGCAGCACGGAAAAGATCACTTGGGATCCGGCCGGCGCCGTCCACGCCCGGCCGAGGCGACCCTTGCCGGATAGCTGCTCATCGGCAAGCAGCACGGTGCCATCGGCGATGTTGGTGGCCTGCATCAGATCGGTATTGGTGGAACCGGTCTGATCCACAAAATCGATGGTGGTGAAATCCTCTGCCAGGGCGGTGCGAATGCGGTGCTTATCAAGTGCAGTCATAGATTCCAAGATACCGTCCGCTGGTGGTGCTAGTGTGTTGCGCATGGCAAAGGTCACTTTTGAAAAGGTAAATATCACCTACCCCGGCGCGGCGGCGCCCACCGTGAAGGAATTGGACCTAGAAATCGCGGACGGCGAGTTCCTCGTTTTGGTGGGTCCGTCTGGCTGCGGCAAGTCCACGACGCTGCGCGCGCTTGCGGGCCTTGAACCAATTTCTAGTGGCCGGATCTCCATCGATGATGCGGATGTCACGGGCCTCGAGCCGGGCTATCGCGATATCGCGATGGTTTTTCAAAATTACGCGCTCTACCCGCACCTTTCGGTGGAAGAAAACATGGGCTTTTCGCTCAAACTGGCCAAGCTCCCGAAGGCTGAAATCAAGCAAAAGGTCCAGGATGCCGCGGAAATGCTGGGCCTAAGCGAGTTCCTTAAGCGCAAGCCCAAGGACCTATCGGGCGGTCAGCGCCAGCGCGTGGCCATGGGCCGTGCCATCGTGCGCAATCCTAAGGCCTTCCTCATGGATGAGCCGCTATCTAACCTGGATGCAAAGCTGCGCGTGCAGACTCGTACCGAGCTTGCGAGCCTGCAGCAACGGCTTGGGACCACCACGGTCTACGTAACCCACGACCAGGTAGAGGCCATGACGCTGGGGCACCGGGTAGCCGTGCTCAAAGATGGCGTATTGCAGCAGGTTGCCCCGCCGCGCGAGCTTTATGCGGAACCGGCCAACGAGTTCGTGGCCGGCTTTATCGGTTCGCCTGCGATGAACATCTTTGACCACAACGGCGAGCGCCTGGGCGTACGCCCGGAAAACATGCACCTCAATGAGGGTGCTGAGGGCCTGCGCGGCGTGGTCGACCTGGTTGAAGAATTGGGTTCCGAATCCTTCGTTTACGCCACGGTGGGTGGCGAGCGTTTCGTTGCGCGCTGCGAAGGCACCCCGCCACAGCGCGGCGAGGAGGTTGTATTGACCTTTGATGAAAGCGCGGCACACCGCTTCGATCCAGAAACCGGGCAGCGCATCGCCACCTCATAAAGCACCCCCGTATAGAGGTGAATAATCAAAATCTATTCTGCGCGCGGTGTTTGTAAATTATTTTTAAGGAACACCCAAGCTTTCTGAAAGGTGAATTCCCCATGAAGAAGTACTTCATTCGCACCACAGTCGCCACCACGGCGGTACTGGCACTAGCCGGCTGCTCCACGTCTGATGATGGTGCAGATAACGCGGATGGCTCCGCATCCGGTTCCGGTTCCGGTTCCGGCGCTGACTCCCACGGCCCCATCACCTTTGCCATGGGCAAGAACGACACGGATAAGATCACTCCCATCATCGATAAGTGGAATGAAGAAAATCCGGATGAAAAGGTCACGCTCAAGGAGCTCGCGGGCGAGGCAGATGCCCAGCGCGAGACCCTCGTGCAGTCCCTCCAGGCCGGTAACGATGACTACGATGTCATGGCCCTCGACGTGGTCTGGACCGCGGAATTCGCCGCCAACCAGTGGCTCCAGCCGCTCAACGGTGACTTCGAGACCGATACTTCGGAGCTCTTGCCGGCCACCGTGGAATCGGCAACCTACAATGACGTGCTGTATGCGCTGCCGCAAAACACCAATGGCCAGCTCCTCTTCCGCAATACTGAGCTCGCGGACGCTACCCCGGAGAAATTCGCTGACCTCGAATCCGCCTGCAAGGCCCTGGAAGATGGCAAGAAGTGCCTGACCACCCAGCTCAAGCAGTACGAGGGCTTGGCTCTGAACACCGCCGGCTTCATGGAGGGCTGGGGCGGCTCGGTGCTTGACGATGACGGCAATGCCACCGTCGATTCCAAGGAAGCCCAGGAAGGCCTGCAGGCCATGGTGGATGCGTATGAAGACGAAATCATCTCCAAGGACTCCACCGCCGCCACCGAGGAAGAGACCAACATGGCCTTCACCGAGGGCAAGACCGCCTTCGCAGTAAACTGGCCCTACATGTACACCAATGCCGTAGATGCCGGCATCGACGTTGAGGTCCAGGCACCGCTGGGCAAGGACGGCGTCGGCGTATCCACCTTGGGTGGCTACAACAACGGCATCAACATCAATTCCAAGAACAAGGGCACCGCCCTGGACTTCATGAACTTCATCATCAATGAGGAAAACCAGAAGTCCTTTGCTGAGCAGTCCTTCCCGCCGGTTCTTTCCTCCATCTACGATGACCCGCAGCTGCAGGAGGAGTTCCCCTACCTGCCAGCGCTGAAGGAATCCCTGGAAAACGCCGCACCACGCCCGGTATCGCCGTTCTACTCCGCCATCTCTAAGGCCATTCAGGACAACGCTTATGCCGCGCTGACCGATGGCAAGTCCGTCGAGGATGCCACCTCCGATATGAAGGCGGCCATCGACTCTGCTTCGCAGGGTTAAAGATACGCTCCCTGCCCCTCGTATCCCACGAGCAGGGAGCACGCTGAAAACCGAGAAATACATAGCGAACCGCTAGTGCACAAATGGGTGAGGAAGGCGCATACGCCATAGCCTCACCCTTTGTGGTTTTCCCACCCTAGTTGGGGATAGAATCTAGCGCACCAGAAATTATCTGAACCAGAAAGGCGAATAACCGTGGTCACCACTTCGCCGACGCAACAGACGCACCCATCATCGAAGAAACCCAAGCGCAGCCCTAGCTCCAGCAGGTTTGCCAATTTCGGGCGGCCGGCCGCGCTGATCGCCCCGGCGCTTATCGTGCTGGGCATTATCATCGGCTATCCCATCGTGCGCGCGGTCATCCTGTCTTTCCAGGGCAACCGGCAGCTTAATCCACAAACGGGCATCTTTGAAGAAGGCGGTTTCGCCGGCCTAGACAATTACCTGTACTGGATCAATAACCGCTGTGTTTCCGGTGCGGGTGAAATCACGACGTGCCCGCCCGGTGTTATCGCCACCGACTTCTGGCCCGCCGTAAAAATCACGCTGTTTTTCACCGTGGTCACCGTCGCCCTGGAGACCATCCTCGGCATGTTCATGGCCATCATCATGAACGGCGAATACCGCGGCCGTGGCTTAGTGCGCGCCGCCGTGCTCATCCCCTGGGCCATTCCTACCGCCGTGACGGCCAAGCTGTGGCAGTTCATGTTCGCCCCAGAGGGCATAGTCAATTCCTTGCTTGGTACGAATATCGCCTGGACCACGGACCCGTTTTATGCGCGCTTTGCCGTCATCATCGCAGACGTGTGGAAGACCGCACCGTTTATGGCGCTGCTCATCCTGGCTGGCCTGCAGATGATCCCCAAGGACGTCTACGATGCCGCCCGCGTCGATGGCGCCAACCGCATCCAAACCTTCTTCCGCATCACCCTGCCGCTGGTGCGCCCAGCCCTGATGGTGGCCGTACTCTTCCGCACTCTGGATGCGCTGCGCATGTATGACCTTCCCGTCATCATGATTTCGAGCTCGTCTAACTCCCCTACCGCCACCATTTCCCAGCTGGTGGTGGAAGATATGCGCCAAGGTAATTTCAATTCCGCCTCGGCGCTATCCACCCTTATCTTCTTGCTCATCTTCTTCGTCGCTTTCATCCTCATCCGTTTCCTCGGCGCGGATGTCTCCGGCAGAAAGGGTGCAAAATAATGCGTAAATTCGGACACTACGCGGGCATTATCTTCATCATGTTCTGGGGCCTTGCTCCCTTTTATTGGATGGTGGTCACCGCCCTGCGCAGCCAGGAATTCACCTTCGATACCACGCCTTGGCCAACGCATATCACGCTCGATAATTTCCGCGATGCCCTCGCGACGGATAAGGGCAATGATTTCCTCGGCGCGCTGGGCAATTCGCTATTCATCTCGCTCGCAACCACCGCGGTAGCCGTCTTGGTCGGCGTATTTACCGCGTATGCGCTCTCCCGCTATGACTTTCCCGGCAAGGGTATTGTCACCGGCATCATCCTGGCAGCCTCCATGTTCCCTGCCATCGCGCTGGTTACCCCGCTCTTCCAGCTCTTTGGCCGCCTAGAGTGGATCGGCACCTACCGCGCGATGATCATCCCAAATATCTCCTTCGCACTGCCTCTGACGGTCTATACCCTGCTCAGCTTCTTCCGGCAGCTGCCGTGGGAGCTCGAGGAGGCCGCCCGCGTGGATGGCGCTTCCCGCGCCCAGGCATTCCGCCTCATCCTCCTGCCGTTGGCCGCACCGGCGCTCTTTACCACCGCGATCATTGCCTTTATCACCACGTGGAATGAATTCATGTTGGCCAAGCAGCTATCCACGACGGGCACCGAGCCGGTCACGGTGGCCATCGCCCGTTTCTCTGGCCCCTCGGCCTTTGAGTACCCTTATGCCGCAACCATGGCGGCTGGTGCATTGGTGACCATTCCGCTTATCATCATGGTGCTCATTTTCCAGCACCGCATCGTCGCCGGGCTTACCGCAGGAGGTGTCAAGACCTAATGCGCCGGTCCCTGCTGTGGGATTCGCTCCTCGGATTCCTCGGCTTCTTCGCGTGCCTTGCGGTCATCCAAGCCGTAGTGAACTTATTTGAAGACTCCCCCGCCGTATGGCCCAGCCTGGTGGCCGGCGTGCTGTGCGCACTGACGTACCTTGCGTGGCGGGCAAAAAGAAAGGATCTGCAATGAGCTGGTACCACAACGCCGTCTTCTACCAAGCCCTGGTGGGCTCGTTTAAGGACTCCGGCAATAGCGAGGCCGAGAATAAGGGCGTCGGTACGCTGCGCGGGGTCATCGACAAGCTGGATTACCTCCAGTGGTTGGGCGTGGACTGCCTCTGGCTCTCGCCGTTTTATGCCTCGCCGCTGCGCGATGACGGCTACGATATCGCCGATTATTATTCCATCCACCCCGATTACGGCACGATGGCGGATTTCGAGGAACTGGTTGAGGAACTGCACCGCCGCGATATGCGCATCATGACGGACCTGGCGCTCAACCACACCAGCTCCGATCACCCGTGGTTCCAGGCCTCGCGCTCCGACCCGGATGGCCCATTTGGGGATTTCTACGTCTGGGGCGATGACCCCGAGCGCTACCCCGAAATCCGCGTCATCTTCACGGACGTTGAGACCTCCAACTGGACCTGGGACGAGGAGCGCCAGCAGTACTATTTCCACCGCTTCTACTCCCACCAGCCGGATCTCAATTACGATAACCCAGACGTGCAGGACGAGGTCTTTAATATCTTGTCCTTCTGGATGGACAAGGGCCTCGATGGCCTGCGCCTCGATGCCATCGCGTACCTCTTCGAGCGCGATGAGCTCGGCGGCGAGTCCCTGCCGGAAACGGTGGAGTTCGTGGAAAAGATTCGCGCCTTTATGGATACCCACTATCCCGAGGCCGTCCTCATTGCGGAGGCCAACCAGCCGCCCAAGGAGACCATGGAGTACTACGGCTCCGGCAATCGCTTCCACATGGTCTTCAACTTCCCGGTCATGCCGCGGCTGTACCAGGCGCTCGCGCTTGGCGATGCCACCCCCGTCTACGACATCCTCGACCAGCTACCGCCGCTGCCCGAGGGGTGCCAGTGGGGTACCTTCCTGCGCAACCACGACGAGTTGACCTTGGAGATGGTCGATGATGACGTCCGCGAGCTGATGTATCAGACCTACCTGCCAGAAGAAGGGATGCGGGCGCATGTGGGCATCGCTAGGCGGCTCATGCCGCTCATGGGCGGGGACCGCCGGAAGGTGGAGCTGATGTTTTCGCTGCTGATGACCCTGCCTGGTGCGCCATTTATTTATTATGGCGATGAAATTGGCATGCTCGATGACACCTCTTTGCCGGATCGCTATGCCGTTCGCACCCCTATGCAGTGGGACGATAGCGAAACCGCGGGCTTTAGCGCCCGCACCCCAGCGCGGCTGCCTATTGTCGGCGGCACGTCCGTGGAATCGCAGCTCAACGATGCCACTTCTCTGCTGCACAGCGTGCGCACCATGATTACAGAGCGCCACGCGCACCCCGAGCTGGGCACGGCACCCTGCGAGCCGGTGGAAACCGGAAAAGAAAGCGTGCTGGGTTACCAGCGCGGCGACCTTTTGTGCCTGCACAATTTCAGCGACCGCTCCGTTGACCTAGGCCCCGTCGAGGTCGGGCCTTACGGGTACGCGTGGTTGCCGGCTTAACTTTGTGCATCCTCCACTGCGATAACTGAGCAAACCCGACCCTCAGATATCGCAAACCTTCCTCAACTGTTGCAGGGGACCCTGCACTTTGGAATGTGCACTTTGGAGGATGCACTTCTACAAAGCGGGCGGTGCGCGCTACGGGTTGTGCGCGCCACGGGTAGTGCGCGCTGAGCCGCCACACAAAGAGCCCAGCTCCACACCCCCATTCACAGGGTGCGGCTGGGCTCATTTCCTTATGACTTAACTCCAGTCCGGGGCGTCTTCTAAGCGCAGCTCGGAATAACGGGACTCTGGAACGGTGGCCGAGTATGGTTTGCCCACCGTTTCCCATACTTGATCTTGATTGCAGCGCACATCCTGGCCGTCGGTATCCAGCATGGTAAAGCCCCACACCAACTTGCCTTGGGAATTTGCCGGCAAGGTATATGGCCCAACTACCTGGTTAATCTTCCAGTGCTGTTCGCTGACGTAGTTGAAGCCGTAGGTCTTGGTCAGGATCTTGGCCAGATCGCCTTCACCGCGCACGGAGCCAGACACTTGAACGGTTTCCGTTCGCGCTTTGGATACGGTGTGTTTAACCGGCAGCGGCTCAGCGTTGTGGTTTGCCACGCTGGCGGCATCGGTTTGCTTGAACCAGCGGCGCTTCGCGGTGACATAGGTGGAGTTCTCCCCCGGCGTTGCGCAATGCGTGCCGGGCTTAAAGTCATCGTTCCAGCGCTGGGGCAGCTCAAAGTCTCCGCCGAAGTCAGAGGCGTGGGCGACGGGGACGGCCACCAGGCTCAGCGCTGCGATCGCACTAGCGATGGACTTCGCCTTCACGGTTTAACCCCAATCGTTGTTATCGCGGGTGGAGACCGCGACGTGGCGTTCCTTGGGCAGGGTTGCGGTAAAGGTATCGCCGTTGGCCTGCCAGGTGTGGTCGGAACCGCACACGGTCTTTTGGCCCTCAAAATCAGAAACTACCCATCCGGCCTTCAGCACAGCGGTCTTGCCCGGCGCGATATCGTATGGGCCGATCTGCTCGCCAACCTCATAGGACTGGCTCGAGGTGTAGCTGGAGGAGAAAGTGAAGTTGATCAGATCCAGCAGCTTGAAGTCCACACCAGCAGAAACGTTCCACTCCTTGGTCTTGGTTTCCTTGATGGAACGGGTCACTGGAAGCGGCTCGTCGTTGTAGTTAGAGATGGTCCAGGTACCGGCGGAGCCGTCGAAATAGGTGCGCTTGATGTCAACGGTTTGGCCGGTATCGCCGGGGTTGGCGCAGCGCTCGCCAATGGTAGTGGGGTTTGCTGGGCCCAGGTCGCGCTGTGGCAATGCGTTAGCGGCTGGGGCAGCGAATACGCCGGTGGCAACGGCCAAAGCCGCGGTGGTGGACGCAATCTTGGACATGCGCATGAGGTGTGCTCCTAAAAGGTAGTTAGTAGATGGTTTGGGTGGGTACGGGCAGATCGCGGTATTCGTCAGGGGTGACGTCTACGGTGCGGGTGCTGCCGTCTTTGGAGGTGATGGTGGCCTCGGCCCAGAAGCCGCTCGGGGCGGTGGTCTGCTTGTAGTCCGAGGTGAGGTCGTACTTGCCGGATTTTCCGCAGTGCACCTCACGGTAATTGATACGGGTCATGGTGGTGCCGTACTCCACGCGCACGCGTTCCCCGGGCTCGAGGTGTACGTGCTTAAGCTCAGTACCAACAGGCATATAGGCGCGCTTGACGGCACCGACGGATTCGAGCCAGCCCTGTGGGATATCGCCCCTATTGCCTCGCCAATTGGTATACGGATCGTGCTGGGCGCCGACGACGAAGTCGGTCACTGGCGCAAATTCATAGTCCCCGTGCGACCAGTTGAGGAAGTCGGTGGAATAACCGGGCTTGCGGAAGGTTGGCTGCACCGCGGTGATATCCAGCGGGTACCAGGACTTATCTTTGGCCTCGCACGTATCGCCTTCCTTGGGCCACGCAGGATCACGTTGGGGTTCGGCGGCCGGCTGCACGATCTCGTCTTTGTCTGGGTCAGCAATCTTTTCCAGGCTGGGGCCGGAGACCGCGGTGTAGTTTCCTTCGATGGGCTTAGAATTCGTGCTGCCGGAGCGGGAAGGAATTTCCATGGCCAGATCCGATACGGAGCCATCGGCCTTGATGATATAGGCAAAGGCATAGCGCTCTGCTGGGCCTTTACCGCGGATGACATTGGCGCCCGGGATATTTTCCAGGCGATCATCATTGCAGCCGACGAACATGGAAATAAAGTCCTTTTCCACCACGCCGTATTCCACACGGAAGGATTCGCCCGGCTTGAGCTTGACGGGGCCAAAGGTTTCCTTGTCTCGCCAGCCGTTGGCCAGCTTTAGGCCGATATCGGATTTAGCGGTGGTATCCCAGCCAGAGGGCAGCTTGGCCTTGGAATTGGCATCAATCTCGTGGTTGGTGCCGGTTTCTACCTCTGCGGTATACGGCACTTCCTGGTCGGTGCTGTTTTTAAATTGCAGGGTGCCATCGCTTAAATAGCGACGCCCGGTTTCAGCAAAACGCCATTCGCGCTCGGCGTTATCTCCGGCGGCACTGCAGCTTTTGTAAAGATTGGTAATGGGATATGCCTGTGGCATTGGAGGAATATCGCGCGCCTGTGCCGCCGGGGCAATCAGCGCCGCGATGGCAAGTGGGGCGATGAATCTCAGTCTCTTTGAAATCACCTGAAGACCATCCTTGTGGTTGTGAAATATACAAGAAATTATTCGTGAAGACGCAGCTAATATTAAGCCCGCTGTTATAAGTCCTCAACAGTTACAGAATTTTTCACCCATGCCTTCTCACCCGCCGTGCGGTGGGAAAATACCGTCTTACCGGTAAGAAATGCCAGAGATTGCCACGCGCCCCATCCCCCAATAAAGGGGATCTAATGCTTCCCGTCGGGCAAACCCCGTCGCGGCCGCACCGACAGCCCACCGCCACCGACCCTGTAGTGATGCGCGAAACCAGACAAGTTCCGCATCTTTAGCCTTCCAATAGTAAACTCAACGCCTATGACTGACCTGAAGACCACCGCTGGCAAGATTGAGGACCTGGATAACAAGCTCACCGAGTCCCGCGCGCCGCTGGGGGAAGGCGAGCCAGCCGCCCGCACCCGCGTGAATCAGCTGCTCGATGAGGGGTCCTTTGTAGAAACCGATGCACTGGCCCGCCACCGCTCCACCGACTTTGGCCGCGAACACGATCGCCCGTACACCGATGGCATCGTCACCGGTTATGGCACCATCGACGGGCGCCGCGTGTGCATCTTCAGCCAGGATGCCACCGTCTTTGACGGCACGATGGGTGAGGTTTATGCGGAAAAGCTCACCAAGGTCTATGACCTTGCGCTGAAAACCGGCGTGCCCATTGTCGGCATCTATGATTCCACCGGCCCGCGCGTGCAAGAGGGCATCGTCACGCTGGCCGGCTACGCCCGCATCCTCGCCCGCGCAACCGAGGCTTCCGGCCTTATTCCACAGATCTCCGTGGTGGCGGGGGATACCAGCGGCATTGCGGCTTTTGCGCCCACGCTTGCCGATGTCCTCATTGTCACCCACGGCACCAGCCTGCACCAGGCAGCCGGCGAGGTGGCCGACGCGGAACCGGAAACCTTTGGTGGTGCCGCAGTCCACGCGAAGTCCGGCACCGCGCAGCTCAGCGCCCCGAGCGAGCAGGCAGCCCTCGCCTTGGTCCGCGACGTCTTGGCCTACCTGCCGGCCAATAACCGCGCCGAGGCAACGCGCATCGATACGCGCGAGGTCGCCGAGTTCGATCTGGATTCCGTCATCCCGGATTCAGCAGAGGATGCCTATGACATGCGCGAGGTGGTCAACGCGGTCGTCGATAAGGGCTCCTTCTTTGAGCTTTCGGCCGAGGCCGCGCCCAATATCATTACCGGCTTTGCCTTCGTGGATGGCCGCGCTGTGGGCATCGTTGCCAACCAACCGCTTTCACTTGGCGGCGCGTTGGATTCGGCCGCGACGGAAAAGGCGGCGCGCTTTGTGCGCCTGTGCGATGCCTTTAATACCCCGATCATCGAGTTCGTGGACTCGCCCGGTTTCGTTGCCACCCCGGCGGAAGAAAAAGCCGGTCTCCTGCGCCGGGCAGCGGGGTTTGCGTATGCGCAGGCGGAGGCGAGCGTCGGCAAGCTTACGGTGGTCACCCGCAAGGCCATTGGCCCGGCCTACGCGTTTATGGGGTCCAAGGACCTGGGCGCGGATTTGGTCTATGCCTGGCCGACCGCAGAAATCGCCGTCGCCGAGGCGGCCCAGACCGCGCTGGCCATCTACGGCGATCAGGATAAGCAGGAAGAAATGGACGAGCTTTTCTTGCACCCCTACGCCGCCGCCGAGCGCGGGCTGGCTGATAATGTCATCGAGCCTTCCGCTACCCGCCACTACCTGGTTGAAGGCCTGCGCCTTCTAGAGCGCAAGGTCGTGGCCCAGGTACCCAAGAAGCACGGAACTGTTTAGGAAAAGATGTCTGAACCCGAAATCAAAGTCCTGAAGGGAAACCCCACGGAAGAAGAGTGCGCCGCGCTCTCGACGGTGCTCAAGCAGATGCAAAAGGACCACTCCGGCGCCTTTGGGGATCGCAACCACTGGGGCAGGCCCGGTGAGCGCTTCGACCACTACGGCGCGCAGCGCGTTTTTAATCCATCTGCCTTCCACACCGTGCGGTATTACTAATGCGCCTCATTTTGGCCTCGCAGTCGCCCTCGCGCGCCGCCATCCTGCGCGGGGCCGGGGTGGAACCGGTGCTCGAGCCCGCCGATATTGACGAGCGCGCCTTAGAAGCCCAGTTGGCGGGGCACTCGCCTGCCGATACCGTGGCAGCGCTGGCCACCGCCAAAGCCGAGAAGGTTGCTTCCCGGTACCCCGACGAGCCGGTCATCGGCGGCGATTCCATGCTGCTATTGGATGGCCAACTGCAGGGCAAACCGCACACCGTCGACGCCACCATCGAGCGTTGGCACCACCAGGCAGGCCGCACCGCGCAGCTGCTTACCGGCCATTGCCTGATTTTTGGCGCGCAGCGCCACGTGGAAACCTCCACCACTACCATCCGCTTCGCAGAGGCTTCTGCCACCGATATTGAGGCCTACGCCCGCACCGGCGAGCCTTTAGAATGCGCGGGCGCGTTTACCTTGGAGGCCATGGGTGGCTGGTTTATCGATAGTATCGACGGCGATCCCTCCTCTGTCATTGGGCTGTCCCTACCGGTGGTGCGCCGCGCGCTCTACTCTTTTGGGCTCAGCGTTTCTGATTTCTGGTAGGCCCGCACGAGCATCGCTAGAGTGTGTCTTATGGAAATGAAAGACATGCTTGCCCCAGAACCGATTAAATTGCCCGCCGATCCCGGCGCTAAGGACGCCGCCGCGCCTGCGGCCGGCATCGTAGACCACCCGGATTCCCCGTTGCTGTGGGCCATGCTCGCAGAGCAGGAGCTCGACAAGCTCGAGGGCGCGGATCCCAACGAGTACATCACCGCTTATGCCTACGCCCGCACCGGCTACCACCGCAGCTTAGACCGCCTGCGCGGCAACGGCTGGAAGGGATGGGGCCCGGTCCCCTTCTCCCACGAGCCCAACCAGGGTGTCCTGCGCGCGATTGCGGCGCTTGGCCGCGCCGCCAAGGCCATCGGCGAGGACGACGAATACGACCGCATTCGCCAGATGCTTTCCGATGCCGACCCCGATAGCGTTGCCCAGCTGCTCGACTAAGCCCACACTGCGGCTTATTTGGCCAATATAAAAAGCACATTCTCCCTGTTCAATCCCAGAGGAGAATGTGCTTTTCTTGTAGCTTATGCCTAGTTCAGCCGGTGCAGGATTTCGCGGGTATATTGCGTCGTCCGGATATTTGCGACTGCGAACTCTAAAAAGAGCCTCAAGCCAATGAGCTCGCCAAAGCAGATAAGCGTAACCAAGATGGCGGTGATAATCCCGAACGGACCAAAGAAAACGAATCCTAAAAGTAGGCCCAACAACCACGTGCAGCCAAGGATGATCATGCCGATGACATAAATCGCCGAAGCATAGCCTACGGTGATGAATTTATCGAAGCTGAAGTCCAAGAGGCCGGAGAAGAAGCCATCGGTTGGCGTCTTCGTGCGCGGAACCTGTGGCGGGAACTGCCCGCTGTTATTCGGATACGCAGTAAATCCTGGCTGCTGCCCATTCGGCGCGTTCCACGCCTGCTGTCCCTGCCAAGAATTGCCCTGTTCTGGATAGGAATGCGGCGGCTGCGCGGGCCCCGGTTGCGCTGGACCCGGTTGCTGCGAGTACTCGGGGTGCTGATAAGCCGCCTGTTCCTGGCCCGATTGCGGGTGCTGCTCTTGGCTGCTTTGCGAGCCTTGTTCCTGGCCAGCCTGCGGGGTGCCGTGGGGGCCGAATGCCCGCGCATCATTGTCCGCAAAAGCACCGAAGTCCTCAGTACCGTCTTGGCGCGGTCCCTCAGAGAAATCGCGGGCAACGAAGCCCTTCGAGAACTCCTCGTTGTCATTGGTGGTGTTGTCGCTATGATCAGCCATAATCGCAGCCCATATTCCTAGGTCTAGGGAGAAAACAGAACGATCTGACTATAGACCGTTTCATTGCCTGGCGTGGTGTGAAATTGATTAAAATTCGCGGCTCCACGTAGCGCTGAAGAGGTACTGGGGGCGCGACTTGAGTAATGCAGCGGGAAAACTTGTAGAATCGCGACCTCGAGTAAAAGCACTATTATGTTAAATGCTGACCCGCCCACTCGGCTGTTTTATTGTATGGAATACCACACTACGGCCTCCCAAGTGATCAATTTGGCATTCATCGGGTTAGAGTGGTGGGAGCGAATCATCCCGTTTTATTAGAAAGGCAGGCGGGCAGTGGCAGAAGTAGACCCCTATCCCCCATTCCAGCAATATGCGCACCCAGAGCGGCTTGTCTCCGCTCCGTGGCTGTCTGCGCGCCTGGGCGTTAAAGGGCTGCGCGTCATCGAGGTCGATGAAGACTCCCTTTTGTACGATATCGGGCACATTCCCACGGCCACGCGGATTAATTTCCGCACCGAGCTGTTGAGCTCGCTGACGCGCGACTTTATCAACGGCGAGGAATTTACCCGCTTGATGCGGGAAAAGGGCATCCACGAAGACGATACCGTTGTTTTGTATGGCGATAAGTCCAATTGGTGGGCGGCCTATGCGCTGTGGGTATTTACCCTCTTTGGACACAAGGACGTCCGCCTCCTCGATGGCGGGCGCGATGCGTGGATGTCAGAAGAACGCGATACCTCCTTTATGGTCCCGGAATTCCCGGAGTCGGATTATCCCGAGGTAGCCCGGGACGATTCCCTCCTGCGCGCCTTTGTTTCCGATGTCCGCGAGGCAACCGGTTCCCTGGTTGATACCCGCCCGCCGGAGGAATTCGCGGGTGAAGCGACGGAGTTCGACCCGAATGGAAACTCGCCGTATGGCACGACCATGTGTCACGGCCACATTCCGGGTGCGATCAATTTGGAGTGGGATCGCGCAACCTACCCCAACTCCTGTTTCCGCAACGTTGATGACCTCAAGGTCAACTACGGCATGCTGGAGCCGGATACCCCCACCATCTTGTATTCCCACGTGGGCGCGCAGGCCGCGTTTACGTGGTTCGTACTGACCTACCTTTTGGGCTTTAAAAAGGCGCAGGTCTACGATGGATCATGGTCTGAGTGGGGCAACATGGTCAATATGCCGATTGAAAAGTAGATTTTCGTCCGGTCATTAATTACCCACATCGTGACGATGTGGGTTTATTTTTGTTTAAACGTAACAATTATTGCCAAACGGACGAATTAATATTTTGGTGTGCAACAATAGATCCCGTAGTAAACGAAGTGTATTCAGGAGGTTACTGCCGTGGCAGTAGAAACCAAGAAGATCTCCAAGGTTCTCGTAGCGAACCGAGGTGAGATCGCCGTGCGCGTCATTCGTGCTGCTCGCGATGCCGGGATCTCCTCAGTCGCCGTTTATGCCGAGCCGGATGCGCAGGCGCCCTTCGTCACGCTTGCCGATGAAGCCTTTGCCCTCGGCGGTTCCACCTCTGCTGATTCTTATCTTGTCTTTGACAAGATTCTGGACGCTGCCGCTAAGTCCGGCGCGGATGCCATCCACCCCGGCTATGGTTTCTTGTCCGAAAATGCCGATTTTGCTCAGGCCGTTATCGATGCCGGCCTGACCTGGATCGGCCCGCCTCCCCAATCCATCCGCGCTTTGGGCGATAAGGTCACGGCCCGCCACATCGCCGAGCGCGCCGAAGCTCCCATGGCCCCTGGCACCAAGGATCCTGTGGCCAACGCGGACGAGGTCAAGGCCTTCGCGGATGAGCACGGCCTGCCCGTGGCCATCAAGGCGGCGTTTGGTGGCGGCGGCCGCGGCATGAAGGTCGCGCACACCGCCGAAGAGATTCCGGAGCTTTTTGAATCCGCGACCCGCGAGGCCACCACCGCCTTTGGCCGCGGCGAGTGCTTTGTCGAGCGCTACCTCGATAAGGCCCGACACGTGGAGGCCCAGGTCTTGGCGGATAAGCACGGCAATGTGGTGGTCGTCGGCACGCGCGATTGCTCCCTGCAGCGCCGCTTCCAAAAGCTCGTAGAGGAGGCGCCGGCGCCTTTCCTGAGCAACGAGCAGCGCGCCTCCATTCACGAGTCCGCCAAGCGCATTTGCCGCGAAGCTGACTACTGCGGCGCCGGCACCGTGGAGTATTTGATTGGCGCCGATGGCCTGATTTCCTTCCTCGAGGTCAATACCCGCCTGCAGGTGGAGCACCCCGTTTCGGAGGAAACCACCGGGCTGGACCTCGTGCGCGAGCAGTTCCGGATTGCCCAGGGCGAAGAGCTTTCGCTCAGAGAGGACCCGACACCGCGCGGGCATGCCTTTGAATTCCGCATCAACGGCGAAGACGCCGCGGCTGGCTTCATGCCCGCCCCCGGGACCATCGTCAAGTACTCCGAGCCCGCTGGGCCTGGCGTGCGCGTGGATTCGGGCGTCGTCGAGGGCTCCGTCATCGGCGGGCAATTCGATTCCATGCTGGCCAAGCTCATTGTTTGGGGTCCGGACCGCGAAACCGCCCTGCGGCGCTCCGCCCGCGCCCTGGCTGAATACCAGGTTGAGGGCCTGCCCACCGTGCTCCCCTTTGACAGGGCCATCGTCGCCGATCCCGCCTTTACCGCGGAAAATGGGTCCTTCGATGTCTACACCAAGTGGATCGAGGAGGCGTGGGATAACCAGCTGACGCCGCATGATGATTCCACCGATGCGGAAGCCGGCGCGCCCGAGGCCTCCCAGGTCCACACCGTAGAAATCGACGGCCGCCGCATCGAGGTAGCATTGCCCGCCACCTTTGGCATTACCGGCGCGCGCAAGCGGAAAAAGCGCAAGGGTGCCGGTGCCAAGGCCGCGGTATCCGGCGATGCCGTGACCGCACCGATGCAGGGCACGGTTATCAAGGTGAACGTAGAAGAGGGCCAAGAGGTAGAAGAGGGCGATATCGTCCTGGTCCTTGAGGCAATGAAGATGGAAAACCCCGTCAAGGCCCACAAGTCCGGCACCGTGACCGGCTTGGCGGTCGAGGCCGGCTCGTCCACCACCAAGGGCGCGCAGCTGCTGGAAATTAAGTAGCCGCGCCAGCTAGCCTGGTAGAATGACTGATTCTTCTCTTGGTGTTCGCTTGGCCAAGGAAGAGGACCGCGACTACCTTGCGGGCCTCTTCCCCTCCCATATCGCAGACTGGTCCCCCATCGTTGATGGCGGCGTCATCGCCTTGCCCCTTGCCGCCAATGAGGATCCAACTGTAGAGCCCGTGGGGGCCGCGCTCCTGCGCTACTACCCCGCCGCCACCAAGGGCCCAGCCTTCCTTGGGGATCCGGGCGCTGACCCGCTTGACGATGCCACCTGGCTCACCCCCTTCGATCCCGAGGACATCCCCGAGCTCATCGTCGCCACGAATGGCACCGACGACGAGGCTTCCCGCGCCCACGACCTGCTCGTTGCTAACGCCATCGATCTCGCGGCCGAGCAAACCGCCCCCGGCATCGCGTCCGCCACGCCACTACCGGGCTTCGAAGAACTCGCCCCAGATAAGTTCTTCCGCCGCTTCTAATCTGGCGTCTGTCTCTTGCAGGCCTCCGGTTCCAGCAAGAGATGAATTTTAGCTAGTACCCTTGTGTTCTGCACCACAGCTGCTATTGTTGAGGGCTATGAAGATTTCCGCCTAGTACGACGTCCCTTGCACACTCGTTCTTTAAAGGTGGATTCTTCATGCCGATTTCTTTTTCCCAACTCAGCCTGTCGTGGCCAGACGGCACGCCCTGCTTTTCACAGCTTTCCGGAACGATCCCTGACTCGGTTACGGGGATGATTGGCGATAATGGCTCCGGAAAGTCAACCCTTGCTAAGGTCCTGTCCCACCAGATCGCGCCGTCCTCGGGTACATTCACGGCACCAGAGGTCACGTACCTAGACCAAGATCTTGGCTTGCGTGATTCCTTAACCATCGCCGAAGTATTCGGCGCGGCGGAAAAGATTGCCGCGCTCCACGCACTTGAAGCGGGAAATTACTCCGAGGATCTGCTGAAAACCATTGGTAACGACTGGGATATCGAAGACAGGATTCATGCTTGCCTTCATAACGTAGGCGTTGCCTACCCGCTAGATCGCACCATCGGTACGCTGTCTGGAGGCGAAGCGGTCACCATCGCATTAAACGCCGCCTTTTTTGATCACCCGGACTTTGTCATCCTCGATGAGCCGACCAATAACTTGGACGCAGCAGGAAAATCCAAGGTCACCGAGCTCATTTCCAGCTCTTCTACGCCCATTCTTGTCATCTCCCATGACCTAGACCTGCTCTCCCATGTCGAGCACATTGCAGAACTCTACGCGGGAAGTTTGCGGTTATTTTCCGGAAATTATCACGCCTACCGGGAGGCCATTGAAACCGAACAGCGCGCTGCTGAAGCAGAAACTCGCGAGGCCAAAGCCGAACACCGCAAGCAAGTGCGCGAGCGCGAGGCGATGCAAGTGCGCATTTCCAGGGATCAGCGCCGCGGCAAGGCCTTCTCGCACAACCGCCGAAAGCCCGGGATGGCGATGGGAAACGATAAGAACCGCTCCCAAAATACCGCGGCTAAGCGGTCTGCTCAGGCATCGGGTTCGGTGCAGGAGGCATTTGCTGCCTATCAAGCTGCGCAAAATAAGATCCGCCCTGACGAACATGTCCACGTCGATCTCCCAGGCACGCAGTTGCCTAATGGCACCCGCGTGCTCACCAGCAGCATCGTGGACTTAACCGGCCCTGAGCATGTACGCCTTATGGGGCCAAATGGCAGCGGGAAAACCACATTCCTTAATAAGGTTGCCCGCGGTGACGTTGAGTACAGCTTGGACTGTGGATATTTGCGGCAGAAAATCACCTTGCCGGAAGATCGCACAATCTTAGAAATGGTCACGGAGGCCAACCCCACTGCTCACCCACAATTCATCCGCGATCAATTGGCACAGCTACTATTTCGCGATGACCAAGTGCACCGCCGCACCGACCAGCTATCGGGCGGCGAACGCTTCCGCGCGGAATTTGCCCGGGTGTTGCTAGCCGAGCCCAGCCCGCAATTCCTCCTGCTTGATGAGCCCACCAATAATTTGGATATCACCACCATAAAGTGGCTCGTGCAGATCCTCGAGTCCTACGAGGGTGCGTACCTGCTGGTCAGCCACGATGAGGGCTTCTGCAAGCAGCTCAGCTTAACCTCGCAGGTGCATATCTAGTCCCCAGTCTCCGCTTTGTATTACCTCCACTAATACAGACTATGCTACTCTTAGTTGTACAAAACTTATTGGAAGGAGGTAGCTCATGCTCATCACGCTCAACCCTGACGCGGATGCGCCGGTCTTCCAGCAGATTCACGATGAAATCGTGCTGGCCATCGCCCGCGGGCAGCTCTTCGACGGCGACAAGCTCGATCCCGTGCGCCAAGTCGCCACGGATATTGGCATCAACCCGGCCACCGTAAAACACGCCTATGACTCGCTCGTTGCTGATGGCCTCGTCGAAACCGCGGGGCGCTCCGGATCGATCGTCCGACCCGGCGCACACACCACGGCGCAAGAACAGCAGGTTCGGCAACGCCTGCGCCGCGTGGCAACCCTCGCCCGCGCCCAGGGGTTTTCTGCCGAGGAGCTCCACGGCTATCTCGATTCCACACTGAAGGAGCTCGCATGATTCTTACCGTCCTCATGGCCGCGACCACGCTGGCCATAACGTGGATAATGACCACGATCCCGGCGCTTGCGGCGCCAGGCGCCCCGCTCGGCGTTCGCGTTCCCCAAAGCCACCTTTCGGATCCCGTTGTGGTCGGTGCCATTTCTGGTTTTAAGACTCGGACGTGGGTTGTGGGCATCGCAGCGACGGTTATCTCGCTGTTCTACGTCAACCACTCGTGGGTGGCGGCCCTGTCTTCCCTACTGGTCATTATCGGCGGCACATGGGCTTACCTCTCCCAGCGCCGCTATATCATTGCGGCTAAGAAGGACGGCGGCTGGTTCGACGGGGTAGAAACCGCGGTCAGCGTCCAGGTAGCGGAGCGGGACGCCGACGCCATACAGGATATTGATGTGCCAACGCCGTCTTTTCCCTGGCTGACCATGTTGGGTTCCTTGCTTGCCATCGTCGCCGGTGCGCTCATCGTCGCCGCTCATTGGTCCGACATCCCCGATCCCGTGCCGGTGCACTGGGATGGTTCTATGGAGCCCGATAGCTGGAGCGACAAGTCCATCGGCAGCGTCTTTTTCATCACGTTTATCGCGCTGGGAATGTGGTTGCTTTTCGCCGGCATCTGCTGGCTTATCCAACGCACCGCGGTTCGTCCACGCTCGGAGCGCTCCATCAAGGCGCGGCTGCGGAATCAGGCAAACCTTGCAGCCTCCAACGAAGCGATGGGCGTCCTGTTGCTTCTCATGTCCCTCGGGCTATCGTTTATACAGATCACTGGCCCGGTACCGAGCTATCAGGACCTGGCTGGCCTCTCCTTTATCACCATGGTGGTGATGACCATTAGCGGCACCATAGCCATCGTGGCAATGATACTGCGCACCCAATCGCAGCTCGAGCAACAGCTGCGTGGGGTGAAACTTCCGGATAAAGACAAAGAATCCCCCGATAATGACGAGCATTATAAGTGGGGGATCCTGTACTACAATCCCGATGACCCAGCGGTGCTGGTGGACAAGCGCCTGGGCGTCGGAGTGTCCTTCAACTACGCCACGTGGCAGGCAAAGGTCTTCCTCGCCGTCATGGCACTCATCATCATCGGGTCGATTGCACTTCCATTAATCCTGATTTAACCAATGCGGTCCAGGATGATCTGGCGCTCCTTATCCAGCGGGGCGTCGGTAATCTTAAAGCCCTGCTGCAAGGTCTCAAGGGAGCGCTCGAAGCACTCTGGGGTCTCCGTGTGCAGGGTGAAAAGCTTCTGGCCCTTGGATACCTTCTCCCCCTTCACCGCGTGCAATTCGATGCCCGCGGTTGCCTGTACCGGGTCTTCCTTCCGGGCACGGCCAGCGCCCAGGCGCCAGGAGCTCACGCCGACGGACAAGGCATCAAGCTCGGTGAGGTAACCATCGGATTCAGCAATGACATCGTGGGTATGCGTAGCCACTGGAAGCTTGGCGTCTGGGTCGCCGCCCTGCGCCTTAATCATTTGCTTCCACTTATCCATGGCGCGGCCATCCTTGAGCGCCTTTTCCACGTCGGCATCGTGCACGCCGGCTGCTTCCAGCATCTCGCGCGCAAGTGCCAGGGTCAGCTCGACGACATCGCTTGGCCCACCGCCGGCTAGAACCTCGACGGATTCTTCAACCTCGAGCGCGTTGCCCACCTTGCGGCCCAACGGGGTGGACATATCCGTTAGCAGTGCCGTGGTGGCGGTGCCGGCATCATTGCCCAAGTCCACCATGGTCTGCGCCAGCTCGCGGGCCAAGGTCTCATCCTTCATAAAGGCGCCAGAGCCCACCTTGACGTCGAGGACCAAAGACGAGGTACCTTCCGCGATTTTCTTCGACATGATGGAGGAAGCAATAAGCGGAATCGCTTCAACGGTGGAGGTGATATCGCGCAGGGCATAGATCTTCTTATCCGCGGGCGCGAGGCCAGAGCCTGCCGCGCAGATGATGCAGCCTGGGTCCTCCAGGATTTCCATCAATCGCTCATTGGAAATATCCGCCTGCCAGCCCGGGATGGCCTCCAGCTTGTCCAGGGTGCCACCAGTGTGGCCCAAGCCGCGGCCAGAAAGCTGCGGGACCGCGACGCCAAAGGCGGCCACGAGGGGTGCGAGCGGCAGCGTAATCTTATCGCCAACGCCACCGGTGGAGTGCTTGTCCGCGGTCTTCTTGGACAAGGACTCAAAGCTCATCGTCTCACCGGAGGCAATCATCGCCTTGGTCCACTGCGAGATTTCCTCGCGGTTCATGCCGTTGAGGAAGATCGCCATATTGAGCGCAGCCATCTGCTCATCGCCCACGACCCCGCGAGTATAGGCATCGATGACCCAGTCGATTTCCTCCGGGCTAAACACCCCCTTATCGCGCTTGGTGCGAATAACATCTACCGCATCGAATTTCTCGGCCATGACGACTCCTCCTGTAATGATTTGGAAACCGAAACATACAAGCACATAATGTGATTTACTGCACTATATATAGTGGTTGTACACTCCACCACGTCCAATTATTATTCCCTATAGAACAGATGTCAATGAGTATTTTTCTTTTTGTTCTAATGGAGAATTAACGCAGTCTCTCTTCATCCCGTAGAAAGAAAGTCCATACCGCAATGAACGCCACCCCGGATTCACCTCCTACCGATGCCGAATTGCTCAGCCTCGCAGAAGAAGCAGCCCACCACGCCTGGGCGCCCTATTCCTCTTTCCCAGTCGGTGCGGCTTTGCTGCTTGCCGATGGCCGCATTGTCACCGGCTCCAACGTCGAAAACGCCTCCAGTCCGCTAGGCATTTGCGCCGAACGCAATGCCGCCGCGCACATGGTCACCACCGCAGACGTAACGGCCACCGATGGCCACTTGCCCAGCATCCCGCAGATTAAAGCGGTTGCTATCGTCGGCTTAAAGTCCGCGCCTTGCTACCCTTGCGGTGCCTGCCGCCAGGTCCTGCGGGAGTTCAACTGCGAGCGCGTCATCGTCTCCGTCGATGGAAAGCCCCGGAGCCACGACTTTGCCGAGATCCTCCCCCACTCCTTTGGCCCAGAGTCACTCTAACTAAAAAGTCCCTTCACAGAACGGTCAGAAAATATGGAACGCTTACAAGGATTGCTCGGCATCATCGCCATTCTTGCAGTAATTTACGTCCTGTCGAGCTCGCGTAAAAATATCAAGTGGCGCACCATTGGCGTGGGCCTTGTCCTGCAGGTGGTCTTCTGCTTCTTGGTCCTCGCGTGGGAACCTGGATTCAAAGCCCTCAAGGGCATCGCCAATGGGCTAACTAAGCTCACGGAATTTACCAACGAGGGTACCCAATTCGTCTTCGGCGGGCTCTTCGGTGATGACTTCGTCTTCGCCCTCAATGTGCTGCCTGTCATCATCTTCTTGGGCGCCATCATCGCCGCCCTGTACTACCTCCGGGTTATCCAGTACTTCGTGGAATACGTCGGATCCGCCATCAAGTGGCTCATGGGTACCTCCAAGGTGGAATCGGTTTGGGCCACCACCGTCATCTTCCTCGGCCAATCCGAGGCCCCGCTGGTCATTAAGCCCTACCTGCCCAAGCTCACCCGATCCGAGCTTTATACCTGTATGGTCGGCGGCTTTGCCTCCGTTGCCGGATCCACGCTGATCGGCTATTCGCTCTTGGGCGCGCCCTTGGAGTACTTGCTCGCCGCATCGCTCATGAATGCACCGGGCTCGCTGCTCGTCGCCAAGGGCCTCATGCCAGAGACCGAAGAGACGAACCTCGACGCTACCGTTAAAGACGTTCGCGATACAGAATCCAAAAACATCATCGACGCCATCAGTAGCGGTGCCATGGCCGGCGGTAAGATCGCCATCTCGGTTGCCTGCCTGCTCATCGCCTTCATCGCGTCGATCGTGATGCTCTCTTCCATCCTCGGCGGCATCGGCTCCCTCTTCGGCCAGGATAACTGGTCGCTCGAAGGCCTCTTCGGCATCATTTTCGCCCCCGTGGCCTGGCTTATCGGTACGCCGTGGAACGAAGCCCTCGAGGTGGGTAACTTCATCGGCCAAAAGACCATCCTCAACGAGTTCGTTGGCTACACCGCCTTTGGTG
The DNA here is from genome assembly GCF_023520795.1 of Corynebacterium accolens. Taxonomy (NCBI): domain Bacteria; kingdom Bacillati; phylum Actinomycetota; class Actinomycetes; order Mycobacteriales; family Corynebacteriaceae; genus Corynebacterium; species Corynebacterium accolens. The sequence goes on along the minus strand of NZ_CP046605.1, from coordinate 590,049 downwards.
AAAGCGTTGATGAGCTCAGCGATAAGGCCATCTTGATCTCCTCCTTCGCCCTCGCTGGCTTTGCCAACCTGTCCTCCATCGGTATTCAGATTGGCTCCATCGGCGGCCTCATCCCTGAGCGCCGCGGTGAGGTAGCCAAGCTTGGCCCGCGCGCACTCTTCGGTGGCTTCCTGACCAATATGCTCAATGCCGCCATCGTCGGCGTCATTGTTGCACCCATGGTTCTCTAACCGGGTACGCCGCACTTAAAGCATAAAAATCCCCTCCCAGCTGGATATTCATCCAAGCCGGGAGGGGATTTACGCGTCTGTGCTAGGTGGCTCCTCTATTTGATTACGGCAATGAGATCTCCGCCTTCCACCTTGGTGGCCTGGCCAATGGCCACGCGGTCCACCACGCCATCCTTGGTGGCGGAAATGGAGGCTTCCATCTTCATGGCCTCGATGACCGCGACCTGGTCGCCGACCTTTACCTCGTCGCCTGGCTCTGCCGTGGGGTTGACCACGCCGGCGAACGGGGCCGCTACGTGGCCGTCATTGGACGGATCCGCTTTCTCCACCGTGGCCACTGTGGACTCGGCGTTTTCATCGCGCACCTTCATCGGGCGGATTTGGCCGTTGACGTTCAGCACGACATTGCGCATGCCCTTCTCATCCGGCTCGCCCACGGCATCGAGGCGCACCACGATCTGCTTAAGGTTGGAGCGATCGGTGGAGTCTTCGGGGAAGAAGTGCACTACCTTTTCTTCGCCTTCGGTCAGGCCGTAGAAGAAGGTCGTATCCGTCAGGGCCTCAGTGTTGCCGTACTTGCGGCGGAACTCGTTGAATTCCTCGAACTGCTTGGGGAAGAGCAGGCGGTTCAGGCTGGCGCGGCGCTCATCCGAGTTATCCGACTCCAGGTGCGGCTGCTCCTCTGCCGGGACATCGTTAATGTGCGCACCGGTTTCGGCGCGCCCATCGAGGACCTTATCGCGCAGCTCCGGCCAGCCACCCGGAGGGGTACCCAGCTGGCCGCGGAGGAATTGATCCACGGAATCCGGGATATCGTACTTCGTCGGGTTCGCCGCAAAGTCTTCCGGAGAAACGCCGGTGCCCACGAGGTGGAGCGCCAAGTCACCCACCACCTTGGAGGACGGGGTGACCTTGGTGGGTCGTCCCAGCATCTCGTTGACGGCGGCGTAGTTATCCTCGATGACCTCGAAACGATCCGCCAGGCCCAATGCGACGGCCTGCGCGCGCAGGTTCGACAGCTGACCACCCGGAATCTCGTGCTTGTACACGCGGCCGGTCGGGCCAGGGATGCCGTTTTCAAACGGGGCGTACAGCTGGCGCACGGCCTCCCAGTACGGCTCCAAGTCCGAGACCGCTTGCAGGTCGATTCCGGTATCGCGCTTGGAGTTGGAGAATGCAGCGATGAGCGCGGAGAGCGATGGCTGCGACGTGGTGCCGGCCAGCGGCGCCGAGGCACCATCGACGATATCGGCGCCAGCGCGCGCAGCCGCGAAGTAGGTAGCGATCTGCCCACCGGCAGTATCGTGCGTGTGCACGTGGACCGGCAGATCGAATTCCTTGCGCAGCGCGGTCACCAGCGTGTGCGCGGCCTCTGGGCGCAGCAGGCCCGCCATGTCCTTAACGGCCAGGATGTGCGCGCCGGATTCTACAATCTGCTCGGCGAGCTTCAAGTAGTAATCCAAGGTGTAGAGGTCTTCCTTCGGCGAAGAAAGATCACCGGAATACGCCATGGCTACCTCGGCCACGGTGGTATTCGTCTCGAGCACGGCATCGATGGCAGGGCGCATCTGGGAGACATCGTTAAGCGCATCGAAAATGCGGAAGACATCCACGCCGGACTTAGCCGCTTCCTGCACGAAGGCGCGGCACACCGAATCCGGGTACGGGGTATAGCCCACGGTATTGCGCCCGCGCAGGAGCATCTGGATGTTCTGGTTCGGCATCGCCTCGCGCAGCAGATCCAGGCGCACCCAGGGATCCTCGTGGAGGAAGCGCATGGCCACGTCATAGGTAGCACCGCCCCATGCCTCCACGGAGAAGAGATCTGGGGTCAGGCGCGCCACGGCTTCTGCCGCGGAGACCAAGGCCGTGCTGCGCACGCGGGTAGCAAGCAGGGACTGGTGGGCATCGCGGAACGTCGTATCCGTAACCATCAAGGAATCCTTGGCACGAATCTGTTCCGCGTACTTCTGCGGCCCAAGCTCCAAGAGGTCATCGCGGGAACCGCGCGGGAGCGGCTCTTCCGCATTAAACTTCGGCAGCTTATCAAATGGGCGCAGCGCGGTGGGGCGGTCACCATTGGGCTTATTCACGGTGACATCCGCGATGTATTCAAGGATACGGCCGGACTCATCCACCGCCGGTGGGGCCTTGAGCAGATCTGGGTGTTCGGTAATGAATCCGGTATCGACGCGGGTATTGACGAAGTCAGACTCATTGAGCAATGCGCGCAGGAAGCCGATATTGGTGGCCACGCCGGATACGTGGAACTCGTTTAGCGCGCGGCGGGCGCGGTGAACAGCCTGCTCGAAGGTGGTGCCGCGGCAGGTCATCTTCACCAAGAGGGAGTCGAAGTTGGGCGAGACTTCAGCACCCACGGAGGTCGCACCATCCAAGCGCACGCCAGCGCCGCCCGGCGAGCGGTACGCTGTCAACGTACCCGTATCTGGGCGGAAGCCGTTATTCGGATCTTCGGTAGTAATGCGGCACTGCAGGGCAGAGCCGGTAATGGTGATATTTTCTTGAGACAGGTTGATGTCTTCCAAGGAAGCGCCGGCGGCGATATTCATCTGCGCCTTGACGATGTCCACACCGGTAACCTCCTCAGTCACGGTGTGCTCCACCTGCACACGGGGGTTCATCTCAATGAAGACGTGGTTGCCGCGCTCGTCTACGAGGAACTCCACCGTGCCGGCGCCCTCATAGTTGATGTGCTCGCAGAAGTTCACGGCATCTTGGCAGATGCGTTCGCGCAGTTCCGGATCCAGCGACGGCGCGGGAGCGATTTCTACGACCTTCTGGTGGCGGCGCTGCACGGAGCAGTCGCGCTCAAAGAGGTGGATGACATTGCCCTGGGAATCCGCAAGCACCTGCACCTCAATGTGTTGCGGATTAATCACCGCAGTCTCGAGGTACACGCTGCCATCGCCGAAGGCCGCCTCCGCCTCGCGCGAGGCCTCTGCCGCCCGTTCGCGCAGCTCAGATTCCGATTCCACGTAGCGCATACCGCGCCCGCCACCACCAGAGACGGCCTTGACAAAGACCGGGAAGCTGAAGTCACCGGCGTCTGCTACCAGCTTATCGATGTCCGTGGTCGGCTCCGAGTCCTGCAGCGTCGGCAGCCCTGCTTCCTTCGCGGCGTTAACCGCAGCGGATTTATCACCGGTGAGATCCAGCGTGCCTGGGGTGGGGCCAATGAATTTAATGCCATTGTCCTCGCAGGCACGGGCCAAATCGGCGCGCTCGGACAAGAAACCGTAACCCGGATAGATCGCGTCCGCTTCAGACTTCTTGGCAGCGCGGATGATTTCCTCGATATCGAGGTACGCCTTGACGGGCTGTCCCTCGTTACCAATGCGCACTGCTTCATCCGCAAAGGCGCGGTGGAAGGAGTTGCGATCTTCACGAGGATAGACGGCGACGGTCTTCGCCCCCGTTTCAAAGGCAGCGCGGAAAGCACGCACGGCGATTTCACCGCGGTTGGCTACCAAAATCTTGTCGAACGATGGAAGGGCGGAATTGGCCACTTGGGTGTTCCTTTCAACTTGGAAGACGCCGCGTTGCAACGTCCCCACTGGGGTGATCCGTCTCTCAGTTTAGAGATAAGAATAGTTTTTATCATCCCTTTTTAAAAACGGGATTTTCTACACTCACCTGCAACTTAAACCCCACGTAAGCAATTTCTGCCAGCCAACCAGTATTAACAGACCTAGCAATTCTGCAAAGTCTGCAAATTTCCATCCGGCAAATTTTTCGCAGCCGCGGTTGCAACAACAGCCGCCGCAGTCGCAGTCGCGGCCACAACCGCCGCCGATGCCACAACCGTCGCCACAGCTGCTACATGTGCATCCTCCTATGCAATACCTGAGGCGAAAATGCGACATCTGAGGGCGCGGGTTGCTCAGTTATACCGTAGGAGGATGCACATTTAACGCAGCAGGATGCACAAATGCTCCCCACGCGAACGTGGGGAGCAAATGCGGTCCACTTAACGGCCTACTCAACGGCCCACCGCGGGCCGCAAGCGCGCGGAGGCCGAGCAATTAGAAGGACTTCGGCGGAACGGAACGCTGGTCTTCGCCGGCGTAGGCGGACAGAGGGCGAATCAGCGAGTTGTTCTCGTTTTGTTCCACGATGTGCGCGGTCCAACCGGTAATGCGGGCCATGACGAAGATCGGGGTGAAGAACTGAATGTCGAACCCGAGGATGTGGTAAGCAGGGCCGGCCGGGAAGTCCAAGTTCGGCTTGATCTTGATCGAGGTGTTTTCTTCCATGGTCTTGGCCATGATGTCGTACATCTCGATCCACTTGGTCTGGTCGTGCTGCTCGGCCAACTCCTTGAAGGCAGCTTCCATGGTGGGAACGCGGGAGTCGCCGTTCTTGTACACGCGGTGACCAAAGCCCATGACCAGGTCCTTGTTGGCCAACTTGTTCTTGGTCCACTCCTCGGCCTTGGCAGGATCGTCTACCTCGAGGAAGTTCTTCATGACGGCCTCGTTGGCACCACCGTGCAGCGGCCCCTTGAGCGCGCCAATGGCGGCGACGATGGCGGAGTAGGTATCAGACATCGTGGAGGTAACCACGCGCGCCGAGAAGGTGGAGGCATTGAAGGAGTGCTCGGCGTAAAGGATGAGGGACTTATCAAAGGCCTCGATATCGGCGCGGTTGACCGCTGGGGAGCCTTCTTCATCGCCGAAGACCATCCACAGGAAGTTTTCGGCAAAGCCCTTCTTGCGGGACGGCTCGATGTAGCCCTCACCGCGGCGGCGACGGATGTCGAGCGCGATGATGGTGGGGATCTTCGCCATGAGTTCGAGCGCGGTACGGCGCACGTGCTCGGAGTCCTTGGTGTATTCCTCCGCGTCCTGGGCACCGATGAAGGAGATGGCTGTGCGCAGAACGTCCATGGGGTGGCAGCTTTGCGGCATGGACATGATCAGGTCAATGAGGTGGCGGTCTAGGTGTCGCAATGCCTTCTCACGCGCGGAGAAGCGGATGAGGGATTCTTGCCCCGGCAGCTTGCCATTCCACAAGAGGTAGGCCACCTCTTCGAAGGAGCAGTAGCGGGCCAGTTCTTGGACCGGGTAGCCGCGGTAGGTCAAAGAGTTGGTCTCTGGAACGACCTTGGAAATGGCGGTTTCATCGACAACGACACCGTAAAGGCCCTTGCGGATTTCTGGGGTTTCGTTTTTCTTATCGGACATGGTCACTGGCTCCTTAGCTTTCAAAAGTGGGTTGGTAGCTGTCTTTGGAATAGGTGAATACGGACTGGTCAAACTCGTTGTATTCCTGGTAGCGGACCAGTTCGTACAGGCGGGAGCGGTGCTGCATGCGCTCTAACCACTCGGTCTGGATGCCGGTATCTTGCAAGTCGCGCAGGAATTCTTCGGTAGCGCCCATGGCCACGCGGAAGCTGGAGACCGGCCAGATCACGGCGTTGTATCCCAACCCGTCGAGGGTCTTTGCTGATTGCAGCTCGGTCTTGCCAAACTCCGTCATATTCGCCAACAGCGGCGTATCCACGGCGGCGCGGAACTTTTCAAAGTCCTCGGGGGAATACAGCGCCTCGGTGAAAATCAGATCCGCACCGGCTTCGGCATAGGCCTTAGCGCGGTCGATGGCGTCATCGATGCCATTGACACCGGCGGCATCGGTACGCGCGCAAATGATGAAATTAGGATCGCGGCGCTCGTTGACGGCCGCGCTGATGCGGCGGACCATGACTTCCTTGTCCACCACTTCCTTACCGTCGAGGTGCCCGCAACGCTTCGGGTTGACCTGATCCTCCAGGTGGCAGCCGGCTAGGCCGGCATCCTCGAGGGCGGCGACGGTGCGGGCGGCGGACATGGGTTCGCCGAAGCCGGTATCGGCATCGACAAGCACGGGCAAGTCCGTAGCGCGCGCAATCTGCCCGGCGCGCTGGGCTACCTCGGTCAAGGTGGTCAGGCCGATATCGGGCAGGCCCAAATCATTGGCCAGCACCGCGCCGGATACGTAGACGCCGTCGAAGCCGCCGATGTCCTGGATAAGGCGGGCGGTCAGCGGGTTAAACGCGCCCGGCAGCGTGGTGATCGATCCGGATTCGATGGATTTGCGGAAATTCGCGCGCTTTTCTGCGTTGCTGATTGTAGAACCAAATAGTCCAGCCATTAGAAGATTCCCTCCGGTTTCTCGGGCGCGGTGGCAAGGTGCTCATCGCTGACCCGCACGTTGAGTTCGGTTAGATCGGTGAGGTTTTCTAGGTCTTGCACGGCGGTGAGGAAGCGCTCTTGCTCGGCCTCGTCGACGACGCCATCGGCAAGCTTTTTGAACTTGGCAATGTACTGCTCGCGGGCGAAGGGGCGGGCGCCCAGCGGGTGGGCGTCAGCTACGGCGCGCTCGTCTTCGATGACGGTGCCGTCCTTGAAGGTGATAACGGCCTTGCCGCCGAAGGCTTTTTCCTCAAGGTCGTTGGAGTGATAGCGGCGCGTCCACTCGGGATCCTCAACGGTGGAGATCTTCTGCCACAGCTCGATGGTCTCCGGGCGGTTGGAGCGCTCAGGGGAATAGGAGGTTTCGTGGTCCCAGACGCCATCTTCTAGCGCGACCGCGAAGATGTACATCACAGAGTGGTCCAGGGTTTCGCGGGAGGCGGAAGGATCCATCTTCTGCGGATCGTTCGCGCCGGTGCCGATGACGTAATGGGTGTGATGGGAGGTGTGCAGCACGATGGACTCGATATCCGCCGTCTTCAGGCCCTTATCCTCCAGCGTCTTTTTCAGCGCAAAGGCCATGTCGATGGGAGCCTGCGCCTGGTATTCCGCGGAGTGTTCCTTGGTGTAGGTATCCAGGATGGCGGTCTTGGCCTCACCGTTTTCTGGCAGGGGCACGGTGTAGGTGCGCTCTGGTGAATGCAGCATCCAGGCGATGAACCCGTCCTCGCCCTCCCAGATCGGTGCCGGGGCACCCTCGCCGCGCATGGTGCGGTCGACGGCCTCGATGGCCATCTTGCCCGCGAAGGCCGGCGCGTAGGCCTTCCACGAAGAAATCAGGCCCTTGCGGGACTGGCGGGTTGCCGTGGTGGTGTGCAGCGCCTGGCCGACGGCCTGGTAAATCGTGTCCCTATCCAGGCCCAACATGGTGCCAAGCCCTGCGGCTACCGATGGCCCCAAGTGCGCCACGTGGTCGATCTTGTGCTCGTGCAGGCACATGCCTTTGACCAGGTTGACCTGGATTTCATAGCCGGTTGCAATGCCGCGGATAAGGTCGCGGCCGCTCAGCCCCTTGTGCTGCGCTGCGGCAAGAAGCGGCGGAATATTATCGCCGGGGTGGGAATATTCGGCGGCGAGGAAGGTGTCGTGATAGTCCAACTCGCGGACTGCGGTGCCATTGGCCAGTGCGGCCCACTCCGCGGAATACGTGCCATCGATGCCGAAGATGGTGGAACCGCCCTTATCCACCGGATGGGCTTCTGCCATCACCCGCGCGGAGGTGACGGGGCCACGGGCAACGGAGGCCATAGCTACGGCGGCGTTGTCGATGATGCGGTTGATGATCATCTCGGTGGTTTCTTCCGGAACCTCTACGGGGTCCGCAGCCACCTCGGCCACCTTGTACGCCAAGTGCTCCTCGTAGGGGAAGTCCTCGGCGGATTTATGAGTGCGTACCTCATGGTTTTTCACTGGTTGCGTCCTCCTTCATCAAGAATGCGTTGCACATCACAGTAAATGCTTGCATGTGGTACACGCTATAGGTAATGTTTGTGGAAATTAGCGGACTTCTTTTGTGAAATCTGCAAAACTTGTGATTTTCACAGCGCAGGGGACTTAAAGGAAGGACGGGGACGCATGACCAAGCACTATGCGGGGGCACGGATTCACGCTTTGCGCAAGCAGCGCGGGCTCACCCAGGTGGCGATGGCGAAGAAGTTGGGGTTATCCACGAGCTACCTCAACCAGCTAGAAAACGACCAGCGCCCGCTGACCGTCACCGTGTTAATGCAGCTAGCCCAGCGCTTTACCGTGGATCCCAGCTACTTCGCCGAAGACCGCGATATCCATACGATTACCGAGCTCCGCCACATCTTCCCCGATGCCTCTGAAGAAACGCTCTCGGATCTCGCCTCTCGCTTTCCCGAGTTGATGCCGCGGTTTGTTGATGTTGCTTCCCGCGCGCCCGCTGCGGACCCCTCCCCCTTTGAAGTGGTGCGGGATTTCTTTTATGACGCGCATAATTACATCCACGAGCTCGATGTGCTCGCAGAAGAACTCGCTGGCCAGTTGGGCGATCGCGTCCTGCGCCGCGGCCGGCTCGCCTCCCGCATGCATGAGGATCTGGGGGTTACGGTGCGCTTTTCCCGTCCCGGCCCTCGGCGCAGCTTCGACCCAGATACGCGCGAGCTCTCGCTGCGCGATGGGTTATCTGAGGCGCAATTGGTCTTTGAAATGGCCCTGCAATACTGCCTGCTGGCCTACGGCGATATCTGTGACAACCTCGTATCTGAACTGCCCGAAGGCGAATCCCAAGACTTAGCCACCCTGGGCCTTGCGCAGTACTTCGCGGCGGCTGTCACCATGCCCTACCAGCGCTTTCTCACGATGGCAGAAGATACCCGCTACGATATCGACCTGCTGTGCAACTACTTTGGGACTGGGTTTGAAACAACCGCGCAGCGCCTCGCCACGCTCCAGCGCCCAGGGCTTAAGGGCGTGCCCTTTTCCTTCATCCGCACCGACCGCGCGGGCAATATTTCCAAGCGGCAGTCCTCTACCGCCTTTCACTTCGCGCGCTCTGGTGGATCCTGCCCCCTGTGGGTAGTCCACCGCGCCTTTGAAACCCCGAACCGCATTACCCGCCAGGTCGCCGCCATGCCGGATGGCCACGCTTACCTGTGGATCGGGCGTTTCGTGCAGGGAACCGCCAAGTCGTGGGGCACGCCGCGCAAGGAATTCGCGGTAGGCCTAGGCTGCGATATCGCCCAGGCGGATCGCATCGTCTATGCCGATGCCCTGAACCTAGACATTTCCGCCGCCACCCCGATTGGCCCAGGCTGTACCGCCTGCCCCCGCGAATTCTGTCCGCAGCGCGCCCTGCCGGAGGCAGATAGGCCGATCAAAATCGAGCTTAACCGCACTGCGGAGCATGCTTACTCCACGTTCTAGGAACGAGGTTTACTCCAGGTCATCATGGGCCACCAAGCGGCGGGCGGCCTCGGTGATGGTGCCAGATAGCGATGGGTAGACCGCAAAGGAATCGGCCAGCTGGTTCACCGTGAGCTGGTTGGTCACTGCCATAGCGATGGGCAGGATGAGCTCGGAGGCGGTCGGCGCGACGATGACGCCACCGATCACGCGGCCGGACGTTGCGCGGCAGAATAGCTTGACAAAACCGTGCTGCAGCGAGCGCATCTTCGCACGCGGGTTGGTATTCAGCGGCATGGTAATGGCGCGGGCGGCGACCTCACCGGCCTCGATCTCAGCCTGGGTAAAGCCGACCGCGGCGATCTCCGGGCGGGTAAAGACCGCGTTAGCCACGGTCTTCAGGCGCAGCGGCGAGACGCCTTCACCAAGCGCGTGGTACATCGCCACACGGCCCTGCATCGCGGCCACGGAGGCAAGCGGGAAAAGATCGGAGCAGTCACCGGCTGCGTAAATGCCGGCAATATTGGTGCGCGAGACGCGGTCTACCTGGATGTGACCAGACTTCGCGGTTTCCACGCCCACGTTTTCCAGCTTCAGATCCTTGGTATTCGGGATGGAACCAATGGACATGATGACGTGCGAGCCGTGAATCTCGCGCCCGTCCTGCGTGGTCACCAGCACGTTGCCGTCCTCGGTGCGGTTAACGGTTTCCACGCGGCAGTTCTTTTCAAGCTCCACGCCGCGCTCGCTCAGCACGGTTTCGAGGACGTCGGCGGCATCGGCATCATCATGCGGCAAGATGCGATCGCGCGAGGCCACCATCGTAACTTTGACGCCCAGCTCAGCGAAGGCGGAGACGAACTCGGCACCGGTGACACCGGACCCCACCACAATGAGGTGCTCCGGCAGCTCGGTAAGGTTATATACCTGCTGCCAGGTCAGGATGCGCTCGCCATCCGGCTGGGCGCCGGGCAAAATGCGTGGGGTGGCGCCGGTAGCCACCAAGACGAGGTCCGCATCCAGCGTCTCCTCGTGTCCATCCTCATTGAAGACCGCGGTGACCTTGTGCCCACCAAAGGCATCGGCCTGCTGATCCTCCGGGAAGTGCGCGCGGCCATCGATAACGCGGGCGCCCAGGGAATCCATGGTATTGCGGATATCACCGGATTGCTTAGCCGCCAAGTCCTGCACGCGCTGGTTCAGCGCACTGATGGAAAGCTGCGCCTTGCCGATGCCCTCGTTCAGCTCCATGTCATCCGCGCGGCGCAAGTCCGTTTTAATATTGGCGCCGGCGATGAAGGACTTGGAGGGAACACAGTCCAAGACCACGCTATTGCCGCCCATGCCTTGGTCTTCGATGATGGTGATTTCCGCGCCGTACTTGGCGCCAGCCAGCGCTGCCTCATAGCCCGCCGGGCCACCGCCGATGATGACAATTCGCTTGGTCTGGTTCAACACGCAATTGCTCCTTTATAGGCTCCACTTTTAAAGTCGCCTACGAGTCTAACCCGTAGGTAACCCCAGCGCGTTAGTCCGCCTGCGCATTCTCCCCCATAAATTGCTCGACCACAGCCCCGAAAAGCTTAATGCCCACACCAATTGCCCGCTCATCCACGATGAGGTCGCCCATGTGCAGATCGTGCTGCTCCCCCTCCCCGGACCAGCAACCAAGGCGCGCCATGGAACCGGGCACCTTTTCCAAATACCAGGAAAAGTCCTCGCCGCCGGAAGACTGCGGGGCCTGGACCACGGCTTGCGGGTCGATGGATTGTGCGGCAGAAGCGAGCATGGCGGTAGCGACGTCATCGTTAAGCACCGGCGGCACGCCGCGATTATAGGACAATTCGTGTTCTACCCCCACCGGCGCAAGGATCTGATCCACTAGCTCCGCGAAGAGCTCCTGCATCTGGCGCCAGATGGTGATATCGGCGGTGCGCATCGTGCCGGTCAGCATGCCAGTTTCCGGGATTGCGTTAGGAGCGTAGCCGGAATTGACCTGGCCAAAGACCAAAACCGTGCCGGTGCGCGGATCAACGCGGCGAGACAGCAGCGCCGGCAGCTCCGTAATAACCTTGCCCAGCGCATAGACCACATCCGCGGATAGGTGTGGGCGCGAGGTATGCCCGCCCGGGCCCTTGATCTTGAGCTCCACCACGTCCGTTGCCGAGGTAATAGCCCCGGCGCGGATGCCAATGCGCCCCACGCGCAGCTTCGGCTCGGCGTGGATGGCGAAGATGGAATGCACGCCTTCTAACGCGCCCCAAGAAATAACGTCGGTGGCCCCGCCGACCCACACTTCCTCCGCCGGCTGGAAGATGACGCGAATGCCCAGCTCCAGCTCATTAACCCGCTGAAAATCCGCCAGCGCGCAGGCCAAACCGAGCGCCACGGTAGTGTGCACGTCGTGACCGCACGCGTGCATGGTCCCCGGCTTCTCAGAGGTAAACTCCAGCCCAGTTACCTCGGTAATGGGCAGGGCATCGATATCGGCGCGGAAGGCCAAGCGGCCAAGCTCTGTATCCGGGCCGATATCCACCATGAGGCCGGTGTGCGGGAAGCGCTGCGGCTCAAGCCCGTAATCCGCAAGGATATTCGCGATGTAATTGGTGGTTTCCACCTCTTGGTTCGCCGTTTCCGGATTGCGGTGGATATGGCGCCGCCACGCAATGACCTCCGCACGGTGAGCATCGAACCACTCGTTAATAAACTCCGAGATCACGCGCACGCCTCCCTGTTGCTGGACTATCTCTTGGAGGCAGTCTACAACTAGACCATGCGGTTCAGTAAGTCAGGGTGGTTAGCCTCGCGCATTACTAAAGCGTCGCTGGTTGATGTAGTCCTGCGGAAAGGGCGCCACATCTTCTACCCCGAGCACGGCGGAGTCTGCCAAGTGGCCCTCCACCACGTCCCCACCGGCCGGCAAGAGGACCGCCGGCGGGATTTCTAAAGCCAGCGCCAGCTTGTACACCGTGGATAATTGCGGGTCCGCCATGGTGTGTAGGCCATTTTCATTGCGTTCCAGGTTGGAAATCTGGCTGCGCGATACCCCCGAGATATCCGCAAGCACTTGCTGGGATACCCCGCGCCGCTCGCGCACGCGGCGCAGTTGTTGCGAAAATCCGTAGCCGTAGCTCGACCACATCAGTTGAATAAAACTCACGATCTTTTCCCCCTTTTTGAAAGCCGCCTTCGGGCTTTCAGGGAGAAATACTAGCTTAAAGATCGATATTGCGCGGGCCGTAGAGGCGATCGCCGGCATCGCCAAGCCCCGGCACGATATAGGCATCCGCATTGAGTTCAGGGTCAATGGCGGCGGTGACGAGGCGGACGGGAAGGCCCGATTTCTCCAGCGCATCCACGCCATTTTGGGCCGAGACCATGCAGATGGCGGTGATATCGGTAGCGCCGCGGGCGGCCAAGAGGCGCAGGGCGTGCAGCAGGGATCCGCCGGTGGCCAGCATGGGATCAACGACGAAGACGGTGCGCCCGGTCAGGTCTTGCGGCAGCGCCTCCAAGTACGGCACGGGCTCGTGGGTTTCTTCATCGCGCGCCATGCCAATGAAGCCGACCTGGGCATCTGGAATCATCGACAGGGCGGGATCCACCATGCCGAGCCCGGCGCGAATGATGGGCACGATGATGGGTGGATCCTGCAGGCGGGTGCCTTGTGCTGTGGCAACCGGGGTTTCGCAAGCGAAGTTTTCTACCGCCAAATCGCGGGAGGCTTCATACACGAGCATGGTTCCCAGGTCCTTGAGCGCGGCGCGAAAAGCAGAGTTATCACTGCGCGCATCGCGCATCAGGGTCAGGCGGGAAGCAGCAAGCGGGTGGTCTACGACGTGGATATCCATGCCCACTACTTTAAACTTTTTGGGAACCACTTGGGCCATTGGCCAGTCCAATAGGGCATGAGACCATTTCAGATAGATACCGCCCACGCCCGTCATTTAGCCCGTGACCTGCATGCGAACGCGCAGGGAGACAATCCACCCCACCCGGCATTGCCCGAAGATTCGGCCTTTACCGGGTTCAATGAGGCCGTTCATGCCGCCTTAGACAATATTGGGGCGCGGATGACCATGCTGCGCCACGATATGGGGCACATCGCGCAGTCTTCCTTCCAGATGTCGCGTGAAGCGGAAGACTCCGATGCGGCGCTGCGCGACTTACTCGGGGCGGCGATCTAAGTGCTTGCTACCGCCATTAAAAATATCGCCGCGCTGCAGCCTTCGCCGCTTCCCGATGTCCAACTTCCCCGCGTCCCAGATCTCTCCGCCGCCCAACCGCTGGCGGATATCGCCCACGGCGATGCCTCGCAGCTTATCGCTGCCGCGAACCTCCTCACCGGCGATAACGAGACCATCTCCGCAGTACTCAACCAGGCCCGCGGCCTCGTTACGGCGGCTGCCAGCGATATCTTTGGCATCGGCACGCGGCTCATCCAAGCCGCTGCGCCCATCGCGATGGGATTAATCTCCCTTGATCCCGCCTCCCGGGCTGCAGCGCTTGCGTCCTTTCGCACCGTGATAGACGAGCACATTGGCTTGGCGATGGCCCGGGTCAACCGCCTGAAAGACGAGCTCACCACCACCGCCGCGGCCCTGTTGCCCATCTCCCAGCGTCCGGTGGAATCAGCCGTTGGCCAGCCCCAGCAGGCCACGGCCGCCGCGGCGACGCATACCGCGGTGGCTTCTCCGGCGGAGCTAGGCGCTGCACCCGCGCCGCCCCCATCAGCGGGCGCAGAAGCCGGCTCAGAGGCAGGCCGCGCGGCCGTGGCCGCGGCCAAGAGCCAGGTGGGCCAGCCCTATACCTGGGGCGGAACCGGCAACGGTGGCTTTGACTGCTCAGGGCTTACCCAGTGGGCCTATTCCCAAGCGGGGGTGGATATACCGCGCACGGCGGACCAGCAGGCCATCGGCAAGCAGGTCAGCGCCGATCAACTCCAGCCCGGCGATCTGGTGGTCTGGGATGGCCATGTGGCGATGTATTCCGGTAATGGCGAGATTGTGGAGGCCGGCGACCCCGTACAGACCAACCCGCTGCGAACGAATAATATGGGCATGCAATTTAAGGGTTTTTGGCGGCCGACTGCCTGACAAGGCCCCGGCAATTCCGCGCGGCAGCTGGGGCGTTGGGTAGACTAAAAGCTCATGAGTACCCGTGCGATTGTGCCTATTAAGCTCTCCTTGACTGAGGGCGATTTTTATACCCTCTGGGCGCCCAAGTGGCGCGAAAATGGCTCCGAGTGGCAAGCCTTTTTGGGCGACGATGACTCCGTCTTGGTCTTTGACTCCCCCGCTGAGCTGCTGTGCTACCTAGAGTCCGATGCCAAGCATGACCTGCTGGATCACCCGCAGTGGGAGCAATTTTCCGCCCGCCCGGCGCACCGCGTCACCCCGGCCAAGCGCGATGAATACGATCTCATCGGCATGCCAGAAGCCCTCGCCGGCCGCCCCAGCCACGCCAATGTCTCCACCGTGGCGCGTGATCTCGAGGTGGCATCCGCGCTTGCCGATGTCGCCGCTGCCGAACAGACCACCATCTTCTTCGCCACCCACTCCATCCTGCGCAACGTCTCCCGCGGCGCCGATCACTACTCGGGCGAGCAGGGACTGAATGAGTGGACCGGCGTCGGGCGGGTCATCTTGACCAATTGGAAGAAGGTCATCGCGGATCTGGATAAGCACGTCCGCGTGGTTCCTAGCGATGAATTCGACGCCGCCGCTATCTCCGATGCCGAAACCCGCATCTCCGAGGCCGCGAGTGCCGCCGAAGCCGCAGCCAAGGAAGCCGAAGAAAAGCGCAAGGCCGCAGCAGAGGCTGCCGATCCTTATGACGAGTCCCCCTGGGCCGCCGCCGGAATCGACCCGATTAAGATCACCGCGCAGTCCAAATCCGTCTACACGCTGCGCACCTACCTGGACGGCAAGCCCATCTTCTTGGGCAAGTGGGGCGAAATCTTTACCTTCGATTCCTCCAAGACGCTGGTGCGATGGCTCATCGATAATGATGACCACGACTTGGCGCGCGTATCTACCTGGGAGGACGTCGTCACCGCCGCCAACGCCGGCGAATTGGAGGTCCAAGTCCACCCGGATAACCAATATTCCTTTAACGGCCTCGTGCGCGATATTGAAAAGGGTCCAGAAGCGGTAGACTCCGACCAGCTGGCCCGCTGCTACGAGGTCTGCGCCGATGCCGCGGACTGGGCCGGGGACGATTCCATCAACTCCTATATGCTGGCCAATCCGCGCCTGCAGGACTACCTGGGCTACATGCTCGGTTCCACCGAGCACGCCGGCTACGTCCCGTCGAAGCCGTATAACGAACACGCCGAGTCCTGGAAGGGCCTCGAGAACATGCTGATTAAGCGCTTCTCCCGCTTTTAAGCTTTTACTCTGCCCTGCGGTCTACCGGCTCTAGCTACCTCAGCTGCCGGGAGCCGCCGCTAGCCGAAGACCGCCCCAGTCCAACCACTCCTCATAGTGGAGCGTGGACTCGGGCGGTTGCTGCATTTTCACCCACATCTCATTCCGAATACAGTGCGGCTAAAGGTGAGAGCCGAGGTGATCGATAAGATCTGCCAGCATTCTGCGCGATTGGGGCGCGCGCGGGCGTACCTGATCGAAGCCGTGATAGGCACCTGCATACACATCAAGTGTGGTCTCGACTCCGGCATTCTGCAGTGCGGTAGCAAAGGCTACGGATTCATCATGAAAAAGGTCGATGTCTCCCACGCCGATCCACGTGGGCGGCATCCCCGAGTGATCCGAACGCGTCGCCGGCGATGCATACGGTGGCAGCGGGGTTCGTAAATGGTCCTTGCCTAAGTACATATCCCAAGCGCCGCGATTTAAGTTCGGTGGACAAATAAACTGCCCCACCGCCCCCTCTTTAGCAATGGTGCGGTGATCAAGCATTGGATAGACCAATCCAAGCGCTCGAATGGAATGACCTTCATCCACCGTGCGTTGGGCGAGACCAGCGGCCAAGCCGCCGCCGGCGCTATCGCCAGCGACCGCAATGCGCGAAGTATCCGCGCCTAGCAGCTCGCCGTTTTCCTGCATCCAGCGCAAAGCGGCATAGCACTCTTCCAGATCCGCAGGAAAAGGTTCCTGCGTGGATTTGTGATAGCGCGGTGCGATGACGATGGCCCCCAGCTCCGATGCGAAGAGCGAAGTTTGGGGATCATGCATCGCCGGACCACCGAGCAGGTGACCTCCGCCATGAATCCACATCACGACGGGACGTGGCTCGGCTGACGTTCCATCTCCGCGTGGAGTAATAACGCGGGCGCGGAATGCTTGGTCTTCAAAAGAACAAGATAGCTCTTCGATATCCACCGGGCGCCACTTCGGGCGTGCCACATCCATATTGGCAAATAGCCTGCTCGTTCGAGCAAATCGATCGCCCGAGAGCAGGTGCAGCGGCAGGTACAGTAATGGGCTGCGAAGCTCAGATGCAACGCTGCGCAGATAAGGACGACGACTCTTAAAATATGCCGCCGCCCCTACAACCGCGCTGCCTGCAACGAGAGCTTTCAGCACCCGCATTAAAAGTCGCGCAGGATGCGCTGTGCCAAAGGCTCAGACGATGCTGGGTTCTGACCGGTGTACAGGTTGCGGTCAACCTCAACATAAGGCTGCATCGGATCGGTCTGCTTGAAATCAGCGCCGAGCTCGCGCAGGCGGGTCTCAACAACCCACTTGGCAGCGGCGATGGTCTCCTCGCCCTCTTCGGCGTTGGTAAAGCCAGTCATGGTGTAACCCTTGAGTGGCCAGTTGTCATTGTCCAGCGCGAGCAATGCGGCCGGTGCGTGGCAAACCAGGGACAGGGCGCGACCGGACTCGATGCGTTCCTGCAGCAGCTTTGCGGAGTCTTGATCATAAGCCAAGTCCTCCATCGGGCCGTGGCCGCCGGGGTAAAAGACGAGGTCGTAGTCGGCTTCCTTAACATCGGCCAGGTTCAGTGGGTCTTCCAGGTCCGGGCCGATTTCTGCGAGGTAGTTCTCCTGCTCGGCGCGGTCGCCCTCAGACAATACCTCGAGGCTGTACTCGTCTACTACTGGTGCCTTTGCGTTCGGCGTAGCAAAGTCGATATCCCAACCAGCGTTCTTAAACACGCGGTGCGGAGCGATGAGCTCCTCGGCCCAGTAACCGGTAGGACGGGCGCTGCCATCTGCAAGCGTCCACTTATCAGCGGCGGTAACAACGAATAGTGCGGAAGGCATCTCTTCCTCCTTTATGTAGATTAACTCTCTATTACCCTTCGGAAGCGTTGTCATTCAGGTTCATTGAGAACCCGGAATCTTGGAGCGACTCCTCAGCATCGGGGCCGGCAAGTTCCGGATCGGAGAGGTCCTCGTAGGCCGGAAGGACAACGGTCTCAAGGATACGCTGCCTTGTCTCTTCGGTGTCGAAAATATTTTCAATCGCCTTCACGGTGAGATCGAAAAACTCCTCCAAGCCGTACCCAAAGGTCTCGCTCAAGGCGAGAAATTGCCTGCTCAGCGTGGAATCGCCGGAAGAAACGGAACAGGTAAAGCCAAGCTGCTGCAACAGCGGCAGCGGATGATCCGTCAGTTCCTCAACGTCATCCACGGGCGAAAATACCAATGGAATGTGTCGGTCGCGGATCCATCCGGAGGCCTTGCCTGGGCGGATTCCATCGACATCGGCGGTGAAATCATCGATCATATTCACTGGGCGAAGTAGGCGGTTCACTCCGGCCTGCGCCGCGCTTTCGGTGGCGGCGAAATCCTCACCCACCGCGATTTGGGTAGGCAGGTACTTCGCGCGGAACTCCGCAGCGGCGGCCGCGTGGCCCTCCGGCAGGGTATAGCCCGCAATACCCGCAGAGTCCCCCGCATTATCCGCTGGCTCTGCTGCCTCGAGGACAAACCGTACCTCAAGATCGCCGAAGCGTTCCGCGGCCACCTCCCGCACGATTGCGGACGTATCAAAAGAATAAGCCGCGGGGTTGAGCTGCAATTCGGCGTAGACCACGTGGTCATCGGCAAGCTGGGCACACTGCTCGCGGATATCCGCATTCAATTCCTCCGCGGTGCCGGCCTGCGAACGGACCGGTTCCCAGAGGGATACCTTGGGCAGTTGTTCCACCACGCTCTCGGCGGAATCCTTGTTCTCGGGGCTAATTAAAGGTGCATCATGCATGCGCACCATCGTAGGCACCAGCCCTGGGATGCGCCATATCA
The DNA here is from genome assembly GCF_023520795.1 of Corynebacterium accolens. NCBI lineage: Bacteria > Bacillati > Actinomycetota > Actinomycetes > Mycobacteriales > Corynebacteriaceae > Corynebacterium > Corynebacterium accolens. The sequence goes on along the minus strand of NZ_CP046605.1, from coordinate 571,486 downwards.
GCGTTCTACTTGCGCGGCTTCCTCTTGACCACCTCAGCGTTTGCGAGATCATCGTGGGAGCCGCGCAGGTTGTTTTCCTCGTTAATGGTGGTCGCGTGCACCACCGCACCCAACATACCCACCAATTGACCGATACCAGGAATCACGTTAATTAGGCGCCACCACTGGCGTTTGGCGGACTGGCTAAGGCTGAGCTTTTCCTTCGTATCCACGTCCCGCACGGTATAGCCGGCAAGAATCTTTGCCGGGCTAGCGCCCAACCAAACTTCGCTGCCCAGAACGTAAACCACCATCACGATGCAGAAAGCGACGAAGGACAACGCTTCCACATCCGCGAGCTCGTCGACGCCCGCGCCAACCGCGCCGCTGATGCCGCCGGCCAAGAAAAAGTCCAAGATGCCCATGCCGATGCGCGTTTCCTGGGACGGCCGTTTCTCCGGTTGGTGCTGGACTGGCGCCGGCGCGGCGGCGGGCGATGGCACCATCTGCTGCTGCGGCGAGGCATGCTGGGCGAATGGATCGCGCGCGTACGGGGAGGCATACGGGCTAGGCTGGGCAAAACCCGGCGCCTGCGCCGGGCCCTGCGGTTGATCGTGGAAGCTCGGTTGCGGGCGCGGCGCCGGCGACCACTGCCCCACCGAGCTCAGCGTGCCGAGCTCGCCCCACGTCGGGCGAAGGCCGGTGCGCAATGCTTCATCGTATTCGGCCCTCTTCTTCGCCGAACCCAGGATGCTGGCCGCTATGCGCAGCTGGACGCGCCGCGGCTCATCCTGGTTATATCCCTGCTGCCCGAGCTTGATGTCTTTTGCTTCCAATAAAACGGAAAGCTCATCCTCGCCACCATTGCGGTCGAGGTCCCACTTTTCGTAGAGGTCTGGGGCAATATCATCGGCGTTCATAGTGTCCTATCTTAAAGGTAAGGCGCGCGGCGGTCCTCACCCGTAGGGAGGATTTTTATTTCCGGCGGAAGAGCTTCGCCACACCCACGGCCGCAGCACCCAGGGCGGCGCCTACACCGAAGACCGCGCCGGCCGGTGCGCCCTCCCGCACCTCATTGCGCACGCGAATAACGGCGGGTTCTGGAACCGGCGGGTGCGCGTACTTCAAGGATTCTGCGGTCGTCGCGGTCCATGCGGAAATATACAGCACCACGCGCCACACCAAGTACATGACAATCATCAGGACGATGACCGGGCCAAAGACCGCACCGGCCGGGCTGCCGGTGGCAGAGGACATAATCACCGTGGACAGCTGCTTAATGGCCTCGAATGCCACCGCACCAATGGCGGCGCCAATAAATCCGGATTTCTTAGGCACCTTCGTGCGCGGCAGGATCATAATCAGCCACCACATAACGATGAAGTTGGCGATAAGACCCAGCAGCAGGCCACTAAAGAAGAACACGTAGCCCATGCCAGGGAAGGAATCGATGCCCAACAGATCGAAGACCTTCTGCGTAAGCCCAGAGGAACCCGCCGCGGTCACGCCGAAGGCCACGACGAAGGCGACGATCAGGCCGATCAGGCCCAGCAGATCCGAGAACTTCTTCTTCAGGAAGGAGCCACCGTCGTTAGCATCGATGCCCCACATGGCGGAAATGCCGATGCGCAGGTGGTTCATCCACCCCAGTCCGGACCACAGGGTGGTCAAACCACCGATACCGAACATGGCACCGCGCTGGTCAATGGCCTTATCCAAGATCTCATTGACCGACTCGCTGAGGTTCCCGTCAATGGAGTCCGTGATATAGGACTGCAAGTCATTGAGCAGGTCCTCGCGATTAGCAAGGACAGCGGCGATGGTGGCCACCAGCAGCATCGCCAACGGGAAGATGGACAGGACCGAGTAATAGGTAATGCCCGCGGAAAATTGGTTACCGCCCTCTGCGGCATAGCGCTCCTGCATGCGCATGAGGTGATCAACCATGGGCGATTTACGCCGGACCTTATCTATCGCTCCCGGATCATCGGCGTTGGCACGCTCGATACCGTAGTGGTCCGTCTTCTTAGAGGAGGATTGCGTGGTGGACACGTGCTTCCCTTCTTGTTCGCACAGCGTTTATCCTCGTATAGCGTAGCTGGCAAACACCCACTTGTCCCTCGGTGGGGTGGGTTAAGGGGTACCTACTACCTGCGCGGGCGAGGAAGGAAGCCGACTTTTTCATAGACGGCATCGACAAGCGGCTGCGCTACTTCCTGTGCGGCCTGGGCACCGCGCTCCAAGATGCGCTCCAGCTCGCCACGATCCGCCATGAGCTCGTCGTAGCGCTGCTTGAGCGGGGTGGTAAAGGCCTCAAGCGCCTCCGCTGTATCCACCTTCAGGTGCCCGTAGCCCTGGCCGGCGTACTTCTCCACCAAGGAGTCGATGGACTCGCCAGTCAGCGCGGATTGGATGACCAGCAGGTTCGATACGCCCGGCTGGTTTTCCCGGTCGAAGCCGACGGTGCCCAGGTCATCGGTGACGGCGGACTTGATGCGCTTGGCAGAGGTTTTCGGGGCATCGAGCAGGTTGACCAGGCCCTTGGGGTTGGGGCCGGACTTAGACATCTTGGACGTCGGGTCCTGCAAGTCATAGATCTTCGCCGCGCCCTCTGGAATGAACGGCTCCGGCACGTGGAAGGTCTCGCCGTATTTATTGTTGAAGCGCTCGGCCAGATTGCGGGTGAGCTCCAGGTGCTGGCGCTGGTCCTCGCCCACCGGCACGTAATCCGGCGAGTACAGCAGGATATCGGCCGCCATCAGGATGGGGTAGGTAAAAAGACCCACCGAGGTGCGATCGGCGCCGCGCTTGGCGGATTTATCCTTGAACTGCGTCATGCGGGAGGCCTCGCCGAAGCCGGTCAGGCACTGGAATACCCAGGTCAGCTCCGCATGGGCGGGCACGTGGGACTGGACAAAGAGGGTGGATTTTTCTGGGTCGATGCCCAGTGCGATGAGCTGGGCCGCACCAGCCATGGTGCGGTTGCGCAGCTCCTCCGGATTTTGCTCCACGGTAATCGCGTGCAAATCCGGGATGAAGTAAAAGGCATCGTAGCCTTCCTGCAAGTTGATCCACTGCTTGAGCGCTCCGAGGTAATTTCCCAAATGATAGGAATCAGCGGTGGGCTGAATGCCGGAAAGAACGCGGGATGCAGAATTAGATGCAGTGGAATCAGTCATGTCAGGTAATGTTACTCCGTCATTTTTGCTTGTTGATTGGCCGCCCCTAGATGCTGTGCGGCGTCATCACAAATCGAGACCAGCCGGACGCCGCGGGTAACGTGCGGCGTCCACGAGGTATCGATCACGTCATCGAGGTTGTCATCCTCCAGCGAGGTCACATACGCCTTGACCTGCTCCAATGCTTCCTGGGTATAGCTGCGGAGCTTGCCGATGTCCTGCGTGGTCACCGCACGCGCTTCCTCCGCCGATTGGCCATAGCCCATGGCATCCGGCAGGTCGAGGTCGTAGCGCTGCCACAGCTCTTCTTCCCCAGTCAGTTGCGCTAGCTGCAGGTCTGCCATGCGACCGGTGTGCCATAGCAGCCACGTGATCGAATTCGGGTGATCACCAAAGTGCGCATTGGCGGTCTCGTTAGTCAGATCCGGCAATGCGGCGAGCGCATCGAGCGGGCGTTGCGCCATGTCCGTAAGCAGATCGATAGCCCTCATCGCCAGACCGCGCCCTTAGACCTTGCGGGAGGTGGGACTGACGATGTCCATGAAGACGGCGAAACCGGTCACCATGAAGGCACCGCCGACGCCCATGAGGACGATGGGGCCAAGGAAGGCGAAGGACGGTCCGACAGCGGTCCACCACCAGATGCTCAGGGCGAGGATTACGGCGCCAAGGACAAAAGGAATAATTGCGCGAGCCATGAACTTTCTCCGTTGCAGATTTCGAAATTTTTAACGTGTTTATACTAGCACTACTGCTTGTGCTTGGGGGTCCTTTGCCTGCCCACATCCTCCTTGTTGAAGGTCCATTGCTGCTGCACATCCACTCCCCTCGCCCCAGGCGAGTGCTTCCCACTGGGGCGGGTAATCGATGCGTGAGCGGTCGGCCGCGCGATCCGGTTGCTATTTAGCTCCTCGAGGCTGAGCGGGGAGGAAAAATCGCTTGCGGTGCGCTTGTTACGAATCAGCGGCCGGGTAATCGGGCTGGCGTAGCGGGTGGCCGCGCCCGCCTTCCGCTTGGCCCGGCGGGCACCATCGCGCACGATGCGCGCCGATAGCCGCAGGCGCGGATCCATCTGTTGCTCGCCGTCGCGGTACTCAAAGACGGGCAGGCCCTTCTTAAAGTAGATAGCCGCAAGGCGCGCGCTAAAGCAGACTAGGGCGGTGATGATCGCCGTGGGTTCCTCCGATAGCCCGGCGCGCAAGAGGATCATGTACAGCCCGGCCGCGAGGATCGAGATGGCCGCATAAAACTCGCCGGAAAATACCAGCGGAATGCGGTCTGAGAGTAGATCGCGCAGCACGCCGCCGAAGACGCCGGAAATAACCGCTGATACCGAGGCGATGATGAAGCCATAACCCAAATGCGCGGCAATCTGGGTGCCCAGCACGGAAAAGACCGCCAGCCCCAAGGCATCGAGGATGAGGAAGAGGTGGCGGAAATAGTGCATGAGGAAGGACATGCCCACCGTGACGATGGCGGCGGCGATGACGATGACCAGATAGATGGGGTGTTCCACCCAGGTCAGCGGTGGATCCGCAAGCACGATATCGCGGACGGTGCCGCCGCCTAGTGCCGTGATGGAGGCGATCATCGTCACACCGAACAGGTCGAGTTTTTGCCGGCCGGCCGATAGCGCAGCGGTCATGGACTCGGCGGTAATGCCGATGACGTACAGGACGCTAAAAAGCGGCGACATCAGGCGTATTCCACCAGCAGCGGCGAGTGATCGGACCAACGCTGCTCCACGGTCGGGGCCTTATCCACCCAGGTGCGCTGCGCGCGATCGAGCAACGGCTGGGTAGCGGCCTGGTAGTCAATGCGCCAGCCCGCATCGTTATTGAAGGCCTGGCCGCGGTAGGTCCACCAGGTATAGGGACCGTCGGCCTCTGGGTGGAGGCGGCGCGCCACGTCGAACCACTGCGGCGCGGTGGCCGGTTCCCACGGGGTCGTGCCCGCGTAGTCCACGACGCCGAGCCACTCGCCCAGGTTCTTTTTCTCCTGCGGCTCCTCATCCGGGAAGCTGCCGAAGACGTGGTCCAGAAAGGCGCGCTCTTCTGGCAGGTGGCCGGCCTTCTTCTCGTTGGCCTTATTATTCTTCAAATCCTGGGCGCGGTGACAGATATTCCAGTCACCGCCGATGACCATGTCCTTATCGGCGTTTTCTGCCAGCACGGCATCGAATTCATCCAAGAAACGGTACTTTTCATCCAACTTTGGCGAATCGGTATCGCCGGAAGGCAAGTACAGCGAGGCCACGCGGATATCGCGGGTGGTGGCGGCAATCCAGCGGCCGGCATCGGTGAAGGAGCCGAAACCGATTTCGACATCGGCAAGCGGCGTGCGGGAAAGGATGCCGACCCCGGCGCGGCCCTTGGCGGCGGCATCGGCAAGCTCTAGGTGCCAGCCCGCCTCCAGGGCGGGTGCCAGGGCTTTTCTGGCTTGGTCCGGGGTGGCGCGGACCTCTTGCATCAGCACGATATCGGCCGGGGTCTGTTCCAACCAGGCATTCATGCCGGGGTTATTCTCGTTGCGCTGCTTGCACGCGGCGCGGATTCCATTGACGTTGACGCTAGCGATGGTAAGGCTCATGGTGCTCCAGAATATAGGCGTGTGCGGTGGTAGTTCTAGCCACGATTGGCAAGGCGTTTTTTGTCCCACATTGTTATCGCCCACACAACGCAACCCGCGGCCGCCAAGCCGGCGCCCGCCAGCGCCGGAGCAGAGTAGCCCAGGCCCGCGCCTACGACGATGCCGCCGATGGTCGCACCGGCCGCGTTCGCGATATTGAGCGCGGATTGGTTGAGCGCTGCGGATAAAGTTTGGGCATCGCCCGCCACGTGGACCAGGCGCAGTTGCAAGGAGGGAACCAGCGTGGAGCCCATAAACGCCACCATGCCAAAGCAAATGGTGGCGGCGATGGCGTGGCTGGAAAGGAAGTAGAAGGCCGTGAGGATGATGATCAGGCTGGCTAAGGCGAAAATGATGCCAAATTCGAGGTTGCGGTCTGCCAACCAGCCACCAAAGGCATTGCCAATCGTCATGCCAATGCCGTAGGCCATGAGCACGACCCAAATCAGGCTATCGCTCAGGCCCGCGACCTCGGTCATGGTCCAGGAAATATAGGTATAGACGGAGAACATGCCGCCGAAACCCACCACGCCCATGATGACGGTGAGCCACACCTGGCTGTTTTTAAAGGCGCCGAACTCGGTGCGGATATCGGTCTGTTTCATCTCCGTCATATGCGGCATGAGGAAAAACAGGGCCACGGCGGTAATAAGGCCAATGACCACGACCACCAGGTAGGCCGCGTGCCACCCCAGTGCGGAACCCAGGGCCTGTGCCGCGGGCACGCCGATGACCGTGGCGATGGCAAGCCCCATGCCCACAAAAGCCATGGCCTTGCCGCGCCCGCCGGGAGGGGCCATCGACGCCGCGGACAGGTTAGCCACGGAGAAATACGCGCCGTGGGGCATGCCGGCGATGAAGCGGGCCACCATCAGCACCCAGTAATTCGGCGCGAGGACCGAGAGCAGGTTGCCTACCACCAAAAAGCCGATGAGCAAGAGGATAAGGCGGCGGCGCGGGAGTTTGCCGGTAAAGGCCGCAATCAGCGGCGCGCCGACCACCACGCCGAGGGCGTAGGTGGTAATCAGCGTGGAGGCGGTATCTTCAGAAACCCCGAAGTCCTCCGCGATCAGCGGCAGCAGGCCCATCGAGACGAACTCGGTAGTACCGATAGCAAACGCACCAAGGGCCATCGCCACCATGACGATGGTGCGGCGCGCGGTAGAAATCTCCGTCTGGCGGGGCAAAGGCCGACGGTGAATGCGATGTTCATGGGCGCTGCGCGGGCTTAACTGATCGATAATTTTCACGAGGGGCGACGATACACCCCACCTGCGCATAAAGCATGTTCAGGGCGTGGACAGGTGAAGAGATTTACCCAGCGCATGGCCCCGTGACCGATGCCACCCAGCCCCAGAATGTACCGAGCGCTCCACATGGAGCGGACAAAATCGGTAATCTGGTCACCTGAAGAAATTTTCCCACATTTAATAGGAGAATCATGGCTAAGATTACGTGGACCCGTACCGATGAGGCGCCGCTTCTGGCGACCTACTCCCTCAAGCCCATCGTGGAGGCCTTCGCTTCCACCGCGGGCATTGACGTAGAAACCCGCGATATTTCCCTAGCTGCCCGCATCGCCGCGCAGTTCCCGGAGCGCCTCACCGAGGACCAAAAGGTGGAAGACGCCCTGGCTGAGCTGGGCAAGATGGCCAAGACCCCAGAGGCTAATATCATCAAGCTGCCGAATATCTCGGCTTCCCTGGTGCAGCTGAAGAAGGCCATCGCCGAGCTGCAGGCCGCCGGCTACGACTTGCCTGATTACCCGGATAACCCCTCCACCGACGAGGAAAAGGACATCGCGGCCCGCTACGATTCCGTCAAGGGCTCCGCCGTTAACCCCGTCCTGCGTGAAGGTAACTCCGACCGCCGCGCGCCGGAGGCCGTAAAGAACTTTGTTAAGAAGCACCCCCACCGCATGGGCGAGTGGTCCAAGGATTCCAAGACCAACGTCGCCACCATGGACGATAACGACTTCCGCCACAATGAGAAGTCCGTCATCATCCCCGAGGAAGATACCCTGTCCATCGTACTGAAGACCGCTGACGGCGAGCAGACCCTGCTGCCGGAGCTGCCGGTTCTTAAGGACGAGGTCATCGACGGCACCTTCATGTCCGCCAAGGCCCTCGATGAGTTCCTGCTACAGCAGGTCAAGCGCGCCAAGGAAGAGGGCGTGCTCTTCTCCACCCACCTGAAGGCCACCATGATGAAGGTCTCTGACCCCATCCTCTTCGGCCACGTGGTGCGCACCTACTTCGCCGATGTCTTTGATAAGTACGGCGACGAGCTCATCTCAGCCGGCCTCAACGGCGAAAACGGCTTGGGCTCCATCCTGGAGGGCTTGGACAAGCTCGACAATGGCGAGGAAATCAAGGCAGCCTTCGAATCCGCGCTTGCCGATGGCCCCGATCTCGCCATGGTCAACTCCCACAAGGGCATCACCAACCTGCACGTGCCTTCCGATGTCATCATTGACGCCTCCATGCCGGCCATGATCCGCACCTCCGGCCACATGTGGAATAAGAACGACGAGGAGCAGGACACCCTCGCCGTCATCCCGGATTCCTCCTACGCCGGCGTGTACCAGGCCGTCATCGAGGACTGCAAGGAAAACGGCGCCTTCGACCCCACCACCATGGGTACCGTGCCGAACGTCGGCCTGATGGCCAAGAAGGCCGAGGAGTACGGCTCCCACAACAAGACCTTCAAGGTACCGGCAGCCGGCACCGTTGAGGTCCGCAACTCCAAGGGCGAGGTGCTCATCGAGCACGACGTCGAGGCCGGCGATATCTGGCGCGCCTGCCAGACCAAGGACGAGCCGATCCAGGACTGGGTCAAGCTCGCCGTCAACCGCGCCCGCCTGTCCGGCATGAAGACCATCTTCTGGCTCGACCCAGAGCGCGGCCACGACCGCAATATCCAGTCCTTGGTGGAAAAGTACCTGAAGGACCACGACACCGAGGGCTTGGACATTGAGATCCAGGATCCGGTCACCGCTACCAAGACCTCCATCGAGCGCATCCGCCGCGGCGAGGACACCATCTCCGTGACCGGTAACGTGCTGCGTGACTACAACACGGACCTCTTCCCCATCCTCGAGCTGGGTACCTCCGCAAAGATGCTGTCCGTGGTTCCATTGATGGCAGGCGGCGGCCTCTTCGAGACCGGTGCCGGCGGCTCCGCCCCGAAGCACGTCCAGCAGGTGCAGGAAGAAAACCACCTGCGCTGGGACTCCCTCGGTGAGTTCCTGGCGCTGGCCGAGTCCTTCCGCCACGAGAACCAGACCAACGGCAACGAGAAGGCCGGCGTGCTGGCCACCACCCTGGACAAGGCCACCGAGCGCCTGCTGAACGAGGGCAAGTCCCCATCCCGCAAGGTGGGCGAGAACGACAACCGCGGTTCCCACTTCTTCCTGGCCACCTTCTGGGCCGAGGAGCTGGCTAACCAGACCGAGGATGCCGATCTCGCGGCCACTTTCAAGGACGTCGCCTCCGACCTTTCCGGCAAGGCCGATGAAATCTCCCAGGCTCTTATCGATGCCCAGGGTGAGCCCGCCGACCTCGGCGGCTACTACTGGCCCAACGACGAGAAGACCTCCGCTGTCATGCGCCCTGTCGCACAGTTCAACGAGATCATCGATGGCCTGAAGAAGTAAACCCGCGTTAGGTTTCTAGCCACAGACCGCCTCGATTACTCCTCGGAGTTCGAGGCGGTCTTTTCTTGCTTCGTTCGCCGAAATCCGGCCAAAACAACCGCTTTTATCACCAAATCTACCCATCTACCTGCGCAAACTTTTTCTTGCTCGTTTCTTGCTTCTCAAGCCAAAACGGTTGCGCCCGCTAGCGTGGTGTGGAGCTCGTGGTAAGCCTCACGGCCGTGCACAATAGGGCGACCATCATATCGATCCAACGGACCTGACCTCCGCCTCGTCGGCGCCGTATTAGCTGAGCAGCATAAGGATTGGATTCCGCAAAAGCTCTTTACGTGGCAGGCGAGCACAAGCTGCTAGCCAAGGAAACCAGGAACAACTTCATCGATGGCCTGAAGAAGTAAAAGCTTCTTCACCAGCTAATTTTCACCGCGCGTTCCCTTCACTGGGGCGCGCAGTGTCGTCGTTTTCGCTCCTTCAATTTCACACAACTGAAAAAATTTTTTCACCTTCCGGGAACCAGGGTTGCCTAAGTTCCGACTATTAGTGCAGTTGATATCAGCACCCATGCAACTGACCACTAAGCACGAAAGAGAACTATTTTATGAGTCGGACGACTCTGCGTTCCTTCATCCAACGCATACACTTCTACGGCGGCATGTTCGTCGGCCCCTTCATCCTGATCGCGGCATTGACCGGCTGCCTCTATGCCCTAGCGCCCACCCTGGAAAAGTTTGCTTACCGCGACGTCATGACCGTCGAGGAAGTAAATAACCCGGTAAGCCTGGAGGACCAAATCAGCGCTGCCCAAAAGGAGCACCCGGATATGCCGGTCTCCCAGGTATGGCCGGCGGAATCGGCGACGGACTCCACGCGCGTGCTGGTGGCGGATCCGGGCATCGACGAGAGCCTGCAGCGCACCGTGTTTATTAACCCGGCCGATGGCGAGGTCATTGGTGACTACCCCACTTATTCTGGCCTGGGCGAAATGCCGCTGCGCCGCTGGATCTCCTCGCTGCATGAAAGCTTCCACCTGGGCCAGCCGGGCGAGCTCTATTCCGAGCTAGCCGCCTCCTGGCTGTGGGTCCTGGCCTGCGGCGGGCTCTACATGTGGTGGATTCGCCGCCGGCCCAAGAAGGCGGCCGCGCCGCTGAAGAAGCAGCCACAGCGATCCAAGCGTTGGAAGGCCACCCGCCTGCACTCCACGATGGGCGCATGGATTTTCATCGGGCTCATTGGCCTGTCCGCTACCGGCATCACCTGGTCCCAGCTCGCCGGCGAGAACGTCAATTCCGTGGTGGAGAAGATGAACTGGAAGGCCACGCCGGTAGAAACCGCGCTCACCACCGATTCCTCCGCCGATGCCACACACGATGCCCACGCCGGGCACGAAGGCCACGGTGCCCACGGCGCTCACGGTGGGGATGCGGAAGCTCCGGGCGAGGCACCGGAGCCGGAGGTCATCGCCAAGCAGGCCGAGCGCGTCTATGCCACCGGCCGAGCGGAAGGACTAACGGGCCCGCTGCGCCTGTACGCCCCGGAGGACACCGACTCGGGGTGGAAGGTGAGCGAGCGCTGGGTCGAGTGGCGCTATACCTCCGATGAGGTCTCCGTCAACGGTTCCACCGGCGAGGTCATCGACCGCCTTCCATTCTCTGAGCTGCCGCTATTTAGCAAGCTCAGCAGCTGGGGCATCTACCTGCACATGGGCATCATGTTTGGCCTACCGCTGCAGATTGCCCTCTTCGCCCTCGGCCTCGCCATTGCCGCCATGGTTGTTCTGGGCTACTACATGTGGTGGAAGCGCCGGCCGCAATTCGCCCCTGGCTCCAAGCGGCACTTCTCCTGGGCTACCACCGGCCTGGGCGCGCTCTTTGCCGCCACCGTCGGTGTATTTATGCCGCTTTTGGGCATTACTCTTGCCGCATTCCTCGTACTTGACATCATCGTGATGAATACCGGAAAGCGCAAGGCCACCGCGCCAAAGAAGAAGGATGAAGACGCGGAGCTAGTACCGGTGGGCTAGCAATCTTAGTGAAAGCCATCACACAGGGTGGAGTAAATGGGTACATTGGTCATTTATGACTAATCCATTACTCCACCCTTCATCATTGCCCTACCAACTCCCGCCATTTGCGGAGATTGAGGTCGAGCACTACCGCCCCGCCTTCGACGAAGCGCTCGCGCTCCACGATGCCGAGCTGCGTGCCATTACTGAAAACTCCGCCGAGCCTACGTGGGAAAATACCGTGGAGGCCCTCGAGAGTTCCGGCCAGGACCTCGACCGCGTGATGTCGGTCTTTGGCAATCTTTCTGGCACGGACGTCACCGATGAGATGGAAGAGATCGCCGCCGATATCTATCCGCGCCTGTCCGCCCACTACGACGCGATGTACCAGGACGAAAAGCTCTATCAGCGCATCAAGGACGCTACCCCGCCCGCCGGCGATGAGGAGGGCGCGCGCCTGCACGAACACCTGCTACGCACCTTTGCGCGCCAGGGAGCGGATCTCGATGCCGCCGGCAAGGCCCGCCTCTCCGATATCAACCAGCGCCTGTCCGCCCTATCGGAGGAATTCGGCCGCAATCTCATGGCCTCCACGCGCGAGCACGCCGTCGAGTTCACGGAGGAAGAGCTCGAGGGCCTGCCGCCGGAACGCATCGCCTCGGCCAAGGCGGATGCCAAGGCCCTAGGCCGCGAAGGCTACGTCATTCCGCTCGAGCTGCCTACCGTGCAATCGGAGCAGTCCCGCCTGGCTCGGGAGGGGGCGCGGAAGAAGCTCTATGCGGCATCGGCAAGCAGGGGCTCCGAGAACAACATTCCAGGGCTTATCGAGGCCGTCCAGCTGCGCGCCGAACGCGCCGAGCTGCTGGGGTATGCTTCCCACGCCGATTACGTCATCGCGGAAGAAACCGCTGGCAGCGCCGACGCCGCGCGCGACATGCTCGCAGATCTCGCCCCCGCGGCCGCGGCCAATGCCGCCGGCGAGCACAAGCTGCTAGCCGAGGAAGCCACGCTCAACGAGCAAGACTTCCACGCCGCCGACTGGCCCTACTGGGAATCCAAGGTCCGCGCCCGCGATTTCTCACTCGACGAGGAGGAACTGCGCCAGTACTTCCCCCTGGACAAGGTCCTTACCCAGGGCGTATTCGCCGCCGCCGAGCGCCTATACGGCATTACCGTTGCCCCGCGCGAGGACCTGGAGGGCTATGCCGAGGGCGTGCGCGTGTGGGAGGTGCTCGACAAGGGTGTCGAGCACGGAGAAAATGACGAACACGAAGATAACGTCGAGCACGGTGATAAGGGAATCGGCCTGCTGCTCACGGATTACTTCGGCCGCCCCACCAAGCGCGGTGGCGCGTGGATGAGCCAGTTCGTGGGCCAGTCAGGCCTGCTGGAGCGCAAGCCGGTCATCGTCAACGTGCTGGGCATTACCAAGCCCGCCGATGGTTCCCAGCCCTGCTGAGCCTGGACGAGGTACACACCCTCTTCCACGAATTCGGCCACGCCTTGCACGGGCTGCTTTCCGATGTCCACTACCCCACCTTCGCCGGCACCAACGTCCCGCGCGACTGGGTGGAATTCCCCTCGCAGATCAATGAGAACTGGGCGCTGGATAAGTCGCTGGTCAAGCAGTACGCGCGCCACGTCGATACCGGCGAACCGATCCCCGATGAGCTGCTCGATGCCGTGACCGCCGCCTCCGAATTCGGCCAAGGCTTTGCCACCTCGGAGTACTTGGCGGCCTCCATTATCGATTTGGCGTGGCATTCGCTCAGCGCCAAGGACGCCGCTGCACTAGAGGCCACCCCGGAGGCCGTGGACGCATTCGAGGAGGAGGCCCTGCGCGCAGTGGGGCTGGATAACCCGCACATCGCCCCGCGCTACCGCTCAACGTACTTCAACCACATCTTCGCCGGCGGCTACTCCGCGGGCTACTACTCCTACCTGTGGGCGGAGGCGCTCGATGCCGATGGCTTTGAGTGGTTCAAGGAACAAAGCGATCTGCGCGCCGCAGGACAAAAGTTCCGGGACCTCATCCTCTCCCGCGGCGCCTCCCGCGATTTCGGCGCGGCCTACCGCGACTTCCGCGGGCGCGATAAGGACGTCGCGCCGCTGCTCAAGCGCCGCGGCCTCTCCGGCGCCTAGCGGATACTGTCCAGCCAGGCGGCGTGCACGCGCGCCTCATCGTTTTCTTCCGGGTGAAAGCTCAAAGCGGTGACGGCGCCGTGGCGCACGCCCACGACCGCCTCCTCCGCGCCGTCGCGCGGCACGGTCGCGATGACCTCCACGCCTTCACCGACGCGGGTGACCAGCGGGGCGCGGATGAAGCTCGCCTCGATGGGCAGCGTTTCTTCCCCGACCACGACCGGCACGGTGCGCTCGGCGGAAAAACGCTGGTTGCCAAAGGCATTGCGCCGCACGGTGATGTCGAGCAGCCCCAGGGTCTGCTGGCCCGGCGAGGGGTTATCCAGATCGCGGGCGCAATAAATCAACCCGGCGCAGGTAGCGAGCACGGGAAGGCCCGCGGCTACAGCCGCCCGCAGTGGATCGGCCACGCCGAAGGTGCGGGCGAGCTTGTCGATGACACTCGACTCCCCGCCCGGAATCACCAGCCCATCCAGGCCTTCAAGGTCGCGCGGCACGCGCACCCGGCGCGTGTCCGCCCCCAGGCCTTCGAGGATGCGCAGGTGCTCTTCCACGCCTCCCTGCAGCGCGAGCACCCCGATCGTGGCGCTAGCTTCTTGTGGCATGACCACGCGATTACCAGCCGCGCTCGGCCAGGCGGTGCGGTGCCGGCACATCGCCGACATTGATGCCGACCATGGCCTCACCCAGGCCGCGGGAGAGCTTGGCGAGCTCGGCGGGGTCATCGTAAAGCGTGGCGGCCTTCACGATGGCCTCCGCGCGCGCTGCCGGGTTACCGGATTTGAAGATGCCGGAGCCCACGAAGACGCCTTCGGCGCCCATCTGGCGGACGAGGGCGGCATCGGCAGGCGTAGCTACGCCGCCGGCAACGAAGAGGACGACCGGCAGCTTGCCGGTCTCCGCAACCTCCGCAACCAGGTCATACGGTGCCTGGAGTTCCTTGGCGGCGACGTACAGCTCGTCGCGGTCGAGGTGCTGCAGGCGGGCGATTTCCGCACGAATGGTGCGCAGGTGCTTGACGGCCTCGGAGACATCGCCAGTGCCGGCCTCGCCCTTGGATCGAATCATGGCCGCACCCTCGGTGATGCGGCGCAGGGCCTCGCCCAAGTTGGTCGCGCCGCACACGAACGGCACGTCGAAGTCCCACTTATTGATGTGGTTGACGTAATCGGCTGGGCTGAGCACCTCGGACTCATCGATGAAGTCCACGCCAAGCTCGCCCAGAATCTGTGCCTCGACGAAGTGGCCGATGCGCGCCTTCGCCATCACGGGGATGGATACGGCGTCGACGATGCCCTCGATAAGCTCCGGATCGGACATGCGGGCCACGCCGCCCTGGGCGCGGATATCGGCAGGCACGCGCTCAAGTGCCATGACGGCGCTCGCGCCCGCATCCTCGGCGATGCGCGCCTGTTCCGGGGTCACGACGTCCATGATGACGCCGCCCTTGAGCATGTCAGCTAGTCCACGTTTCACGCGCGTGGTCGCAATGTTTTCGGTCATGCGCTCTATACTGCCCTGCTCAAGTGGTACAAGTAAAGAACCATTTCCCGCGTGTTGGGTTGTACCACTTATACTGTGTTCATGCCCCTGCGCCTCGACCCCGCCGATACGCGCGCCCTGCCGGTACAAATCGCCGCCGTCGTGCGTGCCGATGTCACCTCCGGCGCCCTGCTGCCCGGCGAGCCCGTCCCCTCCACCCGCGCGCTGGCCACCCAGCTCGGTGTCTCCCGCGGCAGCGTCGTTACCGCATATGAGCAGCTCACAGCCGAGGGCTATCTCAGCGCCCAGGTTGGATCCGGCACCGTCATCAATCCCCGCCTGCCCCACAGCCCGCCGCCACGCCCCGAGCCCGCGCCGCAGCCCACTCCCGCGCCCAACCTGCTGGAACTGACGCCCGGTCTGCCCGATACCGCCGGCATCATCACCCCCGAATGGCGCGCCGCCTGGCGCGATGCCGCCGCCCAGCCGCTTTCCGATGCCCCTCCACTCCCCCACCACATCGCCAACCACCTGCGCTACATGCGCGGGCTCCGGGTCGATCCGCGCCGCATCGTCGTTACCGCCGGTGCCCGCGATGGCCTCGCTTTAGTGCTGCGTACGCTCGGTACCGCGCTGCGCGTCGGCGTCGAATCACCCGGTTACCCCAGCCTGCGGCGCGTTCCGCAAGCGCTTGGCCATGAGTTGGTAAACGTGCCCACCGATGCCGATGGCGTTACCGTGCCCGATACCGACCTTGACGCGCTGATCGTGACCCCAAGCCACCAGTATCCGTATGGCGCGTCGCTGCCGGCCGAACGCCGCGCCGAACTCGTGGCCTGGGCCCGCCAGAACGGCGCTTTACTCATCGAGGATGACTTCGATTCCGAGCTGCGCTACGTGGGTCAGCCGCTGCCCGCGCTCGCTGCGCTCGCCCCAGAGCGCACCGTGTTGCTCGGTACCTTTTCCACCGTGATTTCGCCGTCCATCGCCTGTGGCTATGTGGTGGTCCCGGATGGACTGCGCGGGGGCATCGACAAGCAGCGCGATATCTTTGGCCAGCCGGTCGGTACCATCCCGCAGGCCGCGCTCGCCCATTACCTGGCCAGCGGGGCGCTGCGGCGCCACACCGGCCGCATGCGCCGGACCTATAAGCGCCGCCGCGACCTCGTGGCCGATGCCCTGGGCTCTCTCCCCGCCGCGCGCCTACTGCCCATCAATGGCGGTCTACATGCGGTTTTGCTGTGCGACCCGGCCATCGTCCCGCGTGCCGCCGCCCGCAGCATCAAGCTGACCCCGCTGCGCGAATACTGGGGCGGCGTGGACGCCGAAGACGGCGTCGTTTTAGGTTTTGGTCATTTAAGCGATGACGACCTGCGCCACAGCCTGAGCGCGGTCGCCGCCGCGCAACGCGAATGTTAGCCTGAATTTAAATGCCCTCGCACAGAAAGACGTAAGAATGACGCTTGGCCCGCTCGAACTTCTGCTCATGCTCATCCCGCTAGCTATCTACATCGGACTTATAGCCGGTGTCATTTATTTAATCGTGCAGGTCGCGCGTAATTCCAATGATATTAAGCAGAATTCGCAGGCCATCGCGCAGCTTCGAGAGGCACAGAAAAACGGCCCCTCCGCTGAGCAGGGGCCGCATTCTTAAATACCTAGTCCGCAGGCTTTTCCGTATTTACCGCCTGCGAGAAGCTCTCGCTGAATTCCTTAAATCCCTTATTAAAGGTGCCCAGGTTTTCCATGAACCCACCCATGATGTCTATGGGCAGCGGGAAGACGATGGTGGAGTTTTGGTCCGCGCCGAGCTCCAGCACCGTTTGTAGGTAGCGCAGCTGCAGCGCCGCCGGGGCCTTGCCCAGCTCCTCGGCTGCCTCGCGCAGCTCGCGGGAAGACTGCAGCTCACCGTGGGCCGAAATGACCTTGGCGCGGCGCTCGCGCTCCGCCTCAGCCTCGCGCGCTAGGGCGCGCTGCATCATCTCTGGGATCTCTACGTCCTTGATTTCCACGATGCGGGTGAGCACTCCCCACCGTTCGGTTTGGCCGTTGATGATCGCCGCTAGGTCCTCGTTGAGCTCCTCGCGGTGGGCCAGCAAATCATCGAGGCTTGCCCGCCCCAAAAGCGAACGCAGGGTGGTCTGCGCAATCTGCGAGGTGGCCACGGCGTAGTTTTCTACCTCGAGGACCGCCTTGCTCGAATCGGTGACCTCGAACATGACCACCGCATTCACGCGCACGGACACGTTGTCCTTAGTGATGATTTCCTGCGGCGGAATCGTCAGCGTCACCACGCGCAAATCCACGCGCTCCAGCTTATCGATGCCCGGCAGCAAGAAATGCAGCCCCGGCTCCAGCATCGGCCGCAGGTGGCCAAAGCGGAAGGTCACGCCCCGCTCATACTGCTTAATCACCTTGAGCGAGTAGGACAAAAACACCCCGATGAGAGCGATAATGATGCCGATGACGATCGGCCAGAATACGGGAGCGGACACTTAGACTTCCCCTTCCAGTTCTTGACGCACCGAGCGATAGCGCGTGGATTTTCCGTACTTCGAACCATAGCGATCGACCTGCGCGGCCAATTCCGCCTCGCGGTTATCCATCTCCGGCACCACAAGCTGCGGCGCGTTCGAGGGCGTATTCCACAGGTGGCGGGCCAGCGGGTACACGCCGAATCCGGTAATGATGAGCACCGTGGCCAGCGTCAACGCCACCTCCGATGGCGAATGGTGGCTAATTAGCGAGGCCAGCGGCAGCAGGTAGCCCATCGCCGCCACTGCCAGCGCGATGCCGCGGTGGAAGCGCCCCGAATCCGAGTGCGGCCACGGGTCCAACTGACGCGTGACCTCTCGGCCGTGGTGCGAGACCGTGCACTGTTGCTTGACCGGGCAGGTATTGCACACGGTCGGGTTCGCACGGTAGCGCATGACGCGGTTTTCCGGGTCGAAGCTGGAGGGCCAGAGCCAGTGATCTTCGGGGCATCGCCAAGCATCGTGGTCTTCCAAGTACCGGAACGTGCCGGATTGGTTGGACATGGTGCGGTTGGCGGTTTGTTGCGCGAGCAGGTCGAATACCCAGGCCACTGCGAGCAGGAAGAGCCCGTAGCACGCGGATAATACGGTAAATGCACCCGGCATTAGTCGTCCTTCTTATCCGAGCGGTAGGTACCGCCCCACTTGGTGCGCGATTCAAATTCCTGGCGCGGCGCGGTGGCGGAATCGCCGCGCTCGGCGTCGGGATCTTCCTCCTCAACGAAGGCACCGCGCTCATCGATGTACCCGTAGCGCCGGCCCGTGGAGCTGCGCTTGTCGACGCGCCCCTTGCCGCCCGAAACCAGCCCCACCGAGGAACCCACGGGGACCTCGCCCGCGTGGTCGTCCTCGTCCGGGGTGATGATGCTAAACAGCGGGTTGGTTGGGTGCTCCTCCACCGTTGGGATCTCCTTCTTGTAGAGCACGCCACGCAGCGCCATCCAGAGGAAGGGCAGGACGCCGAGGAGGAACATGACATCGCCAGGCAGGCGCAGCCATTCCATGATGAAGTTGCCGGGCTGGGTAATATAGCCCAGCGACCGCGCTTCCACGTAGCCCGATCCGACGGATTCGTAGAGCTGCATGATGCCCAGCGGCAGGAGCGAAATGACCACCATCCACAACAGGCCCAGGTTTTGCAGCCAGAAAGCCCAGCCCATGGCCTTATCGGACCACTTATCCTTGGGGATGAGGTAGCGCAGCGCAAAGACCGACAGACCCACGGCCAGGAAGCCGTAGACGCCCATCATCGCTCCGTGGGCGTGGTTTGCGGTAAGCGCCGTGCCGATTTCGTAGTAGGAGACGATGGGCAGGTTGACGAGGAAGCCGAAGATACCCGCGCCCAAGAAGTTCCAGAAACCGACGGAGACCAGGAACATGACTGCCCAGCGGTGCGGGAAGGGGCGCTCGCCCGAGGCGCGTTGGCGGGAGCCCAGCTGCATGAAGGTCCATGCCTCAACGGTCAACAGGGTCAGCGGCACGACCTCGGCGGCCGAGAAGAATGCGCCCAGGGCCATGTGCTCGACCGGGGTGCCCGAGAAGTACAGGTGGTGCATCGTGCCCAGCACGCCACCGGTGGAATAGAGGATGACGTCCAAGAAGATGATGCCCAGGGCAATCTTTTCGCGGACCACGCCGAGCAGGACGAAGACGTAGGCCACCATGACGGTGGTAAATAGCTCGAGGAAGTCTTCCACCCACAGGTGAACCACCCAGAAGCGCCAGAACTCTGCGACGGAGATGTGGGTTTCCGATCCCGCCAAGTTGCCCACCGCGTAGAACGCTGGGATGGCCAGGCCGGCGAAGAAGAAGAGCCACGGCATATTGGACTTGTGCTCGTTTTTCAGGCGGCCGCGCAGCTGTCGGTAGATAATGCCAATCCACACGAACATGCCGATGGTAAGCAGTACCTGGAAGAAGCGCGGCAGGTCCAGGTATTCCCATTGCTGGGAAAATAGCGTGCCCTCTTCGATGTAGCCCATGGTAGAAAGCCATTCAAAGGCCATGGAGCCAAAGACCACGACCGCGATGGCGCCGAGCAGGAACCATACGAGCCAATCCTGCTTCTTCGGTTCCTTCTTGCCCACGAACGAGGCCAGGAAGATGCCGGCCGCCAAGAGCCCGCCGGCGGTCCACAGGAGGGAAAGCTGCACGTGCCAGGTGCGCGAGACGTTATACGGCAGGATTTCTTGCAGCGGGATGCCAAAGAAGCCGGTTAGTTCCGTGCGGTAGTGCTGGCTGGCCGCACCCAGCAGCGCCTGGATCAAGAACAGCAACGCAATGACCAGGACGAACCAAGCCACCACCTTCTGCGACTTGGTCAGCCCAACCTCGCCCGGCTGCTTAAAGTCCAGGTTCGGCGCTTCTTCCGAATGCCAACCGATGGACTTGGACCACCGGCCGTAAATCGCAAAGATCAGGCCGGTACCGCCGATGAGCGCGATGAGCGAGAGCACCGACCACACCACAAGGTCCGCGGTCGGGCCGTTATCCACGCGCGATTCCGCCGGCCAGTTATTGGTATAGGAATAGTCGTGGCCCGGACGCTCTGCCGCCGAAGCCCACGCGGTCCAACCGAAGAAACCTACGAGGTTATTGATGTCTTGCTCATCGGTAATAAAGTCCGACGGCAAGCCACTGTTGTGGGAATCGGGGCCAAAGTACTGGGCGTAGTAGTCCTTATTGGCCTCGAACGCCGAAATCTGGTTATCGGTCCACTCCAGCACGCCCGTTTCTTCGTCATAGCGGTTGGTGCGGAATTCTTCTACCACGGCCTCTTCGGGAGTGGCGGAGGAATCAACGAAATCGGGGATACCGTTCGCGTCGTTTTCCTCGCGGGCATGGTCGAGGGCGCGGCGCAGGTACTCCGCCGTATAGTCAGGGCCCAGGTAGGCACCGTGCCCCAGCACGGAACCGTATTGCTGCAGGCCGCGGGCCTGGTACAGCGCCTGGCCGTTTGTGATTTCGTCCTTGGTGAGGACCGTTTCGCCCGTGGATTCGGAGACAATCTTTTCCGGCAACGGCATGGATGCGTCATAGGTGCGGTACGCCAAAAATCCCATGACCAAAAAGCCAAAGATCATGACGAGGGCGATGCCCTGCACCCACACGTTGCTCACCTTGAGGACCGGTTTCTTCCGGTCCTCAACCCCAGTCGTGGTGGTGGCCATAAAGTGTCCTTTTCACAGTTGTAGAGAGTTCGACATACATCATTATGAACGGACAAAGCGGTGTTAAATAGTCGAACGGAAGACCCCTACCCCCATTCACCCTCATCGGCCGGCCCTCACGCGGGCACTGTTGGGAAAATCGGTGCACCATATAGCCGGGTTCCGCCCCCAAAATTCCCACCCAGCTTGTTTACCCCCGGTTTTTCCGTAACAATTAATGCATGACATTCGCAGAGCACACCAAGCGCAATTGGCTCATCACTTTTTTCGCTGCGATTTTCCTCGCCGCCATCGTCTGCATGATTTTCTTAAACGATCCGCACCGCACAATGGTGATCGCGATGGTTTTCATCGCATCATCACTCCTGCTCTTCGGCGCGATCCTCGGAATCTGGTACCTGTTTCAGCGCAAGCCAGAAAAGGAATCCGCAAGCGAGGATCGCTAGCTCAGGCGCACCTCGACGAGCGTGCGCCCCGTAGGTTCCGCACTGCCTGCGGCGGGCTCCTCCGTCACCATGACCTTGACGGCATTACTCTCAAAGGGCATCCACACACCGTCGTGCGGGTCTTGGCCGATGACGCCGGCCGAGGTCATCGTTTTATCCTCGGAAATCGCCCACACCTGCGCGCCCATGCCTTCCTTCAGCTCGGGCTGGCCATCGACCATCGCGCCGGATTTACCCATCGAGGCCGAGGACACGATATCCAACCGCGCGCCTGAGGCATCGGCCTTTCCTTGAATCAGGTCGTCGGCCTCCATGATGTGGTGCATGGACTCCTTACCAGGCGATTCTGCCACCACGGTATTGTCCTCACCAGCGTCTTCTCCATCCTGGTGGGGAATCCACAACACCACACCGGCAATCAAAACGGCCGCGGCCGCGGGGACCGCAACAAAAGCCCGCCAGCGCCGGCGCGGCAGCTCCACCACCTCGGCCTCCGCATCGAGGGAGGAAAACACCTTGTCCTTCATCTCGGGCGGCGGATCGATCTCAGGAAGGGAATCGAGGAAATCATCAAACTCCGCTTCAGAAAACTCGTGAGTGTTGCTCATTTCCCCTCCTTCCCGAGTATAAGTTTTAGTTTCTGCACACCATCGCGCACGCGCGTCTTCGCCGTACCAATCGGTACATTTGTTGATTCTGCCAATTCGGCGCGGGTTAATCCAGCAAAGAATGCAAGCATCACGGCCGTGCGGTGCGGCTCGCCAATCTCGTCGACGGCCGCGCGCAAACGCTGCGATTCCACATTGCTGAGGGCTTCATCTTCGATGTCTAGGTGAAAGGCGGCATCGGCAAGCGCGGCTTCGCGGTCATCCCGCTCCACGCTGGCAACATGGCTGCGCAGCTTATCGACGGCCCGCCCATGCGCAATCCGCCCCGCCCACGAACGCGCCGTCCCCTTCTCCGGATCGAAGTGCACGGCCTTAGTCCACACCTCAACAAAGACGTCCTGGGCCACTTCCTCCGCCAACGCCTGATTGCGCAGAACGTGCAGGCAGACGCTGTAAATGGTCGGCGCGAGGGCGTCGTAGAACTGGCTGAAGGCACGCTTATCCCCCGCGGCGGACGCCGTCAAGAGGCGGTTTAATCGCGCGTGGTCGTCGGGAGTGAGCGTAGACACAGGGTGTGAGTTTACCTCCAGCAGTCGGGCGGGCATAACGGCGAATTAGTGCGCCATCTCAGACGACGGCGCCATCATCTCGTCGCTTTTCATGGAGTCCTTGTCCATGCTGTCCGATTCAGGCGCCATCATCTCGGACGACGGGGTCATCATCTCAGACGAGGTCTCCCCAGACTTCGAGTCCTCGTTATTGCAGGCAGCCAGGCTACCGGCGGCGATAGCAAGGGCAGCTGCGGCGGAAATGATCTTCTTCATGAGGGTTCTCCTTGTAGTCGCGGGCCGGCTTTTCCGGCCCTCTATCCACCCATTCGGAGCGGTAAGCGTAAACGGATTGGAAAACTTTCCAGCAATCCATTCTCGCCCCGACTCCGAATTGGTTGATATATCACTGCACCGACATTTCGGAGGACACAACGAATGCTAGAGACACTGTTTATCGGGTTTACCGGTGGCCTCATCACGGGAATTTCCCCGTGTATCCTGCCGGTTCTACCCCTCGTCGTCGCGGTCAGCGGCGGCTCGCGCCGGCGGCCTTGGCAGGTAGTAGGTGGGCTGGTCACTAGCTTCACCCTCGTGACGCTTTTCGCCACTACGGTTCTCAACGCCCTGCATCTGCCCGCCGACATCGTGTGGAAGGTGGGCGTCGTCTTACTCATCCTCGTGGGCCTCGGCATGATTTTCCCCAAGGTGCAAGAAATACTCGAATGGCCCTTCCAGAAACTGCCACACGCCGGCGGGCTGCAAGCCAAGGCGCGCGATAAGGGAGGATTCGCCGTGGGCCTGGCCATGGGCGTCATCTTCGTCCCCTGCGCCGGGCCGGTCCTCGCGACGATTTCCGTCGCCGGGGCTACCGGCCAGATCGACGCCCATATCCTTGTGCTCTGCCTGTCCTTCGCGGCTGGCGTCGCCATCCCTCTTCTTGCCTTCGCCCTTGGCGGCAACGAGGCCGGCAAACGCGTTGACGCTTTCCGACGCCACCAACGCCCCCTCCGCATCACCGCCGGCATCTTGGTCATCGCCATGGCGATTGCCATTGCCGCAGGCGTGCCGACGTGGCTGCAAAAGAAGCTGCCGAGTGTGGAGTGGAAGGGGGAGACATCGGCAAGCGCGGAGGGCACCCCCGTACCCGAGTTCCAGGGCCTGACCGGGTGGTTTAATACCGACGAGCCCGTAGATCCCCGCACAAATGGGAAGGTAACGCTCATCGACTTCTGGGCCTATGCCTGCATCAACTGCCAGCGCAACAACGAGCACATCACCAAAATCTACGACCACTACAAGGACTTTGGACTCGAGGTCGTGGGAATCCACGCGCCCGAGTACGCCTTCGAGCGCGAGGCCGCCAACGTCCGCAAGGCCGCCAAGGAGCAAGGCATCAATTATCCGGTCGCCCAAGATAACGACTTCGCCACGTGGAAGGCATTCGACAACCACTACTGGCCGGCGCACTACTTGGTAGACAGCAACGGTACTGTGCGCGAAACCCACCACGGCGAGGGCGATTACGCCGCCACCGAGCGCCACATTCGTGAGCTTTTGCCCGAGCGCGACCCCGGCGTTGCGCTACCCGAGCCGTTGGAAGGAAGCGATTACACAGGGGCCTCGGAGCGCAATCCGGAAACCTACCTGGGCACGGATCGGGCTCGTTATTTCGACAACAACGGTTACCGCCCCGGAACCCACGATTTTGAGCTCGGCGAGCCGAAACCGGGCCAGTATTCGCTGGGTGGGACGTGGACGCTGGAGGACCAGCCCATTACTGCGGGCGACAACGCCCGGCTTCGCCTGAACTATCACGCCGCATGGGTACAGTTGGTGGTCTCCGGGAAAGGCACCGTTACCCTGCACCGCGGAAACGGCGATACCGAGGAATTCCCCATCCACGAGGATGGCACGATTGACCTGGTCAAGGGAGAGGAAATGTCGGAGACCATCGAGCTCGAGGTCAGCGAAGGACTAAAGCTTTACTCGTTTACCTTCGGTTAAGCTGGGGCGTATGGAATTTAGTCTGCTTGGCCACGCCTGCGTCGCCGTCGAGGCACCAGGCGGGCGCATCCTTATCGATCCCGGAACAATGACGCCGACTATCCCCGATGCCGATGCGGTGCTCATTACCCACGCGCATGCGGATCACCTGGATCCGGACCGGCTTCCCGATGCCCCGCTCTGGGGCCCTGCCGAGGTCTGCGAGAAGCTGGGGCGCGGCACCGCGGTCTCACCCGGCGAGACCATCACCGTCGCGGGGCAGGACATCGAGGTGCTCGGCGGGCGGCACGCGCTGATTCATCCGAATATTCCGCGGCCGGTCAACGTGGGCTACTACTTGGGCGGCCTGCTCCACCCGGGCGATCAGTACATCGATCACCCGGCCGACGTGTTGCTCCTGCCCATCGCTGGACCCTGGGTGAAGGCCGCTGAGGCCGCCGATTATGCCCAGCGCGTCGGTGCCGCGGTCACGGTTCCCATCCATGACGCCGTGCTTTCCGATGTCGGCCGCACCGCCTTCGACACCATGCTCACCAAAGCCGGAGTACAGGGCTATAAGCGGCTAAATCCAGGCGAGAAATTTACCGCTTAGTCTATTTTTATTCTCTGACTACCCTGCGGTTTCGCAGCGGGGTGCTGTACGTTACATACCGCTTGGTCTAGTCTTGCGTGGCATGACGACGAAATACGATAACTCCAACGCAGACTGGTCCTTCGCCACCCGCTCCGTTCATGCAGGCCAAAACCTCGACGGTGCGCACAACTCCCGCAACGTGCCGATTTACCAAACCACCTCGTACGTCTTTAATGACGCCGAGCACGCGGCGAACCGCTTTAACCTCTCCGATGCAGGCCCCATCTACACCCGCCTGACCAACCCAACGCAGGATGCGCTGGAAGAGCGCCTGGCCTCCCTTGAAGGCGGCGTGGCCGCCGTAGCCTTTGCCTCCGGCCAGGCCGCAGAGACTGCGGCCATTTTCAACCTCGCCTCGGCAGGCGATCACATCGTTACCTCCCCGCGCCTCTACGGCGGCACCTCCACGCTTTTTACCGTCACACTCAAGCGGCTTGGCATCGACGTCACCCTCGTAGAAAACCCGGACGATCCCCAATCCTGGCAGGACGCCGTGCAGCCCAATACCAAGGCCTTTTACGGCGAGACCTTTGGCAACCCGGTAGCCGATGTCCTCGACATCCCAGCCATCGCCGAGGTCGCCCACACTAACCAGGTCCCGCTCATCGTGGATAACACCATCGCCACCGCGGCGCTGGCCCGCCCGCTCGACTTGGGCGCGGACATCGTCGTGGTGTCGACCACGAAGTTCTACACCGGCAACGGTTCTGCCGTGGGCGGCGCGATTATCGATGGCGGCTCCTTCGACTGGACCGTCGAGCGCGACGGCAAGCCAGTATTCCCCTACTTCGTCACCCCGGACGAGGCCTACCACGGCCTAAAATACGCCGATCTTGGCGCCCCCGCCTTCGCGCTTAAGGCCCGCGCCGGCCTGCTACGCGATACCGGCGCCGCCATTTCCCCGTTCAATGCATGGCTGACGCTTAACGGCATTGAGACGGTAGGGCTGCGCATCGACAAGCACAATGCCAACGCCCAGGCCGTGGCCGAGTACCTGGAAGGCCACGCCAAGGTGACAAAGGTCAACTACGCCGGCCTGGATTCCTCGCCGTATAAGAAGGTCAAGGAGAAGCTGGGCTATTCCTACACCGGCTCTGTGCTGTCCTTCGATATTGACGGCGGGCGCGAGGAAGCATGGGCGTTTATCGATGCCCTGAAACTCCACTCCAACCTCGCCAATATCGGCGATACCCGCTCGCTGGCGGTTCACCCGGCGACCACCACGCACTCGCAGTCCGATGATGCCGCCCTGGCCGCGGCGGGTATTGCGCAGTCCACCATCCGATTGTCCGTGGGCATTGAAGATATCGACGACATCATTGCTGACCTCGAACTGGGATTTAACGCACTGGCATGAGCTGTATAAGTATCGGCAATTTTCGCACCGAAGCAGGCGCCACG
Source organism: Corynebacterium accolens (assembly GCF_023520795.1). NCBI lineage: Bacteria > Bacillati > Actinomycetota > Actinomycetes > Mycobacteriales > Corynebacteriaceae > Corynebacterium > Corynebacterium accolens. Next base: position 545,071 of record NZ_CP046605.1, on the reverse strand, counting down.
CTTTCCGATGCCCACATCGCCTACCACCGCTTCGGCCATTTCCTCGGCGATCCGCACGGCGGGAATAACGTCATCCTGGTGGAACACGCGCTGACCGGCAATGCTGATGTTGCCGAGTGGTGGTGCGATCTCATTGGCCCAGGCAAGGCGCTCGATACGACGAAGTGGTGCGTTATCGCCATGAACGCACTCGGTGGCTGCAATGGCTCCACCGGCCCCTCCTCCCCGCATGCGGATGGCCGCCGTTGGGGATCGCGCTTTCCGGCGCTATCTATTCGCGATTTGGTAGCCGCAGAGAAAAAGGCGCTGGAAGAGCTCGGGATAACGCGCGTGCATGCGATCATCGGCGGTTCCATGGGTGGCGCGCGCACCTTGGAATGGACGCTGATGTATCCCGAGGCTGTCGATGCCGCGTGCGTTATTGCCGTCTCCGCGCGCGCCTCCGCGTGGCAGATTGGTATCCAGTCGGCGCAGATTTCCGCGATTGAACGCGATCCCTTCTGGCACGGCGGCGACTATTATTCCTCCTCTCAGCGCCCCCGCGAGGGCCTGGCGGCAGCGCGGCGCATCGCGCACTTGACGTATCGCGGCGAGCAGGAAATCGATGAGCGCTTTGGTGTTCAGGCCCAAACCGGCGAAGAGCCGCTGGGGCCTTACCGCCGCCACGACCAGCGCTTCGCCGTGAATTCCTACCTTGATTATCAGGGCTCGAAGCTAGCGGATCACTTCGATGCCGGCTCCTATGTCACGCTTACCGAGGCCCTCAACCGCCACGACATCGGCCGCGGCCGCGGCGGCCTGAACCGCGCGCTCGGTTCTTCACAGGTGCCGACCATGGTCGTGGGCGTCGACACGGACATCCTTTATCCGTATCACCAGCAGGAACACCTCTCGCGCAACCTGGGCAACCTGCTAGCCATGGCGAAGGTAGTCTCACCCGTTGGCCACGATGCATTCCTCACGGAATCGCGCCAGATGGACCGCATCCTGCGCAACTTCCTCACCCTGTCCCAACCGCACCCGCTGGACGTGGACAGCACCATCGACTACGCCATCTAGCCATCCCCACCTGCGCACGGACACTCGGCCCCAGACACAACTTCTTGCGGTTGCCGAGTGGTCAGGCGGGGCTGAGATGAGCAGCGCGCAGGTGGCCATCGAGCTGGCATACCCTGACGCATGGCTTGTCGTCGCGGGGTCCGCGCGACGTGCTGGGTGGCAAGGAAATTTATACAAGGATCGCCGAAGCGGCGCAGCATTTACTGCGCTGGCTTCGGCGATGTTCTTTATCGGGCCCAGAGCGGGCGCCACACGATGCCTTCGTGCGGGCGGCGCTCCAGGCGCCCACGACGGGGCGGGGCATTGGGGTCATCGTCGTTGACGGCATTGTGATACTTGCAGGCGATGGTCAGGTTCTCAGCATTGATCTCGCCGCCGAGCAGCCACGGTTGCAGGTGGTGAACCTGGCATTCATCGGCAGGGATATGGCAATCAGGCCACGGGCACACAGGATTTTCCGCCATCGCCATCTGTCGCTGCTTCCAGGTGGCCAGACGGCGCGTGTGGTACAGGTTCACGGGGCCGGTGACGGGGTGGATGAGGGTGATGAGGCCGGCATCGGCAAGCGCGCGCTCCGCTAGCTGCGCACCGGTGATGGTGGCGCCGTTGGTCAGCTGCAGGGTGACCTCGTCCTCGCCGTGGGTGACCTTCACCATGTCATCCAGGGTCAGGACCACGTTGGTGGTGATGGTGGAGGTAGCCGCGCCCTCTGCAAAGACCCGGCGCGCATCGTCCACGGTGGAGACGTGGTTATTAATCTCGGCCACCAAGTCCGATTCCGCGGTGATGGTCAGCGTCCACAGGTCATCGGTGCGGCGGGTGAGCCGGACGCCCTCCGCGCGCTTCTGGGTGCGTTCCTCCTTGACGCGGCGGCGGGCGCGCTTTTCTATCTCGCTGGTAGAAACGTTGAGTCGGCACAGCTCCTCGCGCAGGGCCCACGCCGCGCGCTGGGTCTTCAGCTTCTGCGCGTGCACCTCAATGATTTTCAGCGCATCGAGCGGGAGCGCGGTGGTGCGGGCGGCGCGCTGCTTGGCGCTAAACGATGTCCTGCCAAAGTACGTATCCGCCAAGCGCGCGAATTCCGCGGCCTCTTTATCGCTGAAACCGCGGTCTATCAATTCGGCTTCGGATAGCCCGGCGCACTCCCCGATGAGCGCCATCGGGGAGTTGATTGCTGCGAGGTAATCCGAAATCATGGCCCCGAGCCTAAACCGCGGGTAGCGGCGGGCGCGAGGCCAAGTGTGCTGCGGCTGTGGATAACCACGCGACACGCCGCAGATTGGTGATACTGAAACAATCACCTGTGGATAACTAACTGCCCAGCGCGTCCACGGAGTAGGCGAGAAAGGCCATCAGCGCGCCGATGACGCCGGTAAACGTGGCATCGAAGCGGCGCGAGCGCACCGCCAGCACGCCGACGCGGCTCGAATCGCACGTCAGGCGCACCACCGTCAGCCACAGCAGCGCAAGCCCGAGCAAGAAGGTAGCCCTGCGCCAATACTCGAAAATGGCGTAGCCGCCGGACAAGGCTACCCCGGCGATGAAGAGCCCGATGGCCACCCACTGCGCGGAGGCAGGCAGCGGGGACGGTGTCAGGTGCGCGTCGTGGGGATTGTCTAAATTCACGCCAGTTTTTCCGCGCGCTCAACGATGTTGCGTACCAAGAAGGCGCGCGTGAGCGGTCCGACGCCGCCTGGGTTGGGCGAGACGTACCCGGCCTTATCCCAGCAGTCGGGGGCGATATCGCCGGTGAGCTTGCCGTCGACGCGGGACACGCCGACATCGAGAAGCGCGGCGCCTTCCTTAATCATGTCCGCGGTGAGCATGTGCGGCTGGCCGGCAGCGGCGATGACGATATCGGCTTCACGGGTCTCGGCGGCGAGGTCCTTCGTGCCGGTGTGGCACAGGGTAACGGTGGAGTTCTCGCTGCGGCGGGTCAGCATCAGGCCAATGGGGCGACCAACGGTCACGCCGCGGCCGATGACGACGGTCTTGGCACCGTTCAGCTCCACGCCGAAGCGGCGCAGCAGGTGCAGGCAGCCATTCGGGGTGCACGGCAGCGGGGCTTCCTCGTTAAGCACGAGCTTGCCCAGATTGACCGGGTGGAGGCCATCGGCGTCTTTTTCGGGATCGATGCGCTCGAGAATGGCGTTTTCATCCAGGTGCTTGGGCAACGGGAGCTGGACGATGTAGCCGGTGCAGGCGTCATCGGCATTGAGCTCATCGATGACCGCCTCGAGCTCCTCCTGCGAAATATCCGCCGGCAGGTCCTTGCGGATGGAATTAATACCCAACTTTTCGCAATCGCGGTGCTTCATCTTTACATAGGACTGGGAGCCTGGGTCCTCGCCCACCAGAACGGTGGCCAGGCCAGGGGTTATCCCCTTGTCTTTCAGGGCGGCCACGCGCTCGGCGAGGTCCGCAAAAATCTCGTCACGGTACAAGGTGCCATCTAGTTTGGTAGCGCTCATAGCCCCCATCCTAGACTGAAGGCATGAGCCAGCTGCACATCGTCTTTGATAATCCCGTCATTCCCACCAATACCGGCAATGCCATTCGCACCGCTGCGGTAACGGGCGCGAGCCTGCACCTGATTGAGCCGCTGGGGTTTAACTTTGACGATAAGCACCTAAAGCGCGCCGGGTTGGACTATCACGACCTGGCAGATGTGCAGATTCATAAGGATTTCGACGCGTGCATGGAGGCGCTGCCCGGCGCGCGCGTTTTCGCGTTTACCACGCATACGGATAAGTGGTTTACAGACGTGGAGTACCAGGACGGCGACGTTCTGCTCTTCGGCACGGAGCCGACCGGTCTGCCGGATGAGCATGTCAACCATCCGCGCATCACCGATCAGGTGCGCATTCCGATGGTCCCGGCCAGGCGCTCGATGAACCTCTCCAACTCCGCATCAACCGCGGTCTTTGAGGCCTGGCGTCAGCTGGGGTTTAAGGGAGCGGTGTAAGTTCTGGCAGGTCGCGGGAGCGCAGGCGGTTAAGCAGCGCGTGGGCATCGACAAGCGCGAGGTTGCGCGCCGCCATCTTCACGGGCCCCTGTACGAGATCGAGCTCCACCGTGGCTAGGCCGAATAGCTGGGAAATCGGGCCGCGGCGCAGGGTGAGTTCCTGGATGTGGCGCAGCTCGATGGCTTGGACGCGGCGGTTGAAGCGGCCGGCGCGCACGATGACGTAGTCGCCGGCCAGCGCGACGGTTTGCTGCCGGTAATCGATGGGCGAGACCCATTTGGCTCGCGCGGGCGAGGCGTAGGTCGGGGCGGCATCGGCGGGCAGGAATTGCCGGGCTTGCTCGCGCTTGCCGACGGGCACGATCCGCGTCGACCCCGATCCCTCGCCGCTGGCCGTGCCACCGTAGCCGGCGACCGACACGCGCGTTTCGTACCAGCCGAAGGGCCGCCACAGGAACGGCTGGGTGACCTGGACGGCGTGGATGCGCTCGAGGCGGATGTTTTGGCGGCGGCGATCGGCTAGGCCGTAGGTGATATTGAGCACGCCATCATCAAGGCTGGCGGTATAGCGCCACGAGGAGTCAATCACGTTCCAGGCGCGCGGGACGGTGGCTAAAAGGATGGGCAGCGTGATGGTCAGGGACATCGGCGTGACCACGAGGAAGACGAGGGCCGCAAGGAGGACGATCGTGGACGCGTGCAAGGCGGCTGCGGCCAGGGAACGCGCGATGGGGATTTCGGGGATGAGGACGTTGTCCTCTTCCTCGGCCGGCTGTTCTTCAGCCGGTTCCTCGGCGTGCGGCTCGCCGTGGACGCGGGAGAGGATTTCGGCGCGCAGGGCCTCGGCATCGCGCTTTTTCAGGTAGGCGATTTCGATGGCGGACGACTGCCCGCCGGCCGTTTCCACGCGCACTGCCGCGAGCCGGAAGAGCCGGGCGATAACGGGCTCGACGACGTCAACCGCCTGCGTGCGGTCATAGCGCGCCGTGCGCTGCTGCTTCGAAATAACCCCGCGGCGCAAGGTGAGTTCCTCCTCGCCCAGCCGGTAGCCCATCTGGCGCCACCACACGCCGGATACGAGCCAAACCACCGCGCATACTGCAATGAATCCGGCTAGGGCGAGGCCGATATCGCGCAGGTCCGCGGCGCTGTGTTCGCCGGTAACGAAGGCAAAGATTCCGCGCAGTGCCTCCATATTGACGTTTAAGGCAAAAGCCGCGATGACGGCCAGGATGACCGACCACAGCTGCAGCAGCGGGGTCAAGCGGTGGACGCGGTGGTAACTCATAGCCCGCTCATCCGTTCGCGGGCGTGGTGGGTAAGGCGGGTGCGGAGGGCATCGGCAAGCGGGGCGTCCAAGCCCTTCACCGTGGCGTCCGTGGTTGCGGAGGCGGTGTGCAGCTGCAGTTCCTTGAGCCCGAAGGCGCGCTCGAGGGGGCCGGCGGACACGTCCACGAACTGGATGCGGCCGTAGGGCACAACGGTGAAAGAATGCCACAGCTTGCCGCGCGTAATGAGCAGCTCATCGTCGGTTTCGCACCAGCCCATGCGGCGCACCTGGGCCGGAATGAGCCAGAGCAGCCAGAAAAAGAGGACGGCGAAGAGCCCCGCCGCCCAGTAGAACCACGGGGTCCACCAGTACCCTGCCGCTGCGGCCGCCGTGGCGGAAATAACCGTCCAGCCCAAGTGACGGATATAGCGCACCTTCACCAAACGCGGCGAGACGGGGTTCATTTCTTCGCTCATAGCTACTGACTGTAGCAATCGGACTCGCGCGCTTATGCAACTTATCGTTATTCAATATTATCGAATTACGACAACATCGAAAGTCGATAAGGAATCGACGGAAAGGATTGTCATGACCACCCCGCAACCCACCTCCCAAACTGAGCGCCGCGAAATTACCGCGGCGGCCACCCTCTGCCTGTTCACCATTATCATCCTCGGCCCCACCTACCTGCGCGACCTTGTCACCGGACGCTTTTCCACCGCACTGAGCGCGGCCGTCCCGGAAGGCCTAAGCAAGCACAACCTCGACGGCGGGCCATTCTGGATGCTCACTGCGGGGCTCGTCGTCAAGATTGCAGGAATCTTGATTATCGCGTTCTTTGCCTACCGCTTGGTCAAACCAATGCTTCGTGGGCAGGTTTTCAATACGAAAAACATCCGCTTTCTTAACGGAATGACCATCGGAATCCTTGTCTGGTTTATCGGACGCTTCCCACTCGAAGGTATGGGCAATAACTGGGCTTCCTCGCAGCTCGACATTGACTGGTGGGCCAACCAGAGCGGATCCTCACTAGGCGAGCTTGCACTGCCCTACCTTTTTGTCTGCACCCTCCAGCTCTTCTCAGTTGCCATCAAGCGCGGCAGTAAGCTCGAAGAGGAGGTTGAAGGCCTTGTCTGAGGAGCAAGAACCCCAGGTGATCTGCCACCTCGACCGGATAATGGAGGAGCGCGGTATTACCGGAGCGGCGCTCGCCAAAGAGGTGGGCATCACCCCAGTTAACCTGTCCGTCCTGAAGAATAATCGCGCCAAGGCCGTGCGCTTTAACACCCTTGCGGCACTGTGTGCGGCGCTGGACTGCCAGCCGGGCGATATTTTCGAAGTGGAATAGAAAACCTTGTCAGAGTGTTGGGTTTATGCAGAACTTTGACCTATGTCCACGGAAATCTATAGGAAGAACTCCTAATGGATAACTAACTCACCGCAGGCGCTTAGTACTAGCCGGCGATGTTTTCTCGGCCTAGCCACCGCTTTTGGGCTTCGATGCGGAGAAAACTAACGGAAATCGCGGGAGCCGCGCGAGAGGAAATCGCCAAAATCCAGCGGCTCGAGCTTGTCTGCAACCACGCTTACCGCGCCGGTGGCATTTTGCACGATGCCGCGGATGATAAGGGCGCGGGCGGTACGGGCGAGCACCTTCTGCCGGGACCACAGCCCGGGCGAGACCATCACATTCATCAGGCCGGTCTCGTCCTCCACGCCCAAAAAGGTCAGGCCGGAGGCGGTGCGCGGGCGCTGGCGGTGCGTAATGATGCCGGCGATGCGCACGCGGGTGCCATCGGGGACGTGGGGAAGGTGGGAGGAAGGCAGGACATCGCCAAGCGCGGCCCTAACTAACTCCATAGGCTGCTTATCGTGGGTGACGCCGGTGGCGGCGACATCGGTAGCCATCAGCTCGAAGGCCGACATGCCGGGCAGGTGCGGCGAGGCGAGCGCAGAGGTACCGGGCAACATGCCCTCGCGCTCGGTGGCGGCGACGCCAGCCTGCCAAAGCGCTTGGCGACGCTCCAACCCCAAGCACTCCAGCGCCCCCGCCGTGGCCAGCGCCTCCACCTGCTCCACGCTGAGATCCGCCCGGCGCGACAGATCGGAGACGCTGCTAAAGGGCGCGGCGGCCTCCACGCGCTCGGCGGCCTTATCCCCCAGCCCCTTGATGAGGTTGAGGCCCAACCGGATCTCGCCGGTGGGCAGCGCCCTGGCCTGCGCGCCGGAGTCGTTGATGCTCAGCGGCAGCACGCGCACGCCGTGGCGCCGGGCGTCCTGAATGAGCGACTGCGGCGAATAAAAGCCCATGGGCTGCGCGCGCAACAAGCCCACGCAGAACTCCGCCGGGTAGTGGTGCTTGAACCACGCGGAAAAATACACCAGCGAGGCGAATGACTGCGAGTGCGATTCCGGGAAACCGTAGGCGGCAAAGGCGGTGATCTTGGCCCAGAGCTTCTCCGCGACCTCGCCGTCGATGCCGTTGGTGGCGCGCAGGCCCTCGAAAAAGCGGCTGCGCAGCGCGGCCATCTTGGCCGGCGAGCGCTTCGAACCCATGGCGCGGCGCAGGTCATCGGCCTCGGCGCCGGTAAAACCGGCGGCATCCACCGCAATCTGCATCAGCTGCTCTTGGAAAAGCGGGATGCCCAGGGTCTTGCCCAGCGATTTCTCCAGCACCGGGTGGTCATAGGTCACGGGCTCGAGGCCATCGCGCCGGCGCAGGTAGGGGTGCACGGAACCGCCCTGGATGGGGCCGGGGCGGATGAGAGCGACCTCCACCACGAGGTCGAAGAAGCAGCGCGGTTTGAGCCGCGGCAGCGTGGCCAACTGCGCGCGGGACTCCACCTGGAAGACGCCGACGGCATCGGCGCGGCAGAGCATGTCGTAGACCGCGGGCTCGGCTAAGTCGAGCTCCCACAGGCGCACCTCACGGCCGGTGGTGGCGCGCACGGCATCGATCATGTGGTGCAGCGCCTCCAGCATGCCGAGGCCAAGCAGATCGAATTTCACCAGCCCGGCGGCGGCGCAATCGTCCTTATCCCACTGCAGCACGGAGCGGCCTTCCATGCGGGCCCATTCCATCGGCACCACGTCCGCGATTGGCCGGTCGCATAAGACCATGCCGCCGGAGTGGATGCCGAGGTGGCGCGGCTGGTCGAGGAATTGCTCGGCGAGTAAGGAGACATCGGCAGGCAGCTCGGCTATGCCCTTCGACCACGCATCGGCCGAGCCCTGCGGGTAGCCCAGCGCGCGGGCGGCGTCGCGGGTAGCACCCTTGCGGCGGTAGGTAATGACGTTAGCCACCTGTGCGGCGCGGTCGCGGCCGTGGGTGCGATAGACGTATTGGATGACCTCCTCGCGCCGGCCGGATTCGATGTCGATGTCGATATCGGGCGGGCCATCGCGATCCGGCGACAGGAAGCGCTCGAAGAGCAGCTGCGCGGAAATGGGCTCGGCGTTGGTAATGCCCAGCGCGAAGCAGACGGCGGAATTGGCTGCCGAGCCGCGCCCCTGGCACAGGATATTTTCCTGGCGGCAAAAATCCACCAGGTCGCAGACGATGAGGAAGTAGCCCGGAAAGCCCAGCTGCTTGATGATGCCCAGCTCGTGCCGCATCTGCTTTTTCGCCCTGGCCTGTATTTCGGGCGGGCGCGAGGCGTAGCGCTTTTTACCGCGCCGCCACACCTCGTGTTCGAGCCAGCTCATCTCGGTGTGCCCCTCTGGGACGACAAAGTCCGGCAGGTTGGGCGCAAGGGCACCCCAGGTAAAGGAGCACTCGCGGGCAAGGTGCACGGTTTCGGCGATAAGCTCGGGCCGGCCGGGAAGCAACTGGGCCATCTGCTCGCCGGAGCGCATCCAGCCTGCGCCCATCGGGTGGGCATCCGGTGCGGCTTCCTCTAAGGATTGACGGTGCGCCAAGGCGCGTTTAGCGGCGGCGAGCCTTACCTGGTCGCGCGTTGCTGCCGCAGGTCGAGCGGTTGCGATGGCGCGGAGATTATTGTACTTATCCAGAAAACCGTGGTGATCCGCATCTTCGGGAGACATTGTGCACGCATATTCGAGAACTATGCTGTCTATTTTTATTCTTTCGAGAACGTGATCGATTTTTTGTATAGCCTCCCACCCCAGCAGGAAAAAGCACTCTTCCTCCAGCTCGCGCGCCACGGCGTCTAGGGGCGGGTACGCGACACTCCCCTTCTCCCCGGCATCCATCCGTGCACGGGCGATAAGGCGCGAGAGGCGGCGATAGCCTTCCGGCGTGCGCGCCAGCACGGTCACTGGGGCCTCCGCAAGGGAAAGCTCCGCGCCATACATGGCCGGAAGTCCGGCCTTAGCTGCGGCTTCCGCGAATTTCATCAGGCCGTAGAAGCCATCCCGATCCACAACGGCCAACCCCTCGAGGCCAAGCTCTAGGGCGCGGGCGACCAGTTCTTCCGGCTCGGCGGCACCGTCGAGAAAGCTATAAGAGCTTACCGCGTGCAGCTCCGCAAAGGGCACGGCGGAGTGCCAACGCTGGACAGACTCATCGCCGCCACCGAGGTGATGTACGGCGACGGGCGCGGCAGTGTCCTTGCCAGATAGTATCCTTTCTAAACGCGACCACGGCAGCGCCTTTCCACCATTAAATTTCACCCTTCACAGAGTAATGTCGAATTAGTGTTCTATACAACCCGGCGCAATGAGACGCGTTCAATAGACAAAGCGGTTCGCTTATTGCTAGATTGCTAAACGGTCAATTTATTTCAACTCCTACATGTAAGGGGACCTCATGCAGATTCGTCGCGCAGCGGCCGCTACCGCCGCCGTTACCGTCGCCGCCACCAGCCTCGTGGCCTGCTCCTCCGACGCAGATGATGACAAGACCATCACCGTTGGCACCACCGATGATGCAAAGCAGGCCTGGGTTGCCTTTGAGCAAGAAGCCAAGGACGCCGGCTACGACATCGACATCAAGTCCTTCTCGGATTACAACACCCCAAACCAGGCCCTGAACCAGGGCGAGCTGGATACCAATAACTTCCAGCACCTAAAGTTCCTGGCTGAGTACAACCACGGCAACGGCACCAACCTGGTGCCCATCGTCGCCACCGAAATCGTGCCGCTGGCGCTGTTCTGGAAGGGCCACGACTCCCTCGACGGCATCGAGGGTGAAGAAGTTGCCATCCCGAATGACTCCACCAACCAGGGCCGCGCCATCAACGTGCTGGTCCAGGCTGGCCTTATCACCTTGAAGAAGGACGGACTTATCACCCCGACCCCGCTGGACATCGATGAGAAGAGGTCCAAGGTCAAGGTCGTGCCGGTCGATGCCGCTCAGACCCCATCCGCGCACGGCGAGGGCACCCCGGCGATTATCAATAACTCCTTCCTGGAGCGCGCCGGCATCGATCCGGCCACCGCCGTCTTCCAGGATGATCCGAACTCCGAAGAGGCAGAGCCTTATATCAACGTCTTTGCCGTTCGCGAGGAAGACGCCGATAACGAGGACATCAAGAAGCTCGCCGAGCTCTGGCACTCCGATGCGGTACAAAAGGGCGTCGACGAGGACTCCGCAGGCACCTCCGTCGAGGTCGAGCGCACCCCAGAAGAACTCCAGGAAATCCTGGACAAGCTCGAAGCAGATTTGGACTAATCACCCTTGCCTTCTACCCCGCCGGTTTTCACCCCGGCGGGGTTTGGCACTTCCTCACTAAGGACGCAACCCGTGGCAGATTCCACCCAGAACGGCACTCGCATCGAGTTCCGCAATATCACCAAGGTCTTCCAGCAGAAAAAGGCCGAGGTCAAAGCTCTTGACGATGTCTCCTTGACCGTCGATTCCGGCGAGATCATCGGCATCATCGGCTACTCCGGCGCCGGCAAATCCACCCTGGTCCGCATGATCAACGGCCTGGATACGCCCACCTCCGGCGAATTGCTGCTCGATGGCCAAAATATCGTCGGCATGTCCGAAAAGAAGCTGCGCGGCATCCGCCGCAATATCGGCATGATCTTCCAGCAGTTTAACCTCATGAACTCCCGCACTGCGGCGGGCAATATTGAGTACCCGCTGCAGCTGCAGGGCATCGGCAAGCGCGAGCGCCAACAGCGCGTGCAGGAGCTGCTGGATTTCGTTGGCCTGGGAGATAAGGGGAAAAGCTACCCTGAGCAGCTTTCCGGCGGCCAGAAGCAGCGCGTGGGCATCGCGCGCGCCCTGGCCACGAATCCGTCGCTGCTGCTTGCCGACGAAGCCACGTCCGCCCTCGACCCCACCACCACGCAGGAGGTCCTCGACCTGCTGCGCCGGGCGAATAAGGAGCTCGGCATCACCATCGTGGTCATCACCCACGAAATGGAGGTCGTGCGCTCCATCGCGGATAAGGTTGCGGTGATGGAAAATGGCCACGTCGTGGAACAAGGCAGCGTCTACCAGGTCTTTTCCAATCCCCAGACCGCCGTGGCCGCCAAGTTCGTCGCCACCTCGCTGCGCAATGAGCCCGACGTGGTGGAAACCGATGACCTGCTCGCCCACGAAGGCCGCCTGTTTACCATCAACCTGACCGAGGAATCCGGCTTTTTCGGCGCCGCGGCCAAGCTGAAGGATGCGGGCGTATCCATCGCCGTCGTCCACGGCGGCATTACCACCTTGCAGCAGCACTCCTTTGGCAAGCTCACCGTGCGCTTGAGCGGCAACGACGCCGCCATCGAAGAGTTCTACCGCGCCCTATCTGCCACCACTCAAATTGAGGAGATTGAACGATGAACGTCAACTATCTCGCCGCCGCCGACTGGGACCGCTTGGGCGGATCGCTTGTCGATGCCATCGTCGACACCCTCATCATGGTCTCGACCACCCTCGTCGTCGCCGGCATTCTGGGCCTGGGGCTCGGCATCTTGCTCTACACCGCCCGCCCGGGCGGCATCCTGCAAAATAAGGCCGTCTACCTGGTGGTCAACCTGCTGGTGAACTTCGTTCGCCCCATCCCGTTTATTATTTTGCTGGCGTTTGCGCAGCCGCTCACCGTCGCCGTGATGGGCGGGTCCATCGGCCGTGAACCGGCCACCTTCGTGATGGTCATCGCCGCCACGTTCTCCGTGGCGCGCGTGGTGGAACAAAACCTCGTGGCCATCGACCCAGGCGTTATCGAGGCCGCCCGCGCCATGGGCGCTTCACCGTGGAAGATCATTACCTCCGTGATTATCCCGGAGGCCCTCGGCCCGCTGATTCTGGGCTATACCTTCCTCTTTATCGCCATCGTGGATATGTCCGCCATGGCCGGCTACGTCGGCGGCGGCGGACTGGGTGACTTCGCCATCGTCTACGGCTACCGCGCCTTCGAGTGGGAAGTCACCGTCGTGGCCACGCTTATCATCATCGTGCTGGTGCAGGCCGCGCAGTTCTTCGGCAACTGGCTCTCCTCCAAGGTTATGCGCCGCTAATAAGCTCCACGCCCGTGGCCACAAGCGCCTTGCCGGTCTTGGGCGCGTCGCCGCAGGACGAGACCACTCCTTCCACGGCGCGCTGCTCGAGCGTCACGCTCCACCGCCGGCCATCGGCATGCGTGACCACGGGGCCCTGCTTTTCGTCTTCTGCGTGGAGCTGACCATAGTAGAGGTCCTCGGAGGCATCGATAAGCTCGCGCGCTACCGCCAACTCCGCCACCTGGCCGCGCGGGCCGAAGATGCCGCGCCCGCGATTGACCGGGTAGAAATACTTTCCTTGCGCCGCCGCCGCAATCATCTGCGCGGCGGCTTCCTTATTCATCCGGCCAAAGGAATAGGCCCAGGGCATGAGCATGACCGAGGGCGCGAAGCGGTGCCCCTTCGTGTGCGAGGTCTCCCACACCATATCCGGGTAATCCTCCACCAGCTCCGCGGCGAGCGGCCGGCCCTTCACGGCGCAGCACTTATCGCGCTTAGCGTGGGTGCACACCAAAACCAGCGGCGTATCGAGGGATCCTCCCCCGTTGCGACCCGGCGCAGTGAGATCCAGGTCCAGGATCTTTTCCGGACCGGTCAAAAGGACCAATTCCATCACGCCCTGCTCGGCCCACACCAGGTAGCACCGGTGCATGGTGCCGATCTGGCGGCCATCGCGGCCGGGACGGCGAATCAATTGCAGCCCGGCCAGGCCCTTGAGCTTTTTCTTCAGCTGGGCCGTAAGCTCCGGGCCAAAAGTATCGCCATCAAGCACATCGCGCGACCAGCCGCCGGGCCACTCAAAGAGGACAAATACGGACTCTTTTTTCGCCGTGCCGGGCAGCGGTTCCACCTGGTAATCTGAACAGAAATCGGTCATATTCCCTAGCCTATCCCGTCTGCAACTCAGCTCACATATTTGGCAACAATTCGGTCAAGATCTGCCCCCAACGCTAGGCAGCAATTACTGGAAATTATACTCTAGTGGTCATGTATAAAGCCCGCCTCTCGCTCCTGCTTGCCGCCGCAGCCTTCCTCACCGGCTGCAGCACCGAATCAGCGGATGACACCACCATGGCGGCCTCTGTGGGAAACTCGCACATCAACCCGCTGGGTGAGGCGGATATGAGCATGAAAACGCTGCGCCCCGAGGCCCCTTCGCAGCTCGTGGTGACCAAGGTGCGCGTGGGCCAGCACGATGGTTTTGAGCGCGCCGTCTTCGAGCTCGAGGGCGAGGGTTCCCCGGGCTGGTTCGTGGATTACGCCGATAATCCCAAGCAGCAAGGCTCTGGCCAACCCATTAACTATGCCGGCGATACCGCGCTCAATGTCAATATCGATGGCGTGGTCTATCCGTTTGAGGCAGGCATCGACGAGCCGCGCATTGGCATCGTCGAGGCACCTGCCGGCGGCGTTATTACCCAAGTGGTCAACGGCCGCACCTACGAGGGCCGCAGCCAGTTTGTCATCGGCATGAACCAGCGCAAGCCTTATTCCGTGCAGGTGCTAGAAAATCCCACGCGCCTCGTGGTAGATATTCGCTCCTAATACGTCGCTTCCACGCGCCAGCGCCCCTCTGACCACACTAAAAGCCAGGCGCGCTGGCGTTGCTCCCGCTCAGCCTGGCCCACAATTTGTAACCGCGCCGCGTGCTGCGGCTTTTCAGTCCACCACTGCGTATCCACCGGCCACGGGCCAGCCCAGCCGATAACGCGGTAGCGGTGCGCGCCCCACCCGAGCGCCACGGGCACAGAGGATAGAAGGGCCTCAGCGGTGACGATGACGTCCCGCGCGGCGGCATCGATAAGCCGAATGCGCGCGGCCGGGTGGTTCGGCCCGCCGCCTAGGCGCGCGGGAAGCGGTGCGGGAATCCTGCCCGGCCAGCTGCCCTGCGGCGTGGCATCGCGCTGCTCCCCATAGGGCACGTACTCGATGCGCTCGGCCACCCCACGGCCACCGGCGGCCCGCGGCTGCAAGACGCGGTCTATGCCCAGCTGCGATTGCACGCGCGAAATCACCCGCTTGACCTGTTCCTGCGAGGTATCCCCGCCCCAGAGGCCATCGGCCTGCGGCCTAGCCACCTCCACCGGCTCGAGCACCAGCCGCACGATCGCGGCGCCGTCCTTGCCACTCGAGCGCGCCGCCGTAAGCCACCCATCCAGCTGCCAGCGCACCCGGTCCGCGGTCGCTTGCTCCGTCAACGCCTCGTGCGTGCGCCATACCCGGGCCACGGTTTCACCAGTGGCCAGCTCCGCCACCACGCGCAGGCGCACGCACACCACTTCCGCCTCCGCCAACCGCACGTGCAACTGCGCGGCCAATTGCCGGGCCACGAATGCCGCCGCATCCACGCGCTCGATGGATTGCTCGCTGCTCACGGACAGATCGGGCCGCGCCATTTCCGGGGACACGCGCCGGTCCGCCCGCGCGTGCGCCACCTCGTGCGCGCGTTTTCCCTGCTGCCCAAACCGGGTAACCACCTGCTTAAATGGCAGCGCCGCCACATCACCTAACCGGCGCACGCCCAATTTCTGTAGCTGCGCCACAAATTCCGCAGAAAACCCCAGCGCAGCCTCCGCGGCTAAGACGCCCACGGGCTGGGCGGCCAAGAAGTCCCGGGACCCGCCCTCCGGCACCACCGCGCCTACCCCGCGGTGCCGGGCCGCGATGATGGCCGTGGCGATCTCGTCTGCCACGCCGAGGGTGGAATCAAAACCGGCGTGCGCGGTGGCATCGGCAAGCATCTCCAGCGCCTCCGGCCCGTGGTAGCGCAGCGCCGCCCCCGCGTCCACGATGGCCAGGCCGGGCCGCAGCACCTCCACGGACGAGGCCACGGCGTCCAAGCCCGCCGCAATCTCCGCGAAGGCCGCGCCGTCCTTATCCGGGTTCGCCTCCACCACCTTTACCTCAGGGCAAATCGCCTGGGCCTGGCGCAGGCGCATCCCGCGCCGAATGCCGGCCCGGCGCGCCGCGCTATCGCAGACCAGCACCGCATGATTGCGCGCGATCAGCACCGGCCCCGCCTGCCCAACCGCCTGGATGGGCCAATCCGGAAACCACACCGCGGCCACCCTCATACGGCCTCCAACCTGCGGGCTTCGCCCATGGTGAGGCTCCCGCGCGCCACGCCCTTTTTCGAGTCCACCGCAAGATCGATATCCACGCCGCGGATGCGCCCGCTACCCTTGCCGATGCCCCGATACGTACTCACCTCCGCCCCAATGCGCACCGCGGTGCCCGGCAGCCGCGCACCCACGGTAAGCACTGCGGCCTGCCCGCCGCGGATCTTTGCCCACACCGGCCGCGCCTTGGCTGGACTCAGCTCACTGGGCGGGCCATGGTGGATAATAAGGTCCATGCCTTCTGCAAGCACGCTGGTTACCGCCCACGCTTCCAGACCCGGATCGGGGACGGTGACCACGTTGTTGAGCTTCCCCATTTCGGCAACCTGTGCGAGAGAAAGATCTGGCCATCCCACTATCCCCACATGACCCCCGTGAGCCGTAAGATGACAGATAAGCTCCACCACGAGCGCGGGACACTCCGCACACGAGACCACCTTTCGCCGGGCAAGCCCACCTGCAGGAAGTAACCGCGCCAGCTGAGGAAGGGTATCTACCAGATCGTCTTCACTCTCCCGCTCCATCGCCTGCATGCGGGCGCGCAGCACCGCAACGCGGTCGGATCTCTCCAGCCCCGCCACCGCTTTTTCTAGGCGAACGTTCGTTTGACTCACCCAGACAGTATGAACCCTCCACCGGACACATGCAACTGTATGTTCGAATGGTAGCCTTAAGTGCATGAACCTGAACGAGGCCTACGGTGCTATGCGCGAGAATCCAACCCCCATCCCCACCCCGCCGTGGGTGCGCCTCGGATCCTCTATCCTGCTGGGCGCCACCGTCGCGCTGCTAACCACCCGCACCCATTTCTTCGCCACGCTATCTGGGGCCGCGGTCTGCCTCGTCGCGGCATTCGTCTTGGTCTTTGCCCACCCCTACCGCCGCGAGATGCGTTCCTATGCCGACCGGCACGATGCCGATCTCATCCCCACCATCGCGCAACTAGTACCGCTGATGATTTTGTGGCTCCTTATTATGCTCGCGCCCATTTTGGGCCTGCCCGCGTGGGGCTCAGCGCTGGTGTGGGTTGCGGTCTCATGTATCAGTTTTATCGCCTTCCCCCACGTGGATGGCACGCGCCGGCTGGCCTTTGTCTAATCCATGCGACACTGCGGGGACTTATCCACAGGATTTCCCCTGGTTTTCGCGCTGCAGATTCGGGTTATCCACAGCGAGCGCCCCTGCGGTTGCCCTAGCGATTGAGCGTGGGCTACTACCGCCCTAGCGTAGGCGGCATGAACGCACTGGAGACCTACCTCACCGCCCTCGCGCCCGGCATGGATATCATCGCCGCGTGCCGCGGGCTATCTGGGTCTGAGCTCATGGAGCGCGGCGCGCCCGATGCCATCGCTGCCGACCTGCTCCTTTTATGCGAAAGCTACTACGGCCGCACCGCCTTTAGCCGGATGCAGCGCCGCGCCATTGCCGATGCCCGCACCAACGCCCACCCCATTGCCCTCCTCGTCGGCATCGAGCGCGTGGTCAACCGCGCGCCCAGCAAGAAGCAGGCGTGGGAGCTGCGCGCGGAATGCTGTGCGATGTCCGCGGAGATGAGCGCCATTATCAAACACGCCCGGCGCCGGGTGCGCGAGATGAAAAAGTCCACGGTCAGCCCCGGCGTGCGCACCTACCGGCGCCCCAATGACTACTGGACGCTCGCCATTACTGGCACCTCCCGCTTCATTGCGGATCTGCAGGGCGCGATCACGGCCGCCGATAAAAAGCCGCTGCAAGCGGTGGAAGATATCTTCTTCGGTGCAGGCAGCGCCGCGCGTTCCACGGTGGTCACCAACGCCATCGTGCCGCTGGAGAAATTCATTCGCATCCGCGACGGCCACGGCGACGACGTGCAACTCGATCTCACCAACGGTGCGACCATGTCCGGTACCGAGTACCTGCGCCGCGTGCTTAACGATGCCGGCTATTCCGCCCCCGGCCCCAGCGGCAACGGCAGCGGTGATGGCGAAACGGGCTATGTCACCCTCGTGCATCCTGTAGAAGGGCCGGTCAACCTCTACCGCACGGCGCGCGTGGCCACCGATAAGCAGAGGATGATGGCGGCCGCGGAAAATCCGCGCTGCGCCTGGCCCGGATGCAATCAACCGGCCGATTTATCCCAGGTCCACCACCTCACGGCCTGGAGCCGCGGCGGGGAGACCAATATGAACAACCTCGTCGTGTGCTGTGCTTACCACAACGGCATCAACGACGACGATCCCAATGCCCCGCCTCGGCGCGGGCGGCTAGAAAGGGTGGGCGGTCGCATCGTCTGGCGGCCACCCGTAACACCCCGCAACTAGCCGCAGGTATGCGAAAAGGCGCTCAAGTACTGAGCGCCTTATACGCATGCCGTTTTGTGGGTTTTACTCCCACTCGATGGTTCCCGGTGGCTTGGAGGTGCAATCCAAGACCACGCGGTTGACGTCCTTAACCTCGTTGGTGATGCGGGTGGAGATCTTCTCTAGCACGTCATACGGCAAGCGGGTCCAGTCCGCGGTCATGGCGTCCTCGGAAGATACCGGGCGCAGCACGATGGGGTGGCCGTAGGTGCGGCCATCGCCTTGGACGCCGACGGAGCGGACATCGGCAAGCAGCACGACCGGGCACTGCCAAATCTGCTCGTCCAATCCGGCATTGGTCAGCTCGGTGCGGGCAATCAGATCCGCCTGGCGCAGGGTCTCGAGGCGGTCCTCGGTGACCTCGCCGATGATGCGGATGCCCAGGCCCGGGCCCGGGAAGGGCTGGCGGCCGACGATCTCTTCCGGCAGGCCCAACTCGCGGCCCACCGCGCGCACCTCGTCCTTAAAGAGCAGGCGCAGCGGCTCGACGAGCTCGAACTCGACGTCGTCTGGGAGGCCGCCGACGTTGTGGTGCGACTTAATATTGGCGGTGCCGTCGCCGCCACCAGATTCAACGACGTCCGGGTACAAGGTGCCCTGGACGAGGTAGTCGACGGTGGAGCCGGCGGGGGCATCGTCAAGCACGCCGGCCACAGCGCGCTCGAAGGAGCGGATGAACTCCGCGCCGATGGCCTTGCGCTTTTCCTCTGGGTCACTGACGCCGGCGAGCTTCTGAAGGAAGGCCGAACGCTCGTCGGCGGTGACCAGCTTGGCGCCGGTCGAGGCCACAAAGTCCGTTTCAACCTGCTCGCGCTCGCCCGCGCGCAGCAGGCCGTGATCGACGAATACACAGGTCAGGCGATCACCAATGGCGCCCTGCACCAAGGCCGCAGCGACCGCAGAGTCCACGCCGCCGGACAGGGCGCAAATAGCGCGGCCTTCCTCGCCTACTTGGGCGCGGATATCCGCAATGAGCTGCTCGGCGATATTATCGGCGGTCCAATTCTGCTCCAGACCGGCGATCTCCGTGAGGAAGCGGGTGAGCACTTCTTGGCCGTGGGGCGAGTGCAGCACCTCTGGGTGGTACTGCACGCCGGCCATCTGCTTGGCCGGGCACTCCATCGCGGCGACTGGGGCGCCGGCGGAGGTTGCGGTTACGTCGAAGCCCTCGGGGGCGGCGGAGACGGCGTCGCCGTGGGACATCCATACCTTGTGCGTGGGCTCGAGGCCCTCGTGCAGGATGCCGCCCTTGACGTCGATGTCGGTGCGGCCGTATTCACGCTCACCGGTAGACGATACGGTACCGCCGAGGATGTGGTTCATGGCCTGGAATCCGTAGCAAATGCCGAAGACCGGAACGCCAAGCTCTAGCAGCTCAGGCTTGAGCGCTGGGGCACCGTCGGCATAGACGGACGACGGGCCGCCGGACAAAATAAGCGCGGCGGGGTCCTTGGCTTTGATTTCCTCGATAGAGGCGGAGTTGGAAACAACCTCGGAATAGATTTTGGCCTCGCGCACGCGGCGGGCAATGAGCTGCGCGTACTGAGCGCCAAAGTCCACGACGAGGACTGGGCGCGGGGTAGTATTTGGCTTAGTCACGCCCCATAGTCTAACCCATAGGCCCCGCGGCCCAGGAAGCGCTTGCTCATGTAGGGCATTGCGGCGGCTTTCGCGCCGTGGTGGCGCGGGCCGCGCAAGCGAATCGGGGTGCGCGAGGGCCCATGGACGCAAGTAACACAGGGTGCGCCAGGAAGCCGTGGGCGCGGCGGCGCCGGGCGCAGCGATTCGGCGCGCGGTGGGACTCGGGGCGCAGCAGCGCGAGCCCGCACCGTGCGAGGCGCGCCGCGCGCTACTTAGTAGCGAACCGCGAGCTCGACCTTCTGGAACGACTTCAAGTCGGTGTACCCACACTTTGCGAGGGCACGCCGCAGCGCACCCACGAGGTTGGTGCGGCCGAATGGTTCGCTGGATGGGCCGTGCAGCACGGTTTCCAGGCTCGGCGCAGCCACGGGCGCAGCATCGCCTGCGGTGAGGAAATCCACATCGAGGTCGGTATCGACGCCGGCGAACTGCGCGTATCCGCGCGGGAACCGAGGATGGCCTGCGGTAGCCGGCCAGTACCATCCCCTACCGCCTGCCTCTCGGGCCTGGGCAAGAAGGGGGCCGAGCGCGACGCTATCGGCGCCGCAGGCGAAGGCCTTGGCGATGGTCCCGGAGTTATCGAACTCCGCATCCGCAATGATGTGCACGTAGCGGCCTTCGGTCTCGTCGAGGTAGTCGCGGCGGGCGGCGGCGGCATCGGCAATGGCGGTGGCCATGGCGGTATCGATGCCGACGGTTTCCGCGTTGGTCGTCACGCCCGCGCCCACGATGACGCCGGCCGCCCCGGTGCGCATCAGGTGCAGCGCCGTGGTGTAGTCGGCCACGCCACCGGCGATGACGGGTACTTCGAGCGAGCCGATAAATTCCTTTAGGTTCAGCGGCTCGCCGCCGGTGGCGACGTGTTCCGCGGACAGCAGCGTGCCCTGGATGAACAGTAACTCGGCCCCAGCCGCGATGGCCTTGGGCGCCATCTCGCGGGCGTTTTGGGGCGAAACGCGCACGGCGACGGTCACACCGGACTCGCGCACTTGGGCAATGCGGGAGGCAAGGAGGGCATCGTCAAGCGGGGCGGCGTGCAGCTCCTGAATGGTGGAATTATCGCCCGGCTGGGAATAGATGCGCGCCAAGGCACCCTCGAGGTCCTCGTGGCGGCCCCACAGGCCTTCGGCGTTGATGACGCCGAGCCCGCCCTGCTTGCCCATCTCGATGACGAACTCGGGCGTGGCGAGCGCATCGGTGGGGTGCGAAACGAAGGGGGTATCGAAGGTATAGGCATCGATATTCCAGGTGGTATCCACGTCCTTGGACGAGCGCGTGCGGCGCTGGGGGACGATGGAGACCTGGTCTAAATCAAAGGTGCGGCGGGCCTCGCGGCCGATGCCGATTTCGGCGTATTCACGCATGTTTGTCCTAGCGGTAGTTCGGGGCTTCGGCGATTTGCTGCAGGTGGTGCGGGTGGGATTCCTTCAGTCCCGCGGCGGTGATCTGGACAAATCGCTTGGTCTTGAGCTCATCTAGGGTGGCCGAGCCGGTGTAGCCCATGGCCGCGCGCAGGCCGCCGATGATTTGGTGCACGATGGCATCGATCTCACCGCGGAAGGGCACGCGACCCTCCACGCCTTCTGGCACCAGCTTGTCCTCGCTGCGTACGTCGGCCTGGAAGTAGCGGTCCTTGGAGTAGGAACGCTTTTCGCCGGAGAGCCCGCGGCCCTGCATAGCGCCCATGGAGCCCATGCCGCGGTAGCGCTTGTACTGCTTGCCCTGGTAGACCACGATGTCACCGGGCGCCTCAGTGGTGCCGGCAAACATGGAGCCCAGCATGACGGTATCGGCACCGGCGGCCAACGCCTTGGCGATGTCACCGGAGTACTGCATGCCGCCATCGCCGATGACCGGCACGCCCGCGGGGGCGGCGACGGCTGCGGCCTCCATCAGCGCGGTGATCTGCGGCGCGCCGACGCCGGCGACGACGCGGGTGGTGCAGATGGAGCCCGGGCCGATGCCGACCTTGATGGCGTCCGCGCCGGCGTCGATCATCGCCTGGGCGGCCTCGCGGGTGGCGAGGTTGCCGCCGATGACATCGACCTTGTCGCCGAAGTCCTTCTTCACGCGGGAGACCATCTCGAGCACGCGGTTGTTGTGGGCGTGGGCGGAGTCGACGACGAGGGCGTCAACGCCGGCATCGACAAGCGCGGCGGCGCGCTGATAGGACTCCTCACCGGTGCCAATGCCCGCGGCAACCAACAGGCGGCCGGAGGCATCCTTGGAGGCGTTGGGGTACTGCTCGGATTTTACGAAGTCCTTGACGGTAATAAGGCCAATGAGCTTGTTATCGGCATCAACGATCGGCAGCTTTTCTACCTTATTGGCCGACAGAAGCTCCAGGGCCTCGTCCTTGGACACGCCCTCGCGCGCGACGACGAGCGGCATCGCGGTCATGACATCGCTGACCTTGCGGTCAAAATCCGGCTCAAAACGCATATCGCGGTTGGTGCAAATGCCCAGCAGGGTGCCGTCCCTATCCACGACCGGCAGGCCGGAAATGCGGAAGCGGGCGCACAGGGCGTCGACCTCGCCAATGGTCATCTCGGGGCGGGCGGTGACCGGGTCCGTGACCATGCCGGACTCGGAGCGTTTGACGATTTCTACCTGCTCAGCTTGCGCTTCCGCAGACAGGTTGCGGTGCAGCACACCGATGCCGCCCTGGCGCGCCATGGCGATGGCCATGCGGGCCTCGGTCACGGTATCCATCGCTGCGGATGCCAGCGGCACGCCTAGGCGAATATTGCGGGTAAATTGCGCGCCGGTATCGACCTCGGAGGGCACGATATTGGACTCGGCGGGCAAAAGAAGCACGTCATCAAAGGTCAAGCCGCGCAGGGCTACCTTGTTCGGGTCATCTCCACCAGTGTGAATAGGGTAATCGCTCATCGAGGTATCTCCTTAAACAGGTTCAGCGGCTACCCCAACTGTAGTGCGTGCCCGGCCAATGACACCATTCAGGCTAGGGGTTAATTGCCTTAAGCGGGCAAGTTCAATAGGCTCGCAGGCGTGAACTTCTTCGCCAATATGCCCCGCGATCCTTTTGCAGACGATCCGAATGACCCCGCCTCCTTCTTGGAGGAGGACGAGCAGGTCATGCCGCTTTCCGATGAAGACCGCCTCGCCCTTATCCACGATCTCGCCTTGGTAGAGAAATTCGCAAGTGTGCTCGGCCCGCGCGGGATCGATGGCATCTTCTTCCTGTGTGAAGACTGCCAGGAAAACCACTTCTACGAGTGGGACATTATGGCCGCCAATATGCGCGCCACGCTGGCAGGCGAGCTCGCCCCAGTACACGAGCCGGGGGCAGAGCCGGACCCGCGCCGCTACGTGCCGTGGGACTACGCGCTGGGTTACGTCGACGGCTTGGAAAACCGCTAGGGCGTAAGTACCGCCCTAGTTACTCGGAGCCTGGCCCCAACTGAATGGTTGTGGTGGGGCTTTCTTCGGGCTCGCGCGTCTCCGGCTGCGAGTTCCCCGGTGCTTGCTCCGTTACCACCACGGTTGAGGTCTGGTACTGCGTTTCCGTCACGGTCTTCGGCGCCGGTTCGGGCTTGTCCTGCGGCTGCTGCCCCGGCACGGTCTCGGTGGCGGTTTCCGTCACGGTCGTGTGCTTCGGACGGGCAGAGCGCTTCTTTTCGGCCTCTTCCTTGGCGGCGATGGCGTTTTCTTCCTTGCCTTCGGCCTCTTCGAGCTTGGCGCGGGCTTCCTTCATGAGTTCCCGCGCGCCTTCGATATCTCCCTCTGCCGCGCGGGATTCCATCTCATCTAAGGTCCCGGCCAGCTCCACGTTGCGGGTTTCATCTGGGTGATCAAAGGCGCCGGAATTAACCATGACCCCACCCGCACCGGCGAGGATCACGGTGGCGGCGGCCGCGCCGATAAGCCCATGCATCACGGGGCGATTGCGCCGGCGAGACCGCACCTTATTGAGGCTTACGACTTCCGGTTCTTCCTCTACCCCATCCACGCGCGGGGCTGGCGGCATCTGCTTATCGATGTCCCGCTTCAGCCCCAGCAGTAGCCCAGCGAGCTCATCGCTGCCGTTGGAGGGATCTTTGCCCTGCGACAGCTCGGTGAGGAATGCATCATCATCTACCAAGGGCTGGAGCTGCTCCGTCAGGTCATCGTTATTCTTTTTAGAATGCTTGGAGGCCATGATGGTTTCTGTCCCTCCTTCCTTTCTTAAGGTGTACGCGTGCGACTAGAGCGGGGGTTGTGGCTTTAGCCCTCGGTAGCTAGTTGTTGCCCAAGAGCCTTTCGCAATTGTGCGAGAGCTCGGTGCTGTGCGACGCGAACCGCACCCGGGGTAGACCCCACGATATCGGCGGTTTCTTCTGCCGAAAGACCAACGAACACGCGCAAAATAACGATGTTTTTTGCCTTGTCACTTAAGGTATCGAGCAAGGCGCGCATTCTGTTACTACCGTCATTTTCTAGCGCCCATTCCTCGGGAGTCGCCTCGTTCGCGGTGCTTTCTGGAAGCTCTTCGGTGGGTGTAGAGCGGTCGCGTCCCATGGCGCGGTGGGCATCGGTGACCTTATTAAAAGCGATGCCGTAGACATAGGCCATAAACGGCCGGCCCTTGTCTTCATAGGAATCGATAGAGGTGGCGACGGCGAGGCAGATTTCTTGGGTCACGTCTTCCGCGGTGGGCTGGCGCCCGCCACCGATGCGCGCGCGGCAATAACGCAGCACCTGCGGATGAATAATTTGCAGGATAGATTGCAGTGCGCGGCGACTACCACCAGCGGCCAGCGGGACGAGTTCCGCTAGCTCTTTATCCTTATCGCTCACGAGTGCACCCTCTGCAGACTATTAAATCGATATTCAACCATATTTCCTCTGGGGCAGGGAGTGCAAAGAGGCAACTGCGTTTCACACCTCCGCCTCGGCACTGCCCT
Organism: Corynebacterium accolens; assembly: GCF_023520795.1. Lineage (NCBI taxonomy): Bacteria > Bacillati > Actinomycetota > Actinomycetes > Mycobacteriales > Corynebacteriaceae > Corynebacterium > Corynebacterium accolens. The sequence continues at coordinate 520,370 of NZ_CP046605.1, read as the reverse complement.
TGCTTGGCGATGCCCCAGCAAAGAAAACGCCACCAAGAAACCCGCGCCCAGCGGATGTAGCCGCTTTGAAGGCGGGTTTATGGCCCCTGCACAATAGAAAGAGGAAAATTCATAATTCGTTAACCTTAGCCATTATTGCAGGTAAATGGGCGCTAACGAGTCCCATAAATAGATACAATACCTAGAAGTTAAATACTAGTAACCCTTTGTTTACCAAGACGCGACACACTACAAATCGTTGCGGTTCGCGGATGACTCTCCACCGGCCGCCAGCGTAAGAATTCTCGTCCTGTTATAAGGAGCTTAAGAAACGTGTCTCAGTCCAAGTCTTTTCTCGGACCTACTGCAGATGTATGGGATTGGCAGTTGCAAGGTGCGTGCCGCGGTGAAAACTCGGACGTGTTTTACCATCCAGACGGAGAGCGTGGCCGCGCCCGTGCCCAGCGCGAAAACCGCGCCAAGGCCATCTGCAATTCCTGCCCGGTTATAGAGCTCTGCCGCGAGCACGCCCTGCGTTCGGCCGAACCGTATGGCGTCTGGGGCGGAATGAGCGAGTCTGAGCGCGTGGTGGCGCTGCGCAAGCGTCGCCGCGCTACGGTCAACGCTTAAGCCAAATCTTAAGTTAGCGCGTAAAGCCCACACACCGCGCTCGCGGCGGGCGGGAGTCCGGGGTTCCGGATTAGCCCTGCTTGGCAAGCGCCTGCTGCAAATAACGCCCCGTGAGGGACTCCCTTGAGCCCGCTAAGTCCTGGGGCGTGCCACTAAAGACGAGGCGGCCGCCGGCTGAGGAGAAACCCAAAGCTTGGCGGCTTTTGTGAACTATCCTCTCTCCTTCTGCCACTGGCGGCTAAAAAGGCCTACCGGGGCATCGCACGGGTTATGGTTTCCGCGTGCTTTACGTATAAGCCAGAAGCCCGCCGCAAGCCGACCCAATAAGACGGGGAGGCTGCGGCGGGCTCTGGGCTATAGCGCAGGAATTAGTGGTGGTGATGGCCGTGGCCGTGACCGGCCTCAGCGTTGTCTTCTTCCTGCGGCTTTTCCACGACGGATGCCTCGGTGGTAAGAACCATGCGGGCAACGGAGGTGGCATTGACCACTGCGGAGTGGGTGACCTTCACGGGATCGATAATGCCGTTATCGATGAGGTTGCCGTACTCCAGGGAGTTGGCGTTAAAGCCTTCACCGTTGGCCATCTCAGATACGCGGGAGACGATGACAGAGCCATCGAGGCCTGCGTTTTCTGCGATCCAGAATGCCGGGCGGGTCAGGGCGCGGGCAACGGCGAGCACGCCGACCTTAGCCTCGCCCTCGAAGTCCTGGGCAAAGGACTCGAGTTCCTTGGAGATCTGCACCAGCACGGAGCCGCCGCCGGCGATGACGCCTTCTTCTACGGCCGCGCGAGCGGCGTTGATGGCGTCCTCGACGCGCAGCTTGCGCTCGTTGACCTCGGTCTCGGTTGCGGCACCGACGCGGATAACGGCGACGCCGCCGGAGAGCTTAGCCAAGCGCTCCTCGAGCTTTTCCTTATCCCAGGTGGAGTCGGTACGGGCGATTTCGCCGCGGATCTGTTCACGACGATCATCGAGGGCTGCGGCGCTGCCGCCGCCATCGACAAGCACGGTGTCTTCCTTGGTGATGGTCACGCGGCGCGCGGAACCCAGCACCTCAAGGCCGACCTCGTTCAGGTTGACGCCCACCTCAGGGTCCACCACGGTGGCACCGGTAACCACGGCCAAATCATCCATGAAGCCCTTGCGGCGCTCGCCAAAGTACGGTGCCTTTACGGCGGCAACCTTCAGGACCTTGCGGATGGAGTTGACCACGAGCGCCTGCAGCGGCTCGCCTTCAACGTCTTCCGCGATGATGAGGGTCGGGCGGTTGGTCTCCGCGATCTTTTCCAGCAGCGGCAAGAAGTCCGGCAGGGAAGAAATCTTGTTGCGGACGAGCAAAATGGCGGCATCATCAAGCACAGCGTGGTTGGTCTCTTCCTCCGTAGCGAAGTACGGGGAAAGGTAGCCCTTGTCAAAGGAAATACCTTCGGTGACATCCACGGTGGAGTCCATGGTCTGGGACTCCTCGACGGTGACAACGCCGTCCTTGCCCACCTTTTCCATGGCGCCGGCAACCATCTCGCCGACCTCCGGATCGCGGGAGGACACGGTAGCTACCTGCGCGATTTCGGAGGCGGAGTTGACCGGGGTGGCGCGTGACTTGAGCTCCTCGACGGCCTTTTCCGCCGCTGCGGAGATGCCGCGGTTAAGCTCTACCGGATTAGCGCCGGCTGCAACGTTGCGCAGGCCCTCAAAAATGAGCGCCTGGGCCAGCAAGGTAGCGGTGGTGGTGCCATCGCCGGCGATGTCGTTGGTCTTGACCGCAACGGACTTGACCAGCTGGGCGCCGAGGTTCTCGAAGGGCTCCTCGATGTCGATATCGCGGGCGATGGTCACGCCGTCATTGGTAACGGTCGGGCCACCGAAGGCCTTGGACAGTACGACGTTGCGGCCGCGCGGGCCGAGGGTGACCTTGACGGCATCAGCCAGCGTATCGACGCCGCGCTGAATTCCCTCGCGGGCTTCTTGGTCGAATGCAATAAGCTTTGCCATAAGTAGTTCCTACTTCTCGATGATGGCGAGGATGTCGCGCTGGCTCAGCAGCAAGTACTCTTCGCCGTCGTACTTCAGCTCGGTGCCGCCGTAGCGGGAGAAGACAACGGTGTCGCCTTCCTTAACGTCCATGGGGATGCGGTCATCGTCGTCTTCCCAGCGGCCCGGGCCGACGGCGATAACGGTTGCTTCCTGCGGCTTTTCCTTTGCAGAGTCCGGGATAACCAGGCCGGATGCGGTGGTGGATTCTGCTTCTACGATCTGTACGAGGACGCGGTCCTCAAGCGGCTTAATAGTTGCCATGATTTTTCCTCCGTATTGTTCGTTTGCGCACCTTAATGGCGCGCGCGTGCCGGTTGTGGATGTCCAGCACAGCCGTCGTCGCGGGTGAACAACTGTGGGTCAAACAACCTGATTAGCACTCTACCCTCGTGACTGCTAACCCTCAACAACGACGCGACCCCCGCAGCCGGGCCGCGCTACGGCGCCAAGTGCGTCAGGGACACCACGTGTACTCCGCTCGGATGCCGAAAGCTCAGGTTTCCTCCCGTCACGATCATCAAGACGGGCGGGACCTCCCATTCAAAGCGTTCTGCAAAGGCCTGCAAATTGCTTGCCGCCTTCTCAATGATCTCTTGGCTTTGCCCCAATTTAATTTCTACGAAAACGGTCCTGCCCGCCAGCTCAAATACCGCATCTACTTCCAGCCCAGATGCGTCACGGGCATGAAAAATGCGCTTTCCACTTAACACCGCTAAGTCATGGACTACTTGGGATTCAAAAAGCTGCCCGGCAAAGGCAAGGTTGCGCAGCAACTTGTCTGGGGACGCGTCCACGGCAGCAGCGGCCAACGCCGGATCCGCCAGATGCCTCTTCGGTGCCGTTCGCAGGCTAGCCCGCGAGCGAAGATGGGAGGACCATGCCAATTGTTCTTCCACGATGAAGATGCGCTGCAACGCAGCAAGGTACTCGCTGACCGTAGCCCTTTGCGCACCAATATCGGTAGCAATAGAAGAAATGGACTGTTCTGTGGCTACCCCACGGGCAAGCGAACGAATAAGTGCCGTTACTTTTACCGGATCCCTTCGCACACCATCGGCGGCATTAATATCCACGTGGGCCACAGTATCGATATAACTGCGCAGATTCTCCTGCGCCGCCTCAACGGAATAATTCCGGTTTGCGGGCCAGCCTCCGTGCGCCATGCGCTTGATAATCCCTGCAACATCCACGACCGTTTCCCCATTCGACTGCGGGGATTCCTGAGCTACCAGTTCGGCTAATGATACTGCGCCATCAGAATGCCCCGACTCATAAAAACTGAAGGTCTTCATCCGCAGCCTGGCTATACGCCCCGCACCCGAGTGCCTGGATTGTTCCTCCATTGGCGCAGTCGACCCAGTAAGAATGAACTGCCCAGGCGCTTGCCGACGGTCAATCTCATGCCGCACCAAGTTCCACAACTGCGGTTTTTCTTGCCACTCATCAAAAACTCGCGGCGTATCTCCCTCCAACGCCAAATCCGGGACGGTGCTGAGCTGCATGTCGAGGTTTAAATCCGTATCCACTTGGACGAGACTGCCCGCAATTTGCCGTGCGGTCGCGGATTTCCCACAGCCCTTTGGGCCTTCTATCAACACTCCACCGGATCGCTGCAGGGCTCCATGAAGCCGCGAATCCTCTACTCGCGAAAGATAAACATAGCCTTCTTGACCAGTCATTTTAAACCCATCCATCAGTTTGAGCGCGTTTTACCCAACAGAATATCAGAGTTTCACCCATCAGTTTGAGTGCGTTCTATCCATCAGAATATCGGCGATTCATCCATCAGTTTGTGCGGATCTGGGCGGTTGAGCGCAGGAATCCCGCGAGAATGAGCTTGACCGCGCACAGCGCAAGAAACATGGCGCCAAAAATTAGGCCGAACGGTACCCACCACACCCCGGCGAAGCCCTCCCATAGGGCGCTCATCCCGGAATGAGAACTAGGATGCAGCAGGTGGTTGAGCAGCGCGACCACCGTCGCGCTCAAGGTGATGACTATCGCCGCAGCGGTAACGGTCAGGCAAAAGGCCTCGCCCACCTGCACCCGTGCCCACGCCGCCGGTGAGGCGCCGGCCAATCGCAGGCCGCGCACATCGCTGGCGATGCGCGAGCGCATGATGAGCGAGGTCAGCACCGCGCCAACGATGCTCGGGGCCACCACGGGTCCGAGGAATGCCGCAAAGACTCGCCCCGATGACAAGGTGCCGAGGCTGTCCGTATCTTTGAGCATCATTATCCCAGAGCCCACCGCGACAATCAGGCCGCCGAGCAGTACCCACGGCATGATATGGGGCACGGAAAAGCGGCGGCGCACCCGCACATTGGCCCCGGCGATGCCGCATAGTCGCGTCCATTGGTCCACGGCGGGCATGAGCCATGGCGTCATGAATGCCACCAGGATGACCAGCCCCATGCACGCGGCGAGGCTATCGCCCGGATCCTCTATCTGCAGGCAGCCGTACACGGCACCGCCTACCAAACCAACGGCAACAAGGCATCGCAGCACTACCCACACCGGGCGCGGTTCCACCCGCGGGCGAAATACCCGGCGCAGCGGTATGAGGGCACCGCAGACAGCCGATGCCACGCAGACAGACACGGCGATGCGGATGACCAGCGGGGTAATGGCCAGCTCCGGCATGGGAATCCCGTCGCTGCGAAAGGCCGCAGCCATGGGTTCGACCAATAGACGCGCCGGGAAGGTCCCGATGAACGCCGCGATTGCGCTCACGGCACTGACCTGCCCCACGATGAAGCTATTGATCATCCACCCAGGCATGCCGATCATGCGCCACGAGCGGTACACGGGTTCGCGTTCCTCAATGATCAGCCGCATCTGCGACAGCGTGATCAATACGACGGCGCAGACCGCCATGCCCAGTACGGTGCCGCCGAGCGGCCCCGTGGGATCTTCGTCCGCATCCGAGGTGGCCACCAGCATCGATACCGCCAGCGCGCACGCGGCCGATGAGACCACCATGGTCAAGGCCACGGCAAGCCATGAGAGCCAATTGCTTTGTAAGTCCTTAAGCCACACCAGCATGGTTGGCCTCCTGGAGCTCGATAATGCGGTCGGCGGCCTCCGCGGCGAGGTGCGAGTGGGTCACCATGACCACCGCGGCCCCGCCCCGTGCGGCGGTGCGGAGGTGGGTGAGGACGAGCTGGGCGGTGGCATCGTCAAGCGCGCCCGTAGGCTCATCGGCGAAGATATACGGCGCACCGGCCAGCAAGGCGCGGGCGACGGCGACGCGCTGCTGCTGGCCGCCGGACAGCTGCGCGGGCAGGCGGCGCTCCAGCCCGTCAAGCCCCAGAGACGCAAAGGTCTTCTGCACCTCGTCGCGGCTGCAACGCCGGCCAGAAAAGTGCGCGGTCAACGTGGCATTTTTGCGAGCGTTGAGCGATTCCAGCAGGTTATAGTCCTGGAATACGAAGGCGCGCTCCGTGCGGCCCGGCGCGTTGACCGTGCCGGAACTGGGCTTATCCAGCCCGGATAGCAGGTTCAACAGCGTGGTCTTGCCGCTGCCAGATGGCCCCATAATAGCGACGAATTCCCCCGGCTCGATGCTTAGGTCCACCTCGGCGAGTGCGGTATGGCTGCCGTAGCGCTTGCTCAAATTCTGTGCTTTTAACATGCCTTCCATTCCACCGGCCGGCCCCCGCACGCGCGATGGGGAAGGCTGCCCGAAAAATGGTGGGGCTAGCTCTACTGCCCCCACCCCGGCGCGACGTCTAGGCTGAACGGATATGCGAACTGTCAAGGCCAATGGGTGGAGCCTCGTCCTCGGAGTACTCGCCCTTCCGGGACTGGTGATTTCGGTGCTCATGCTGCCGTGGATTCCACTGGTCGCACGCGCCGCGGAGTCTATCGGCCGCTACGGCGCAACGTGGATGGGCGTTGATATTCCCCCGCGGCGGGCCAACAGATGGTTTGATTGGCAGCAGTTTTATCACCTCCTACTGCAGCTTCTTATTTGCGTGGCCTGCTTTGCCAACTGGGTCTCTGTCGGTTTTGTCGCGGGCGTACTGGTCATCGCGCCGTTTATTCCGCAGGCCGAGTTCAACGCCGGCGAGTGGACCACCGATAATCGCCCACTGATTTTTGTCGTGTGCTGGCTCGCGGCCGCCGTGCTCTTCGTCCTGCTGGTAGTGCTCAACCGCCTGCTGGTCAAAGCCTCCATTTCCCTCACCCGGCTCGCCCTGAGCCCCTCCGCACAGGAGTTGGCGGCCTCGCGCGCCACGCTTATTGATGCCTTTTCGGGCGAGCGCCGCCGCATCGAGCGCGAGCTCCACGATGGCCCCCAGCAGTACCTCACCGCGCTCAAGCTCAACCTGGCCGCGGCCAAACTCCAGTCCCCGCCCGAGGCCCAGCAGGCGCTTGCCGATGCCGAACATAACGCCACCCAAGCCCTATCCGCCCTGCGCGCTACCGTGCGCGGTATTGCGCCACAGGTGCTTTTCGATGACGGCCTCATCCCCGCCCTCGATGAGCTCTTGGCCCACAGCGGGCTCGACGCGGAACTGCACGTCGAAGGCGCGGAACGCTCGATTGGGGAAACGACGGCGCTACTGGCCTACCACGCGGTAGCAGAAGCACTAACCAACGCGTCCACCCACGGCGCGGCCACCGCCGCCACCGTGTCCATCTCTTTTGGCGACGATCTTCACCTCAGCATCCGCGATAACGGCTCCGGTGGCTTCTCTACAGGAGTAGGCCCTAGCGCGTCCGACCCCGCGCACTCCCGTGTCGGTGCTGATACCAGCGCCGACGCGACTGTTGGCACGAACACCGACGCGACCGCCGGCACGAACACCGGAAAGCCCGCGGGAACGACTGGGGGCACTGGCCTAGCCGGGCTGCGCGAGCGGGCCGCGGCGCTCGGCGGCAGCGTCGACTTCTCCCCCGCGCATGAAGAAGGACAAGGAGCAACCTTAACCATGTCATTACCGCTAAAGGAGGCCCGATGAAACTCTTATTGGCAGAAGATTCTGCCCTCTTGCGCGCCGGGCTAGAACAGCTTTTGGCGGCACTGGGCCATAGCGTGACCGCCGTCAACGATGCGGAAGAATTGCGCGCCTGCGCAGGCAGCGATGACTTCGATCTGATCATTAGCGATGTCCGCATGCCGCCCACCATGAGCGATGATGGGCTGCGCGCCGTGCACGATGTGCGAGCAGCAGACCCGTCGCAACCGGTGGTGGTACTCAGCCAGTACGTGGCGGCAAGCTACTTGGACCGGCTCTTAGAACACGGCGGATTCGGCTACCTGCTCAAAGAGCGCGTATCCGATGTGGATGAATTCGTGCACACCCTTGAGGAAGTGGCAGGCGGCGGCACCGTCGTCGACCCAGAAGTGGTCACCGCCTTGCTCTCCGCGCGGCGCACGGGGCTGAGCCAATTAACCGCCCGCGAACGCGAGGTTTTGGGGCTGATGGCGCAGGGATTGAGCAACCAAGAAATCGAAGACAAGCTGGTATTAACCGCTGGGGCGGTAAGCAAGCACGTCTCCAATGTTTTTCTCAAGCTCGGGTTTCGGCCCGAAGACGCCAATCGCCGCGTCAAGGCCGTGCTGATGTGGCTGCGCCACACCGAACGCTAAAGGATGGGTGCTTACGCGCTCTTCGTGGAGTTGATGACCGCCGCGCGCCAGAGTGTGTACTCGTCAGGGAAATCCTCGCGGTAGTTTTTCACCGCGCGGATGCCGTGCTCGACGGAAGCGATGACCTCATCGATGGAGTCTTCCTCGCCCTCTGCATCCACGAAGATGACCGGGCCGCTAATAGCGCGGATGGGATCTTGTAAAAAGGCGGAGTTTCCCGTGTCGGCGGCATTGCGTGCCAGGGATGCAACCGGGTTGGGCTCGGCGCCTTCCTGCTTGGCTTCTGGGTTATACAGCGCGGCGTAGGTTGTGCCGTCATCTTGAAAGACGACAGAGACGCGATCCTCGGTGGTGCCGCCCAAGAACTGGTTGGCGTGTTCTAATTCGAACTCGATTTTCCGGCGGGTGAGATCGGGGTTAACGAGGAAACCAACGGTCATGAGAGATAGCTCCTTTAAAGCGGAGAGGGCGTGAACGCGTTAAACGTTACCGCCGCTTCCCCCACCCCGCAGTGCGAGGAAAAAGAACTTTAGGTTAACTGTGGTTCTTCCACGTCCAGTTGCGTATCGGTGCCAATACCCAGGCCCGACGGCTCAGCACCCTCATGAATGAGCTGGGCGCCGAGGGCTGCAATCATCACGCCGTTATCGGTGCACAGATTAAACCGCGGCACGCGCAGCTCCACACCAGCGGCCTTGCAGCGCTCGGCGGCCAGCTCCCGCAGCCGGGAATTGGCCACGACGCCGCCACCAAGCAGGAGCACCTTCGCCCCGGTATCCTCGCAGGCGCGAATGGCCTTGGCGGTGAGCACATCGGCCACGGCCTCTTGGAACGAGGCGCATACATCCTCCACGGAGATGGTCTCGCCGGCCTTTTCGGCGCGCTCCACATAGCGCGCAACGGAGGTCTTTAGCCCCGAGAACGAGAAATCATGCCGATGCTCGCCGCGCAGGTCCTCGGCGCGCGACATACCACGCGGGAAATCGATGGTGGGTTTTCCACGGCTAGCCAGCTTATCGATGACCGGCCCTCCCGGGTATCCCAGCCCTAGGAGGCGGGAGACTTTGTCGTAGGCCTCACCGGCGGCATCGTCAAGCGTGGAGCCCAACTCGCGCATGGGCTTTCCCACGGCCTCGACCTCGAGCAGCTGGGTGTGCCCGCCGGAAACCAGCAGCGCGACCGAGTGCGGCAGGCTCTCGCCCTCGAGGTTGGCCACGGCCACGTGGCCGCCGAGGTGGTTGACGCCATAAAAAGGCACGCCCCACGCGGCGGCATAGGCCTTGGCAGCGGAAGCGCCGACGAGCAGGGCGCCGGCCAGGCCCGGGCCCACGGTGGCGGCAATGGCATCGGGCTTATCGATGCCCGCCTCATCCAACGCCGCCCGCATCACCTGCGGCATGGCCTCCAGGTGCGCGCGGGAGGCAATTTCGGGCACGACGCCGCCAAAGCGCGCGTGCTGCTGCATCGACGAAGCAACGGCATTGGCGAGGATCTCCATATGGCCGTTCTGGTCCAGCTCGACGATGCCCACCCCGGTCTCATCGCAGGAGGACTCGATGCCCATAACCTTCATTACTGCTCCTTTGCTTCGCGCTGGCGTGCTTGTGGCGACTGGCTGGGGCGCACCATGACGTGCGCATCCGCGCCGGAGGGCTGATAGTAATTGCGGCGAATCCCCTCGATGCTAAAACCGTAGCGCCGGTACAGCTCGATGGCGGGATCGTTTCCCACACGCACCTCCAAAAAGACCGGCGCGCTTTTTAGGTCCGCGATATAGCAAATATTGTCCATCATCATGCGCGCGATGCCGCGGCGCTGGGCCTTTGGATCGACGCCGATGGTGTGGATTTCAAACTCTGGGTCTGCGGCTGGGCCCATCATGCCGATGCCGGCATAGCCCAATAAGACCGGATCCTCGCCCTCCTCTGGCGCTGTGGGATCGAGGGCGCCTTCCACCCCGAGGTAGAAGTTGAAGGGCTGGGCCATTTCTTGCTCAAATACTGCTTCCGTCCACGGGGTTTCACCGGGAAATAGCACCTTTTCCAGCTCGGCGCAGCGCGGGGCATCGGCGGGGGTGAGCTCGCGCAGGTTCACAGGCGCACCTCTGGAATGGCCGCGGAAAGCTGCTGCTTTTTGGGCGGAACCGCATCGGGGCGGCGCAGGTACATGGGCACGAATGGCGCCGGTTCTGCGTCGAGCCGCGCGACGGCCACCAAGCCCTCGGCGGTGGGTGCGCCCTCGCTACGCGGCAGCGTGGCGAGTTCTTCCGGCAGCTGGTCGGCCAGCTTCTCCGGGATGATCACCTGCGCGATATCCTGCACGGCAAGCTCCCCCGGCTTCGATACATCTGGGCCCGCAATGCGTTGTCCCGCGCGGTAGGTGGCCCAATAAATTTCCTTGCGGCGGGCATCGGTGGCAACTAGCGCCGCGTCCGCCGCCTCCCTTTCATCGGCTGCATCGGCCCCAACTAGCGCAGCGTGCGCGATGGCATCGTGGGTGCAGACGCCGTGGAGGGGGATGGAGAGGGCATCGGCAAGCGCCTGCGCCGTGGCCATGCCAACGCGCAAGCCGGTAAAGGGGCCAGGGCCCATGCCCGCAACGATGGCGTCGAGGTCGTCGAGCTCCAGACCGGCCTCGCTCATTACCTCGAGGATGGTGGGCATGAGCCGCTCATTATGCGCGCGCGCATCGGCCAGAATGCGCTGCGTAATCTGCCCTGACTCGGTGTCGACTGCCCCGGTGACCAGGGCGGTCGTCGCCGTATCAATGGCCAGGACGCGCATTAGCCGACCAGCTTCCACACGCCGTCTTCACTCTGGAAGGTCAGCGGCTGGGAGCCCTGGACCAGCGGAACCCCGCCGTCTAGGCCGTGGCCCTGCTGCTCCATGGCTTTAACCTGGGCGTTGATCATCTCGCAGACCTCCACCTCGGAGGAATCCAATTCCTCTACATAGGGATCAACGTTGTGGCCCAGCGCCATGACGTAGCTCTTGCCCTCAGGAACAACGCCGTCCTCGAAGGTGATGTCATCAGGGTTCGGGGCGGCTTCCTTGACCTTGTCTTCTGCCATGCCCTCGCAAATGAAGCCGATGGCGCTGTAGTCCGCACCGTAGACATCAGAAGGAATGAGCGACATTACCTCGAGGTTCCGCGGGGCATGCTGCAAGGTGTTGGTGAGGTTGCCCTCCAAGGAATCCTCATCACGCAGGGTGGCCCCGGCAACGAGCACCATCATCACAATGATAAACAGCGCGATAATGGTCGTGGTCAGGTTGCGAGCAAATTTAGTCATGGGGTGAGTAACGCTCCTCGGGTCAAGGGGGTCCTATATGTACATATGGTGAAGTGATTGTCAGTTCTATTACCGAGGCTACTCGGCGGCTAACAAACACTCACCCACGGGGTAGTGCCTGCCAGTGTAGGCGGCTTACCCAGTGGGTGAATAATTAGCGCGGGACATACGGGGCTAAAGCAATAACAATAGCAGCACCTGAGCGGCGATAATCTTGCCAATGATGGTGGTCGGATACACCGTTGCCCAGCCGCGCCCAGCAAGCTCCGTTCCGGTTTGGCCCCGGATATAGGCAAACACGGCCGGGTTCGTGGTCATGCCGGCCGCACAACCCATGGCCTCGTCCCACTTCAAGCCCAGCACCAGCATGCCGATAACGCCGATGAGGATGGCCGATACCAAGGTAATGATAAAGCCGACGCCGATGATGGTCAGCGAGGACGGATCCGTAAGCGCATCGCGGAACGATGCGCCTGCCGATGTCCCCACGCCCGCCAGGAAGAGCGTCAGCCCCAGGTTCGAAAGTGTCTCCCTGGTATGGAAGGGCATCTGCCAATTGATGGGGCCGGTGCGATTCAGGTAGCCGAGGAATAGGCCGACCACGACGGGGCCGCCACCAAAGCCCAGCTGCAGGGTCGATCCGCCCGGCATAGGGATGGGAATAAGGCCCAGAAGCATTCCCAAGGTCAAGCCAATGGACATGGACAATAGGTCAGCATTGCCGAGCGCCGTTTCGGAATCGCCCAAGTATTTGCGCACCTCGCGCACGTGGTGCGGGCTACACACCACGCGCACGCGGTCGGAGTAATTCAGCACCATATCTGGGTGCGGGACCTCATCTCTATCGCCCTTGCGCACGCGCGCGATGATGAAACCGTGCTCGAGGGCATCAATATCTCGGATGCGCTTGCCCGCGACCTGCGGGTTGGAGACAGTCACACGCTTATACTCCAAGCCCGCCTCTGGGGTCAGCTCGACGGGGTATTCCTCACCAAGCACCTCGATAGCACCAGTGACGTCTTTTGCGGAGCCATTGATAAGGAACGCATCGCCCTTGCGCAGCGGCATATCCGGCGGTGCCAAGCGGTGATGTTCCATATCGGAGATCTCGCGGGTGGCCACCACCGTATGCCCGGTTACCTGGTAGAGGTGCCCGGCCGTATCCGGGAAATCTTTGGTCAGCCGCACACCTTTGGCTACCAGTGGAGCGGGGATCATCCCCTCTTCCTTGGCGTCCGCCTCGTGGTCTACCTTCAGTATTTTTGCGCCGATGGCCGCAACCAAAATCGCGCCGATAACCGCGCCCGGGTAGGCCAGCGAATAACCGACGACCGGGGTGGAATTGCCCAACATATCCACCACCGCTGCCATGCCTGGGGTAGACGAAAGCGAACCGGCAAACATACCTGCAGCCACATCGACATCGAGGCCGAAGACGCGGATGAGCCCGAGGCCCACGCCAACGAGCAGGACCAACATGCCGATCATAAAGACGGTCAGCTTCCAGCCGCGGGTAGCAAATTCGCGGACGAACGACGGCCCGAAGTGAAGGCCAATGGCATAAACGAAAATAGCCAAGCCGAATTGATACACCAGCGGTGGAATCTGGATATCCGGATTGGCGGTAGACAGCCCGAGCGCCACGAACATCGCGGCCGCGGCGCCCAAAGAAATACCAAAGAATTTGATTTTGCCGATGGCCAAACCGATGGCCATGATGGCAAAAAGGGCGAGCAGAGGACTGGAGGCTAGGAGATCTAACACCCTTCAAGGATCCCGCACCTTAAATACCTAAAGCAACTTGACGCCCTAAGATATCCATCACTTATACCTTTAAATTAATGAGACCTAGCTAATCGTTGTGACGCCACGACCAGCTGACGCGGCGCACGTCCTCATCGGCACCGGCGAACTCCGCCGGTTCGCGGTCGATGCTGACAAACAGGTAACTTTCTGCGATCTGTTCGACGAGACCGCCGCCCCATTCGGCGACGACGACGGCATCGGCAAGCTCGGTATCCAAGTCCAAGGCATCCAGCTCCCCCAGGGGATCGCCGGAATTGGCCCCGCCCTCATCCAAGAGGCGGTACGCATCCACGTGCACCAGGTCCGGTCCCCCAACCTGGGAGCGGTGCACGCGGGCGATCACGAACGTGGGCGAGGTAACGCGGCCTTTAACCTGCATCCCCTGGGCTATGCCTTGGGTGAAGGTGGTCTTGCCCGCGCCCAATGGGCCATCCAAGATGACGACATCGCCAGCTTCCAGCGCTGCGCCCAGTTCCTTGCCGCAGGCGTGGGTCTGTTCCACCGTTGCCAGATCGCGGGTTCCAGACTCCGGAAAATTACTGCGCATCGGCCCCTCCTATATATTCGCGTTCGGTGCGGCCGGTGGGTCGGCACACCACTTCATAGTTGATGGTGCCCACGGCATCAGCAAGCTCGGTGGCAGACATGCCACCCTGTCCAAAGATGGTCACCTCATCACCGGGGGCAATACCGTGCGGGTTATCTCCTAGATCCACTACTATTTGGTCCATGCACACCCGGCCTACCTGGGGATACAGCCGCCCGCCGATGCCCACTTGAAGGTGGCCCTGGTACGCGCGCGGCAGGCCATCGGCATAACCACAATCCACCGTGGCCAGGAACCCTGGCTTATCCGCGCTCCACGTGCGCCCGTAGCTGGTGGCCTCATTCTTATCAATTGGCTTGACCCCGAAGACATTTCCGGACCAGGTCATTGCCGGGCGCAAGCCATGGTCCCGCCCCGCTATGGGCTCGAGCCCATAGCACGCGATACCCACCCGCACCTGGTCAAAGTGCGCCGATGGGCGCGAGAGCGTGGCCGGCGAATTAGCCAAATGATTGACCGGACACTCCAGACCCGCCGCGCGCGCCGCATCCAGGGCGCGCCGAAACTCTTCTTCCTGGGTGTCATTATGCGCATTATCCGGATCATCCGCGCAGGCAAAGTGGGACATGAGGCCCAGCACGGTGATATGCGGGGCTTCCCGCAGCAGCGCGAAAACCTCATCCCAGTCCGCCTTATCCACCCCGGAGCGGTGCATTCCGGTTTCAACCTTGATATAGATTTCGGCGGGAATCTCTGCTTCTACCAGCTTCTGCGCCTGCGCCGGGGAATTGACCGCAATCTGGATGCCAGAGGCCAGGGCCTCTTCAAGAACCTGATCCGACTGCCAGATCCATGCCGCAATGGGCGAATCGACCCCCATGCGCCGCAGCTGCACTGCTTCTGTCAGCGTGGCGACGCCAATAGAATCCGCCCCTGCTTCCAGCATCACGGGCACGACCCTTTCTGCCCCGTGCCCGTAAGCATCCGCCTTCACCACGCACATCAGCTTGACGTCTGGGCCGATCTTCTCCTTAATCAGCCGCACATTATGCGCGATGGCAGCAAGGTCAATTGTGGTTTTCAGCATGCCACTATTGTGCCACTTTCCACCCGCGCGCTGAATTTACTGCAGATACGCATAAACCCCTCCCCCGCCCGTGCAAGCAAGGGTGAGAAAGGGGCTTGAGGCGCCGGAAAGGTTATTCCACGGTCACGGACTTGGCCAAGTTACGCGGCTGGTCAACATCATATCCCTTGGACTTTGCCACGTGCGCGGCAAAGATCTGCAGGGGCACCGTTGCTAGGAGCGGCTGCATCAACGTCGGTGCCTTTGGCACGCGGATAACGTGGTTAGCGTAATCCTCTACCGCGGTATCGCCTTCTTCGGCGATCACGATGGTGATGGCACCGCGGGCGCGGATTTCCTGGATATTGGAAACCACCTTGGAATGCAGCGAATCGCGCCCGCGCGGAGACGGCACGATGACGAAGACCGGCTGGCCCTCCTCAATAAGCGCAATTGGGCCGTGCTTGAGCTCGCCTGCGGCAAAACCTTCCGCGTGCAGGTAGGCGATCTCCTTGAGCTTCAGCGCGCCTTCAAGGGCAACCGGGAAGCCCACGTGGCGGCCCAAAAAGAGCACGGATTCCGCATCCTTCATGGAGTTAGCCAGGCCGGCTACCTGCTGTTCTTCATCGATGACGCTTTGTACCTTATCCGGCATATTGCGCAGCTCAGCAAGAACCCCCTGAATTTCATCAGAGAACATATTGCCGCGCAGCTGTGCCAGGTACAGGCCCAGCAGGTAGGTCGCGGTAATCTGCGCCAAGAAAGCCTTGGTTGAGGCCACCGCGATTTCGGGACCCGCGTGGGTGTAGAGCGCCGCATCGGATTCGCGCGGAATGGACGAGCCCTGCGTATTGCAGATGGCGATGACCTTCGCTCCCTGCTGGCGGGCGTGGCGCACGGCCATCAGGGTATCCATGGTCTCGCCGGACTGGGACAAGGCCACGACCAAGGTCTTCTCGTTGACGATCGGATCGCGGTAGCGGAACTCGTGGGCGAGCTCGACCTCGGTGGGGATGCGGCACCAGTGCTCGATGGCGTACCGCGCCACATGGCCGGCATAGGCCGCCGTGCCGCAGGCGATCACGATGATCTTATCGATGGACTTTAAGACCGATTCATCGATGCGCAAGTCATCCAAGGTCAGCTGGCCCTGCTCATCAAAGCGGCCCAACAGGGTATCGCGCACGGCGGCGGGCTGATCGTGGATTTCCTTTTCCATAAAGGAATCAAAGCCACCCTTTTCAGCGGCGGCCGCATCCCATTTGATCTCAAAGGACTTGCCCTCGGTGGGGTTGCCGTCGTAGTCAGTAATGACGACATCGTCAGCGGTGATGGTGACCACCTGGTCATTGTCCATTTCCACTGCGGACTTGGTGTAGTCAATAAAGCCCGAGACGTCAGAGCCCAAGAAGTTCTCGCCCTCGCCCAAGCCGATAACCAGTGGCGAATCGCGGCGGGCGGCAACGATGCGATCCGGCTGGTCAGCGTGAATGGCCAGCAGGGTAAACGCACCGTCGAGGCGCTGGGCGGTCAGCTGCATTGCCTTGGTGAGATCCCCTGCGGCGTCGTTGTGGAAAACATCACCAAGCAAAGCAGCCGCAACTTCGGTATCGGTTTCAGAAACGAAGTTATAGCCCTTGTTCAACAGCTCGGTGCGCAGCTCCGCGAAGTTTTCGATGATGCCGTTGTGCACCACGGCCAGCTTGCCGCCGTCAACGACGTGCGGGTGCGCATTGAGATCGGTCGGACCACCGTGGGTGGCCCAACGGGTGTGCCCGATTCCCAACACGGAATCCTTCAGCGGACGGGCTGCGATCTCATCATCCAAGGCAGCAACCTTGCCCGCCTTCTTCCGCCAGCTAATCTCCCCATCGGCGTACATCGCCACACCAGCGGAGTCATAGCCGCGGTATTCCAGTCTGTGCAGACCTTCCACGACTACATCCAGAGCGAAGTATTCGCGGTCACCGCTAGCGTGACCAACATATCCAACAATTCCACACATAAAAAGGAATCCTACCTCATTGGTCAACACGAACCGGGGGTTGGACTAAGGGCCTGTTATTTATGGCCGCATACTAATTCGGGCCGTTTATAGTTACTGAAAACTGGCCTGCACACCGCTAGTTTTCGCGCCCTCGGTGAGCAACCCTCCCGCACTGCAGCTGACCGGGGACGCGGGAGAAGAGGGGCATCGGCAAGCAGCCGCGCCCCTTCCCTGCCGGACCGTTAGCGGGTAGCGCGCTCTAGTATCTCAAGAACATGGTGGTAATCCTCGCCGGTGGCGCGGGTCATGCCCAGCTCACACGTGCGGTTGGTAGAGGCGTGATACTGCGCGCCCAGCTTCGTGACCTGGGTGGCCTCGGCGCGGGTGGCGGACTCCGTGAGCTCCGGGTGGAGCATGCCCCGGTCGCCGGCGTAACCACAGCAATTCCAGGCGGTGGGGATGTGCACCTCCGTGGCTGCGGCCCGGGCGACCTTTTCAACATCGCCCATCATGCCGAGCTGGAACGCCGAACAGGTCGGGTGAATCGTCATAGACTCCACCGGCTGAGTGGTCTCGAGGCGCGGTAGCAGCGTATCGGCGGTAAAGCTCAGCGCATCGATGACGGTAATGCCGATGGCTTCCAGCATCTCCTGGAAGCCCGCGGTACAACTGGACGCATCCACGATCACGGGCAGGCGGGCGTTATCGGTGGCCTCCATAATGCTCTCGCGCACACGCTGTTCCATGATGTCGTGGCCCTTGCGCATGCCCTTTGAGGACCATGGCGTTCCGCAGCAGAGCTTTTCGATGCCCATAGGAACCTCCAGCGCGATCCCCGCCCTCTCCAAGACGGTAATGAAGGCTTCTGTGGCACCCATGCCCTCACCTTGTGGGGCAAACATGGAGTTTACGCAGGCTGGAAGATAGATTCCCGCGGTCTCTGCATAGCGATCGCCCACGCGCCCGGCCAGGCGCTCGCGGGACTTGCCGCCCTTTCCTAACTCCGGCTGGTATCCCGGCACGGTATCTGGGCCGATGAGCGAGCGGGCCATATCGGTGACCTTCGTGACCAACTGTGCCGGCAACATGTGCGCGCCGGTTAGCGCCGTTGCCGCACCGCGGCTGGTGACCTGCCAATTCTTGGCGGCAGTAGACCAAACCTTTTCTTCTGCGGCCCCAGCATTCTCGTGGCGCAGCTTCTTGATAAATTTACCGGTATCAATGCCCACTGGGCAGGCGGTTAGACACATAGAATCCACGGCGCACGTATCGATGCCCATGTACTCATAGGCCTCATCGAGTTCTGCAACCAAGTGTGTATCGCCACTTTCTTGCGCCCGCTGGCGGGCACGGCGCACCACGATGCGCTGGCGTGGGGTCAAGGTGAGATCCCTCGACGGGCAGACCGGCTCGCAATAGCCGCACTCAACGCACGGGTCGATTTCCTCTTCCACCGTGGGGTTGAGCTTGATATTTGTAATGTGTGCATCGGGGTCATCGTCCAGGATGACGCCTGGGTTCATGGTCCCAGCGGGATCGCAGGCGCGCTTGAGCAGCTGCATGACCTCGTAAAGCTCATCGCCGTACTGGCGGCGCACATACGGGGCCATGGCGCGGCCGGTGCCGTGCTCGGCCTTGAGGTTTCCCTCTGCCGAAAGCACCAAGTCCACCATTTCCTCATTGAAGTTGTTATAACGGCCAATGGCGCTATCGCCTTCGAAGCGGTCCGTTAGAAGGAAGTGGATATTGCCGTCTTTCGCGTGGCCGAAAATGACCGCATCGTCGTAAGAATAGCGGGTAAAAAGCTCCTGCAAGGAGGAACAGGTATCGGCCAAATCGCCCACCGGCACCACAACGTCTTCCAAGAGCGCCGTGGTTCCGGAGGGCCTCGCTTCTGCCACCTGGGCATACAGGCCCTTGCGGAAGTTCCACGCGGCGGTGCGGGTGGGAATATCGGCAGAAAATTCCGCCGGTGATTGCAGATCCAATTCGCGCAATAGGGACGAGCCCTTGTTCTCTTTTTCCCGCAGCTCTTCTTTGTCATCGGATTGGTACTCAATGAGCAACGCGGCCTGTGAATCCACATCGAAGCCGGTAATGGCCTGCGGGACCTTATCAAAGCCTTGGCCGACGCGAATGGAGGCAGAATCCATCAGCTCCAGGGTGGCGGCACCGGTCTCCACCAGGGAAGGCAATGCCTTCGTAGCGGCGAAAAGATTATTAAAGACCGCCACGGTAGTCGTCGTAAGAGAAGAGATGTGCACGGTACGAAAGACCGCTTCCGCGATAAACGCGAGCGTTCCTTCGGAGCCCACCAACAGGTGCTCAAAAAGCTTGACGGGGCTATCAAAATCCAGGAAGGAATTAAGCCCGTAGCCCATCGTATTTTTCAGCTGGAAATGGCGGCGGATGATATCTACTGATTCCTGGTTATCGCGCACGCGGCGCTGCAGGCGGGTCAGCGTATCCACCAGCTCGGGTTCTTGCGCCTGGAATTGCCGGTCCGCATCCGCGTCCGCAGTATTGATCACCGTGCCAGAAGGCAAGACAAAGGTCAGCGATTCCAAGGTGTTATAGGTATTGAATTCGGTGCCGCAGGCCATGCCGGAGGAATTATTCGCCACCACGCCGCCGATGGTGCAGGCCGCCTCGCTGGCCGGGTCCGGGCCGAGCTTGCGGTTGCGCAGCCCCAAACGCGCATTGACCTGGCGCACGGTTGCCCCTGGCTGCACGCGCACCCGCTTGCCGTCATCGAGGACTTCTATGCCCCGGAAATGCTTGCGCACATCCACCAGGTAGCCCTCGCCGGAGGCCTGGCCGGCCAAGGAGGTGCCGCCCGAGCGCAAGGTCACCGGAATACCTTGCTGCCGCCCCGCTTTGAATATGGCGGCCACGTGTTCTGCCGAGCGCGCTTCAATCACGGCCTTCGGGGTGTAGAGGTAGTGCGAGGCATCGGAAGCATAGGCCACCCGGTCGATGATGCCGGTCTTTACCTCCGGCCCATCCTGCGGAAATAATTGGTCGATCTTAAGGGTGCCGGTAGTCATATGCGGCGACCTGCCTTCCCAGAGAAGCATAGAAAATGTTACCTAGTGCACATTTTCGCCCGCCTTCTCGCCGCCGCGCAAGTAAGGCAACCCATATAACTTCGGCACCGCCAACCCCTTTTGTCCTCCGCGAATCCCCCGCATGTGCCACTCGCCACCCCTTGCCACCAGCACGGGGTGATCTTCATCTATCCTAGAATGCGTGTCTGCGAATTTGAATAAACACTTAGGAACGTTATCGAAGCGTGGCCGCAACCGCGTGCTGATTGGCAACCTCGATTATGCGGGTATTACCGGCAAGGTTTATACCCCTGCAGAAGGCCAAGGCCTGCCCGCCGTCGTCTTTGGCCACGATTGGATGCACAAAATCAAGGATTACCACGCCACGCTGCGCCACCTCGCCAGCTGGGGCATCGTCGTGGTCGCCCCCAATTCTGAGACCGGCATGTTCCCCGATCACCGCAACCTGTCTGCAGACATGGAATCTGCGTTGCAGATCGCCGCTGGGGTAAAGCTCGGAACCGGCAATATCACCGTATCGCCGGGCAAGCTCGGCATGATCGGCCACGGCATGGGCGGCGGCACCGCGGTTTTGAGCGCGGTTGATAACCCGAAGGTCAAGGCCGTCGCCGCAATTTATCCCGCCGTGACCGCCCCGTCCGCCGTCGAGGCCGCCCGCAGCCTCGATACGCCGGGCTTGGTCATTGGCTCTGGGCGCGATGATATTTTCAATGCCGGAAACCCCGCCAAGCTGGCCTATAACTGGCGCGGCCAGGTGGCCTACCGGGCCATCGATAAGGGCACGCAGGCCGGCTTTAGCGAAGATCGCTTCCGCAAATTAGCCATCGGTTCCGGCGCCTTCCAATCCGGCCCCACCGAAATCGCCCGCGGCCTCGTCACCGGTTTCTTGCTCTCTACCCTTGCCGGCGAGTCCGCCTACGATGGCTTTGCGGATCCTGAGGCGAGCGCGAAGAAGGTAGAAAGCTTGACCGGCGATGAACTGGCCGAGCGCGCCGGCATTTCCCGCGATGACTAAAAGCTAATTCGCTGAACTAGACCTATCCACGTCGCAGCACAGATTTCACCTGCCCCGATGCGTTATTGACACGCGTTGGGGCAGCACTATTTCGGCGCCACGTTCCAGCAGCTGCTTGCCGATGCCCCACCGCATCACCGTCCCTTCCCCCGTGCTGCTCATTTTTGGCCTGCTGCACGGCCTTGGCCGTGGACTTTTCTAGCTCGTCTTGGGCCTTAGCCAGGCTTTTTTCAAATTCCAACATGCGCCGCGCGGTGCGCTCGCGAAATCCCTGCGCGAATTCTGCGAAATCGTTATTCATTACCACTGCCCTGCCTTTCGTGCAGTCACGGATGGTTCATCTGAGCTTGGCGCTGGCGCAGGCTCGGGGGCCGGGGCTGGTTGCGGGGCTGGGGCCTGTGGCTGCGCAGGTTCCGGTGCCGGTGCTGGTGCAGGCTCAGGTTGAGGCTGCGGCTCTGGCGCAGGTGCTCCAGCTCCAGCGGCTTCCGCTGCCTGCAGGTGTTGTACCTTTTCTGGAGGCGGGGCCGGCTCTTCCACCTGGGAAAGCTCCGGAGGTGGCTCAATTGTTCCGTCTTCCGGGCAGGGTTCAGGCGCGGGCTCGGGCTGCGGCTCAGGTTCTGGGCACGGCTCCGGTTCTGGTTCTGGTTCTGGTTCAGGGCAAGGTTCTGGTTCAGGCTCCTGTGCGGGCTCGGGTTCCGGCTCAGGCGCAGGTTCCGGTTCAGGCTCTGGGCAATCTGCATCGGCGATATTTTCCAGGCACTCCGCAGCACCCTCAATGATGAGGCCTACGCCCACCAAAGCGATTCCTGCACCGACGATTCCCAAGCTGCCGCTGCAGGAGGACTCGATGTCACAGGCCGCATCATCTTCCACGGCAGCCGGTGTTGTTGGTTCTTTTTCGCATTCAGAATCTTCCGGCACAGGCTCAGGTACTGGGTCCTGTTCTGGCTGCGGTGCGGGTTGTTCCTGTTGTTCTGGTGGGCAGTCTTGTGGTTTGGGTTCCGGCTCAGGATTCGGATCTGCGTGCGCCGGAGTGGTCGTGGATTCGTTCTGTCGAGGCGGCTCGTTTACGAAACCGCGGCACTGTTGGCACTGGCACCCGGAAGGGTGCTGCTCAGGTGCGGGTTCAGGAGCCGGCTTCGGAGCCGGTCCTGGTTTCGGCTCCGGTTGCGGCTCGGGAGCTGGTTTCGGCTCGGGCGCGGGTTGCGGTTGCGGTGCCGGCTTCGGGTCTGGCTTCGGGTCTGGCCTTGGCTCCGGGGTCGGCTCTGGCATCGGTTCCGGCTTGGGTGGGCACTCAGCGGTAGATGCGGGTTGCGTCGGCTGCGCTGGCTGTGGCGGGTTGGAAGTGGTGTCGCCCCCGCCATCGGGCATCGGACGCGTGGGAGCTGGCGTATCTGGGCACTTTTCCACCGGTGGTGGGCAGGAATCCTCCTCGGCCTCTGCCGGCTCGGGGCATTCCTCAGGAAGAGGCCGCTCACAGACGCATTCGCAGCGCGACTCAAACTCGTCATAGCAGGATTCAATGGCATCATCGCGGTCCCGGCACGTGCTAGCGATGGAGTCATTGGTGTCATCGATAATTTTCGAACCAATGGTGGAAACGATGGGAATAATGAACTTGGCCAGCGGGTGCCTGGTAGCCACCATGGACAAGATATTGAGCAGTGGGATTACCGCAGAAATCAGCTCGGTGAGTGCGGTATCGGAGGTATCGACGACATCGGAAATAGCGCCGGAGCATTGCTTGGCAGAGTCAGTAAGCTGCTTGCCTTCATCGCGGTGGATATCAAAGTCTTTTTGAATGCCGGTCAGGTGCTCGCGCAAGGTGCCGTTAGCAACATCGGAGTCGTCAGTGCGCAAGAAATCCGCAAGCCCCTTTCCACCACCGTGCGGGAGATTGCCGCCCACCGCGGAAATGGTATGGCGCAGAATGTTTTGTGGGGCGATTCCATCTACCGCGCTGATGAGCTCACTCAGAAGCCCCAAGGGCATGCTGGGGCCGGAGTAATTTCCCAGGCAGGCCAATTGGAACTGCGAAATGGCGGCGGAATAATCCCCTAAAAGCGACTTAGTCAACGTACTCATTAGTCCACTGCCTTTCCGCTTTCTCCTGCAAAGGAGCGGCTAAAGCCGGCATCGTACGTGGCGAATGCGCGCATCTGATCGTGCGCTGCCTGGCCCGTGGCAGAGATATTGTCTAAGCGCCACGTTCCATTGTCATGAATGCGCGCGAGGATGCTGCGTATGCGCTCCCCGTGGCCGGAAAAATTCCGCCCAGCCGCGGCAACGGGAAAGTCTGGAACATCGGCGCGGTGGGCTTGGCGCTGTTCATCGTTGGCGCTTATAGCTTGTTGTAGTGCGGACATCGCCTCTGCGGGGCGAAGAAAAACCTCAGACATCGGTATAATCCCCAAATCCATATGCGGTAAGTGTGCTCACCTTCATTGGACTGGGGTTTATACCAAATGGTTCCCGGTACTTCTTATTTTCCTGCCTATACCGAGGCGACGACGGCAGAAAGCCTACCCGCCACCTTGCGGGCATGTTCCTCTTCTGCAGCTTCCACCATGACGCGGAACAGCTCTTCGGTGCCAGAGGGTCGGAGCAGGACGCGGCCGGTTTCCCCGAGCTCTTCTTCTGCCTCGACGATGGCCTGCTTGACCTCGGCAGAATCCATGATCGCCGCCTTATTGGATACCGGAACGTTGATGAGCACCTGCGGCAATACGGTCATCACGGAGGCCAATTCCTTCAGGCTCTTTCCGGACTTGGCCATACGCGCCATGATGGAAAGGCCGGTGAGGGTGCCATCGCCGGTAGTGGAGTCATCGGGAAGCACGACGTGCCCGGATTGCTCGCCACCCAAGGAGAAATCGCCGCGGTGGAGCTCTTCGAGAACATAGCGATCGCCCACCGCCGCGTGGCGGACCTCAATGCCTTGCTCCTCCATGGCAAGCGTCAGGCCCAAATTGGACATGACCGTGGCCACGAGCGTGTTAAAGCGCAGGTCATTGTCTTCCTTCATCCCTACCGCGAGCAAGGCCATGATCTGATCGCCATCGACGACGTTGCCTTCGGCATCGACGGCGAGGCAGCGGTCCGCATCGCCATCGTGGGCAAGACCCAAATCGGCACCATGCTCGAGCACCGCTGCCTGGGCTTTTTCGATATGGGTGGAACCACAATTTTCGTTGATATTAAAGGCATTGGGCCGGTGGTAGATCGGGATGACCTCAGCGCCTGCTGCTTCATAGGCACTCGGAGCAACCTTTGAGGCCGCGCCATTGGCCGTATCCACGACCACCTTGATGCCGCTCAAGTCAGTGGAGACGACCTCCTTCAGGTGCGCTAGATAGCGCTCACGCCCATCGGGCGCCTCCGAGATAATGCGGCCCAGCTTGGTGCCCGTCGGGCCCTCCTCAACGAGGTTATCCATCGCGGCCTGAATCTTATCTTCCACGCTATCCGGCAGCTTTTTGCCGCCTGCGGAGAAGAACTTAATGCCATTATCTGGCATCGGGTTATGGGAGGCCGAGATCATCACGCCGAGATCCGCTCCGTAATCATCCGTCAAAAAGGCGATGGCTGGGGTAGGAAGCACCCCCACGCGCACAACGTCCACGCCGCGCGACGCCAAGCCTGCGGCGATAGCGGCATCGAGCATTTCGCCCGATACGCGGGGGTCACGGCCGATGATTGCCAAGGGGCGGCGCTCATAAGATTCGCGCTGCGCAGTAAAGACCTCTGCAGCCGCTTGTCCCAGCGTCAAGGCCAAAATGGGAGTCAGCTTTTTATTCGCGAGGCCGCGAACTCCATCGGTTCCAAATAGTCGAGTCATGCAGACAATTATGCCTTGTTAGTCCCGCGGGTCGCATGTTTGGGGCATCGGCAAGCGGGCTAATTGGGTAACCAACATCACGAAAAATGTCCTTGTGATGAAAAGCAAAATTTGCTTAAAGTCGTACTTTTTGGCTTTTATATGAAATTATTAGCTAGGTTATACTTCACTCTTTTGCCCTAGAGAGGATCAACGATGAACGAACCTAGATCTTCAGGTGACAAGTCACCTGAAACTACCTCGCAAAAGGCACGATCAGCCATTGCGAAAGCCGCTTCTGGGGAACGCGCTATTCATCCAGCCCTCATTCCCGGAGTAAGTGTCGAAAACACCCGCGCCGATTTCAAGACCAATAAAACTGTCTTTGCGGTGGCGCTGGCATCAACAGTTGGCATTATCCTGTGGGCCATCATCGCACCAGATAACCTGGCCAACACAGGAAGCACCATGCGGGCGTGGGTCGTCCAAAACTTTGGATGGCTTTTTACGATCATCATGATCGCCACCACGGCATTCCTGCTGACAATCGCCATCGCCCCAACCGGCAAAATTAAGCTCGGCGCCGATGATTCCAAGCCCGATTTCTCCCGGAACGCCTGGATCGCCATGCTCTTTGCCGCCGGTATGGGAATCGGCCTGGTCTTCTACGGCCCGATGGAGCCGCTTGCCCTATTCTTGACTCCACCGCCTTATCTCTCCGGTGTCGAATCCGGCAGCCAAGAAGCCATCCTTCCTGCCTTTGCCCAGGCGGTTCTGCACCACGCTACGTTGCCGTGGATGATCTTTGCGCTGGTGGGCGGCGCACTTGCCTATGCCGCTTATCGACGCGGCCGTATCCCGCTTATTTCCTCGCTATTTGAACCCCTCATTACGGATTCGAATAACCGGGTATTTGGAAAGATCGTCGATATCTTCGCAGTGTTGGTCACCCTCTTCGGCACGGCGACCTCGCTGGGTATCGGTGCCCTGCAGATCCGCACGGGAACCTCGATCCTTACCGGCAAGCCCCTCGAAGGCAACGGAATCATGGTGGTGATCATTACGATCCTCACCATCCTTTTCATTCTTTCCGCAATGTCCGGCATCAAGCGCGGCATCCGCATCCTGTCCAATATCAACATGGGCCTGGTCATCGGACTCGCGGTCTTCGTGCTCATCACTGGGCCGACGCTCTATATTCTGGACCTGCTTCCCGCCTCCCTGCTGCAGTTCTTCAAGCACTTCGAAGACATGATGTCCCTCTCCGCCTCCCAGGGTGAGCCGGAGAAGGAATTCGTCACCGCATGGACCATGCTCTACTGGGCGTGGTGGATTTCCTGGTCGCCCTTCGTCGGCATGTTCATTGCGAAGATTTCCCGCGGGCGCACCATTCGCGAATTCGTCTTCGTCATCATGCTCGTGCCCACCACCCTTTCGCTTTTCTGGTACGTCATCTTTGGTGCCACCGCAATTAAGACCCACCTGGACGGAGACGGAATCGAGATCGAAGGTTCCGGCGAGAATGTGATGTTCGATCTCATGAGATCGCTGCCGCTATCTAGTATCACCACGGTCATCGTCCTCCTCGCTGTGGTCGTCTTCTTCAATACAGCCGCTGACTCCGCTACCAACGTCATGGGCTCCATGTCCCAATCAGGCCGACCAATCCCCTCGACATCGATTTCCGTTATTTGGGGCGTTGCCCTGGGTGGCATTTCCTTGTCTCTGCTGCTTATCGCCGGCAAGGATGCCCTGAGCGGCCTGCAATCCATCATGGTCTCCAGTTCGCTGCCGTTTACCTTCATCCTCATCGGCATCATGGTGGCCTGGGGCAAGGACTTGGCGCGCGACCCTGCAATACTGCGCAGGAAATATGCCCATGCCGCCATTGAGCGCGGCACCCACTTGGGCCTCCAAGAACACAATGGCGACTTCGTATTCAGCTCTTCTGCCGTTCCAGAAAACCACGGTGCCGGGGCTGAAATTGAAAACAATGACCCGTACCTCCATGAGTGGTACACCATCAACGCATCGGATGAGTACCTCGCAGAGCAGGCAGCCCTCCGCGAAGAGCGCCGCGCCGAGCTCAAGGACTTTGCACAGAAGAAAATCAAGGGCAAGGCCGTAGAAGACGATGAATAATCTCCCTGCCTAACCGGCCTTCTCCTCTAGGCTCTAGGTCCCTAGCCCGCCTCCATCGCGCTGCGCATTAGCGCTCACCGCGATGAGAGGCGGGCTTTTCTCTGTCCCTACAGTCCGTGGTGCACTGCGGCGTGCGGGCTCCATCGCGGCCTCGGCTGAGCGCTTATGCCTCACGCACGGCTCAGCCTCAAGAGGCTGGCCAGGCGGGATTTGGCCGGCCCAACCTAAGGGGGCATCGGCAAGAGCGATAAAACGACAAAGCTGCCGCCTCCCAGAATGGGAAGCAGCGGCAATGTATGGCGCTTGCGCGCGCAATAGAAGCGAGATTAACGCTTGGAGTACTGCGGTGCGCGACGTGCCTTGTGCAGACCAGCCTTCTTACGCTCAACTGCACGAGCGTCACGGGTGAGCAAACCAGCCTTCTTCAAGGTGGAGCGATCAGCCGGGTTGTAGATGTTCAGTGCACGAGCGATAGCCAGGCGCAGGGCACCGGACTGACCGGTCGGGCCACCACCGTTAACGGTGACCTTCAGGTCAAACTGGTTCTCGCGGTCCAGCAGGGTCAGCGGGGTGAGGATGTCCTGCTGGTGCAGCTTGTTCGGGAAGTACTCAGCGAACTCGCGGCCGTTGACCACGATCTGGCCGGAGCCAGCAACGAGGCGAACGCGAGCGACGGCGCGCTTACGGCGACCGACGGTCTGAATTGGACCCTCGTGAACCGGAGCAGCGGCCTCAACCTCTGCCTCGGTCTCAGCGTTGGCGCTAGCCAACGAATCACCGATGGTGTTGGTGAACTCTTCGGTAGCGGCGCTTGCTGCAGCGATGTCAGCAGCCTCGGCTACATTGTTGTCGATGTTCTGCTCAGCCATTACTGTGCCACCTGCTTAAACTCGAAGGTTTCCGGCTTCTGACCGGCGTACGGGTGCTCATCGCCTGCGAAGACGTGCAGCTTCTTGATGGAAGCGCGGGAGAGCTTGTTGTGCGGCATCATGCCGGCAACAGATTCTTCGATAACGCGGACCGGGTTGGCGTCCAAAGACTGACCCAGGGTCATGGACTTCAGACCGCCCGGGTAACCGGAGTGGCGGTAGCGCATTTCGCGGTCGCGCTTGGTGGAAGAAACGTGAATCTTGTCAGCGTTGATGATGATGACGTGGTCACCGGTGTCAACGTTGGGTGCGAACTGTGGCTTGTGCTTGCCGCGCAGCAGGTCTGCCACGGTGGAAGCAAGCTTGCCCAGCACCACGTCCGTAGCATCGATGACGTACCACTTGCGGGTGATGTCACCGCTCTTTGGGTGGAAAGTAGACAAAATGACTCCTTGAAAGTCTGTCTCGGAACTGCCGGCCAGCGCTAAGCATCCATTCGCTTCCCAACAGCGGCCGGTGGAGACCTGCGGGAAGCGCTTCGCCAGCTGCTTGCCGACGAGCGAACACATAGGGCTACAACTTTAGCCGCTACCGGAGTAAAAGACCAAAACGCCAAAACCGGCACCTTTCCAGGAAGAAGAGGTACCGGTAAAAGAGGTTCTATGTGGCGGTTTGTGCAAGTAGCGCGGTAAGGAGACGGCGGCTGCGTTCGCCTCCTGCCGGATGGATACGGGCACGGGCACCGCCCGACTCCCCTATTGCGCTTTAAAGAAACAGGTTAGATAGATGCCGCCAAGGGTGCGTTAACCCCAGCTAGCGGCGGCGCGGCGGTTAACATCGCTCATGGCGTCATTGCCCTGGGACACGGTCTTGGAGATGGTTGCCAGCACGGTATTGAGTTCCTGTGCCGCCTTATCCCACTTGGCCTGTGCCTGGTTATAAGCCACTGCGGACTCACCTTCCCAGGTGCTCACCATGGGTTGGAGGCGGGATTTGAGGTCGGCCAAGGTGCTGTTGATGCGGCCGGAGGTGGCGTTGATATCGGCTGCGGCAGAAGAGATGGCGCCGAATTGGTACTTAATTTCGGACATGGGAAAAATGCTTCCTTTCGAAGTTGCTGGTGGAGGTGGCTGGGTTACAGGGCGAGGCCGCCGCCAACATTGGAGAAGGCCTGGGTGTTTTCGGCTTCGACGTTGTCAAAGTTGTGGGCATTGCTGCGGATGTTTTCAGAAATCGAGGTCAATGCCTCGCGCAGTTGCTGCGCGGAGGTGTTGTAGCGCTGCATCAAGTTATCGAATGAAACCTGTGCCTGGCCGGCCCAGCTGCCGCGGACAGAATCCACTACACCCTGCAGGCGGGTGAGCTCGCCTTGGACTTCGTCATTGGTGTTATCGACGCGGCCGGCGGTAGAGACCATGACATCGGCTTGTGTCTTAAAAGTCTGAGACATAACAGTGCGCCCCTCCTTAGGGCGGGAAGAGATGTTGAGTGTGATTTCCCCCGAAAAAGCTTCTGTGCTTTCTCACCGTTATTGGACTGTGCTCAGACCCATTTGGTTCCCGGGACGTTAAAAACTTTTCTGTTTATTTCTTACTCAGGGATTCGGTGGCCATCCGGCACGCGGCTTTTTGCACGGCATTGGCATTATGACGGGTATGGCACCCCACCGACATGTGGTGCCCGGTATCTTCCCAGATGGTCCATTCCACAACGGAGCCATCGCCGGGGTCTTCTATATAGTGCAAACGCCCTGCGTCCTCGGATACATCGCGCAGTTCCGGATCCTTGTCTACCTGCGCTTTGATTTCACCAAAGAGCGCCTTGGCCGGCACGTTAAAAAGCGAGTCCGCCGCTAAGAGAATCCTTAAATCAGGGTCTTCTCCTGTGGCGGTCACTAGGCCTTCCTCCACAGTGGCCTGAAATCCGGTGGGAAGGACGACGGAGAGCCCTTCGATATCAAGGCGCTTTTCGCCTGGGTTGAGCTCGCCGTCACCGCCCGCGTCGCCAGCCGCGTCCGCGTTGCCATCGCTGCCACCACCGGATTCTTCCTTTGGCACGGAGTCGGCGGCGCTCGCAGCGGTGGCACTTCCAGCGGCGGTGCCGGCCTCGCCGCCGTCCTCATTATCGGACGCATTCGCCCCCATGGCCCACCACGAGGCGCCGACGACGGCGAGGATCACCACGACGATGGCGACATGAAACATATCGATGGCACCTATCCAGCCGCGCAGCTTATCGGCCCACCGCGTGCCTGTCCCCTGCCCTTTTTCTGCTCGCGCACCAGTTCCCGGGTCAGCCGTTGTTTCCGTGCGGCCCGTGGAAATATCCATCTGGGCGGTGGGCGCGGATTCTAGGGCATCCGCAAGTGCCGATGCCGCCGCTACTGCCGACGGTGCCCCTGCCTCGCCCGCAGCCGATTCAGCCTCTCGTGCTGGAGTTGATTCCGGTGCGGGTGTTGCTTCCTGCTGTCGCACGCGGGCGCCGGCTACATCGAGTTGGCGGGTAAGAATGGTGACGGCCTCGCGGGAGACGGCGGTGCCAGAGGGATCCGCGATGACGGATACGTCCACGTCCGGCCAAGCGGATCCAGCGATCTTCGCGATCTGGTCCATGACGTGGCCGAGTGCCTTGCCTTCTACGATGCCGGTCCCAGCAAGATCGTAGCGGTACACGGTTTCTGGGCCTTCAAAGATGGTGGCCGCATCCATAACGGTCACCGTAATCGTTGCCGTTGCTGCGGAGATAGGCGTTTCTGTAGACATTTATTCTTCTCCTTCCCCGTAAACCACCTGGGCGATTCCCAGGTTTTCGCCGCGGATGCTCCACTGCCCGCGCCCGGGCGGCTGGTGGCTGGGCTTGAGGCCGAAGATGGTGCCTTCGTCGCGGTCGGCATCGAAAAGCAGGAATGCGGGTTGCAGATCGCGCACCGCGGAAAAGAATTGGCCAAACAGCGCCCGGCCAATGCCGCCGGATTTTCGGGCGATGACCATGTGCAAGCCGATGTCCCGCGCATGAGGCAGAAGATCGATTAAGGGTGCCAAGGCTATATCGCTGACCAAGTCCGCATCATCGATCACCACGTAAATATCCGGGCCCTCCCACCAATCGCGGGCGGCAAGTTGCTCTGGGGTGATATCCGGCCCCGGCAAGCGTTGTTCCAGCGTGCGCACGGTATTAACGATTGCCTCCTGCGCACTTGATTGCGTTGCGGCATAGGCCGCCACCATGTCCTGATCCAGCGTGCCCAGGTGGGCGCGGCGCTGATCGATGACCACCAGCCGCGCCGCCTCCCGCGGAAGGCTACTAATCCCGCGCATTATCTGTGCCAAGAAATTGGACTTGCCGCAGCCTTGGGCGCCGATGGCAACTAGGTGCGGCTCGCGCTCCGGATTCCACGCCAAGGTGGAAAGGTCGCGCCCGCCGATGCCCCACGGGATGCCGCCAGTAGGTGCTTCGCCATGGGCGGCGAGCGCCTCTGGGGTCAGGACCGCCGGCAGCATCTTCAAGCGCGGGGCGGGAACGGCGTTCGCATGCACGCGGCAGATATGGGCAATATCTTGATTCGAGGTATGCGCGAGCAGCATATTTTCGCCCGCCTGTGTCAGCCCCCTGCCCGGCGCGCTGGGCAGTTTTTGCTGCAGCTTGCGGTCAATAAGCGAATCGAGTGCCTCACCCAAGCGCAGCTCGAGGCGGTTCGCAATGAGATCCCTAATCGCCGGCCGCATCGTGGTCCACCGGGAGGTCGCGATGACAACGTGGACGTTGGCGGAGGCACCGTCCGCAACGATATCCGTGATGGATTCGGCTAAATCCTCAAACTCCGCATTGGATGGACCGATGTGGTGCCAGCCATCGATAATCAAGAAGGTCTCGCGCGATTCCGGCCGGCGAATAAACCCGGCGACCTCATCGACAATGCGGCGGATCTTTTCGCCTTCTTCGCGCCCGGCTACCCCGGCAACGTGCGGTAACCGGTCTAGGGCCGCTAACTGCCCGCCGCCCAAGTCGATGACATAAAAGCGGATATCTTCCGGCCGCCGGTTAAGCGCCAAGGAGGAGACTATCGTGCGCAGCGCACCGGACTTGCCGGATTGCGGTCCCCCGCACAGGGCAAGGTGGCCGCCGTGTTGGTGAAAGTCGATGACTAGTTGGTCTTGGCGCTGGTAGTACGGCCTATCGATAATCCCGATCGGCGCGGATAGTTCCGCTGCGGTGGACTCCGCGCCCTCCATATCGAGGGACGATAGTTCAATGACCGGCGGCAGCGGAGGCAGCCAAATGCGGTGGGCCTCCTGGCCGCGCGCGGCGGCCTCTTCGCCGGCGGCGCGAACCACCTCAGTAAGAACCGATGTGGATTCATCCATCACCACAGCAGGAGAACTCTGTGCAGCGGCATCGTCCTGCGCCCATCCTGTAAAAAGCTCCACCCGGCGTGGCGGGCCTGCGGAGTTACCATCCCGATCCGTGGCCGCGTGCATCCCCGAGCTAGGTGCAGCCCGGCGCGCGAGCGGCCCTGATACGTAGGAGGCCTGAAACCGGGTGAGGTCCTCAGCATCGGATTTCAGGTAACCGGCGCCGGGTTGGCCGGGAAGGTGGTAGGCATCGGTCACGCCAAGGACCTGGCGGGATTCGGCGGAGGAAAAGGTTTTCAGGCCGATTCTGTAGGACAAGTGGGAATCTAGCCCCCGCAAGCGCCCTTCCTCGAGCCTTTGCGAGGCCAAAAGAAGGTGCACGTGGAGGCTGCGCCCCAAGCGCCCCACGGCAACGAAGAGCTCGGCGAAGTCCGGGTGCTGGCCCAAGAGCTCGGAAAATTCGTCGACGACGATGACCAGCGCCGGCAAGGGGCCATAGTCCCGCACGGCATCCGCAGAAGCGTTGTACTCGCCCACATTGGCAAAGTTGCCGGCGGTGCGCAGGAGTTCTTGGCGGCGGTTCATCTCCCCGGAAATGGCATCGTACATGCGCTCTACCAGGGTGGATTCTTCTTCAAGGTTGGTAATGACCGCAGAAGTATGCGGCAGGCGATCACAGCCTAGGAAGGTCGCACCACCCTTGAAATCTACCAACACGAGATTGAGTTCATCCGGGCTATGCGTGGCGGCAAGTGCGGTCACCAGGGTGCGCAGGAGCTCAGATTTACCGCTGCCCGTCGCCCCGATGCATAGGCCGTGCGGCCCCATTCCGCCATGCGCGGATTCTTTGAGATCCACGGTCACCGGCTGCCCGATGGAATCGATGCCGATGGGCACCATGAGCCGCGAGGCACCATCGCGCCCGTGCCACATGCCGCTGGCGGCCAATTCATCCACGCCGCTGTAACCAAGCAGCCCCAGCAAATCATTGCCCCGGCGCCCGGAGGTGCTATCGGGGCGCCGGAAGACCGCCATTCGGCGGGCCATAATCGTGGCCGCGGCGGCGCCCAAATAATCGGGTGTTCCCAGTTCTTCCACGCCTGCGGCCGTCACCGCCTGCAGGGTATCCGCCGCGACGAGGCACAAACCTTCTTGTTCCGCACGCAGGCTCAACGCGGATGACGGCGCACCGCCTACCTCAATGACGGTGGTATAAGAATCGCCGTGGAAGAAGTCTTCGGTGCCGGTGGTAAGGAGGGCATCGACAAGCACAATGCGAAACCGCGCCTTATCCGGCTCCCGCGTATGCGGCAGCCATTTTAGCCACTCCCACTCGCCGCCGATGGCCTCAACCCCGATGGTCTCGGGACCGTGCGCCAGGGCTAGCTGCATGACGAGGGCGCGCACCGTATCGCGGGCATTATCGCCGGTAAAGGATAAAAACCTAAAGGCCTGCAATTGGATCACCACCGGGAGATCCGGCACGGTACCCACCGCCTTGATGGCCTGGCGCATGCTCACCGCACAGACCGGGTCCAGGTCCTCGGTCGCACCAGAATCAGGCACGTTGATGGGCGTGCACAACGTGGTGGGCCCAGTGCCCACGCGCACCTCCAAGGCATCCGGATCATCAGGCCCGCGCTCCCACATGCGCCGCGATCCCACCAGCGGTTCCAGCCCCGCCGGATCCGGGTGCCGATACAACTCGTGCGCACGCTGCGCACCGGCATTATCCAGCGCCTTTTCCCGCAGCGCCTTAATGTGGCGCAAGTAGGTCCGCCGGGTTTCATCCGGGTCCTGCCCGCTATTGTGCGGCCCAAACATCATGGCCATACTGGCCAGCATCATCAGCGGAAACATCAGGGATACCGGGCTGATATGCCGCGAATCGCCCGCGCCCAACACCATCAGCGCCACCATGCCCAACATCGCGGCGATCATCACGATGGGCAGCAGCAGGCGCACCAGCGGCACCGGCTGCGGGCGCACCGCTTCCGGAACTTCCTCTGCCTCGATGGTGCCGGTGGGAAGCGGCGGTGGCGCGTCCCGAAGCGGCATGGACAATGGCTCCACGATGTGAGTTTCCCCGATCCCAAGCATGGGTAAAATCCTCCCCCGATCCACACGCTTAGCGCTCTTGGCCCCCTGCCAAGATTCCCCGCGCTGCGGTGGACACGACGCCACCAGTAAGCCACAATATGTGGCATTGGGCAAGGGGGATGCCCACAATCATGAGACAATTCGGGGGAATTATGACCGCTCCAACGGCGCATCACATGCGCCTTACCATCCGCATCCACGCAGATTCCTTCCACAAGGAAGCAGACGTGGCATTGCCATTAAGCTCCAGCCTCGGCGAGCTCATGGCAGAACTTACTGACCTTGTCGATGCACCCGCGATCACCTCGCCGTGGCGCGCCAGCACGGCCTCTGGGCGCACCATCGACCTCACCGCACCGCTTGCCGCCACGCCGCTAGCGGAAGGCTCCATCCTGGTGCTCGCCCCGCGCGAGGAGCGGCCCGCGCCCGTAATCCGCGACGCCGCCGAATCCCTCGCCGCCCAGAGCCGCGACGACACCACCTCCGCCATTCCCATCGTCTGGGCGTGGGCCGGGCTCGCCGCGGCCTTCGCCGTCACTTGGGTACTCTCGCTCCCAGCGGTGGCCTGCGCCGGGCTCGCCATCGCGGCCTTCGTGCTCGCACTGTGGACGCGGGCGCTATCGCTTGTCATGCTCACCCTGGCGGCAGGGGCGGCGAGCGGCTGGGCACTTATTTCGCCCGCGCTTGCCGATGCCCCCTATGCCGCCCTCACCACCAGCGCCACCCTGCTCGCGGCGTTATTGGCCTGCCACCTCACCCGGTTAAGCACGGTACGCATTACCTCCGGCGCGCTCACCATCGCCGGGCTAGTGCTCATTGCGTCCGTGAGCTACCTGCTTCCTGGGCTCAGTGGAAATTCGGGCATCGGCACGAGCCACGGTACCGCGGCGGCCGCAGGCACCGTTATCGCAGGCGTCATTGTGCTTGCCACCGCCCCCGCGCTGACCATCGCCACCGCGGGGCTCAAGGTGCCGCAATTGCCCACCGCGGGCCAAGACCTTGCCGTCTCTGATGAACTCCAGCCCGATGTGGACAATCGCGCCACCCGCGCCGGGTACGCCTACGAGGGCATCTGCTGCGCAATCGCGCTCTGCCTCATCCCGGCCCTTATCGCGCTCAGTTTCACTGGCACCGGCACCCTCGTGGCCACGGACGGGACCGTGGACGAGGCGGGATCCGCCGCTACCATCGGGTCTCGCATCGCCGTGCTTTTCGGCACCGGATTAACCGGGCTCGGCTTCGTCCAAGCGCTCTGCGTCTCCGTTGCTGGAACGGTGGTCATGCACGCCGCGCGTCACGGGCGCGTGCTTGCCAGCTGGGCTCTCATGCTCGTCGCCATGGTTGCCTGCCTCACCGCCTGTCTGTGCGCCGTGCATGCGATTGCCGTAGATGGGCTTGCTGGCGCTTGGGCGCCAACGGTGGTTGCGGCCCTCCTGCTTACCGCGATGCTAAGCGCACCACTGTGGACGGCCAAAATGAGCGAGGTGGAACCAACGACCATCGCCTGGTTCGAACGCATTGAGTCCCTCACCATCGCCGCCTGCCTGCCGCTTGCCGCGCACCTCGCCGGGATCTTCGAACTCATCAGGGGGCTGGGATAATGGGCCACACCCGCTCGCGTCGTTTTTCCGCACTACCTGGGTTCAACGGCAGTTCAAGGCTTGCTGCTTGCGCCCTTACCGCATGTGTCCTCGCCGGAACCGGCGATTTCATCACAGGAGCTCCCACCGCGCCCATCGCGGGCGCACGGGAACCGGACCGGGAATGCGCCACCGCGCATCCATCTCCCCTAGCGCCAGAACCTTCCGCAGACCAGCGCGCCTACCGTTCCCAGCTGCATTCCTTTGCCACGGGCGAGGGCATAAAGGTAGCCGTCATCGATACCGGCGTTGCCCACCACGATCAGCTGCCGAATCTCACCGCAGGCGCGGACCTGGTCACTCCGGAAGAACCGGATCCGCACCGAGATTGCGACCTGCACGGCACCGTCGTCGCCGGCATCATCTCCGGGCACGATATTGGCATCGCCCCACGCGCTGAGATCCGCGCCATCCGCCAAACCAGCGCGCATTATCGCCAATACGATGGCACGGCCGGCGAGTCCGACGAGGACAGCACCACCGGCTCGCTCGACACATTGGCCCGCGCCATCGATCATGCCGTGGAGGACAACGCCCGGGTGATCAATATTTCCGTGGTGTCCTGCGTTCCAGAGAAGACCGCGCGGCGCATCGATAGCTCCCGCTTGGATGAGGCGCTCGGCCACGCAGAAGATGCCGGCGCGGTAGTCATCGCAGCCTCCGGCAATATTTCCTCCGGCACCTGCGAAGAAGGCGATCACGTCTTTCCCGCTGATTCACCGACCGTTTTATCCGTTAGCGCCCAAGAGGATGCCCACGCACTCGCCGAGTACTCCCTCACGCCTGCCGATGGCCCACAATTAGCCGCCCACGGCTTCGTCCCTTTAGCGCTTAATCCCGCCGGTGGCTGGGCAGACGGGAAGAACCAACAGGATTCCCTGGCACAGTTTCACGGCACCTCGTTCGCGGCACCGGTAGTCAGCGGCACCGCCGCCCTATTAGCCGAGCGCTACCCAGACGCCAGCGCCGCCGATATACGTCAACGGCTGCTTTCCGCCGGCGAGCCCGGCAACGGTTTCATCGATCCGCTCGCCGCCCTTACCCATATCGATGGCGAATATGCCGCACCCGCGCGCGATCTGACTATCCAACCCGCCAAAGACGAACACTCCCCAGCGGCGAGCCGCACCGGGTGGGTGCTCGGCGGGTTAGTCCTGCTGCTGACGGGCCTGGCGGTTGCCCGCGGGCTACGCCGACCCAAGTCGGCCTAGGGGCTGACCTGCAGGGCTTCGTCCCGGTCCAAGCGCGAAGCCTCTGGCAAAAGCCGGATGATTTCCCACGGAACCTCCGCCCCAATACCGGTGCCGAGGGCCTCTAAGAGTTCCTTATTGTCCACCGCATGGCGCTGCCCCGTAGGCGAGACAACGTGGTAGCCATGCCCGGTATCCACACCAACTCCTCCTGCCGATAGCCCGCCAAAACGATCCGCTATACCCTCTCCGGCGAGCGCTACCGTCCCGGGGTTCTCAGTCACCAGCGCTGCCCCACCATCGCTATCAGCGCACATCCAGCCCTCATCTGGGCCAACGAAGTCGAAGGTGGTGGCGGGCAGGCGGAAGTTTAAGGGGGCATCGGCAAGCGCGCCTACCTCTTGTGGTGAGGCTTCTTTGCGCGTCGCGCCGTAGCTAACCAACATGTCTGCCTGGGTGGCGGAGAGCTCGGCGACGCCGTCGTCCGTCCGGGCCCACTGACCCTGCCCGGTGTCCATGATGTCCGGCAGCGGATCGGGAAACGTCAACGGCGGCTGCTCCGCAAAGGCATTGAGCAACTCCGCGGGAACGGGCCAGGAATGGGTGCTCCCGTCGATGCCAATCCCGCGGCGGATGACCCGGCCCTCCGTGCTCTGCGCATCGGGCAAGCGCACGCGCCCGTCCGCGGTGAGCAGCCACTGCACACCATCCGTTTCTGCGAGCGCGGCGCGCTCCTCCCCAAAACCCTCCTGCGGCGGATCCGCCACCACGATGACCTCTTCTTGAGCCACCTGTTGGCCATCGATGCTGGTGGGATTATCCGCGGGCTGCTCATCGTGGCCGGCAAGGCACGCCGCCCACGAGCGCTGCGGGGTCTCGCCCGGTGCGGCCAAATAGCCGGGAGCATCCGAAATCCCCACCGGCGTGCCCAACGAGGCCTCGCGCAAATGCTCGTCCCCAATGGTCTGCGCCTCGGCCGCCTCGCCGGCGATGATCCGCGCGGACGACAGGTTATAGACGGGGTGGTACGTATCGTTGACGTCCACGAAGAGCTGGCCTTGCTCCGAGCGCACGATGGGCGCATCCCCTGGCTGCGGGCTCGGCTGCAGCCAAGCCAAAAGGCCCGAGCCGACCGCTAAAAAGGCCACTCCTACTCCGCCGAACATCATCGCCTTGCGGCGGCGAGCCAGCGGATCGTGGATCATACGGGTATCGCCCAATACGAGCCCGTGTTCCACACGCCGGCGTAAAAATTTATGGCCCGAGACTTGGGCCTTGGTCGTTGGCAATGGACGTGCCATGAATTTCCCCCCGAAAATTCCCCGAAAAGTCTAAATAAACCCAGACCTCAGGCTAGCGCAGGCTCCTCACCCCTGCCACTTGGCAGCGTGTTTTCACAAGGTCGTGCGCTTTTCCCTCGTTATATCCGCCCGCGCGGACATTTCGCCCGCCTCCGGGTAATCCACCTGCACTAAAGACAGGCCCTTCGCCGGTGCCACTGGGATGCGAGAGGAGCGCTTGGTTTCCTGCAGCAACGCCGCGGCAAAGTCGACGTCCCTGCGGCCTTCCCCAACGCTTAAGCAACAGCCAACCAAAGAGCGCACCATCGACCAGCAGAAGGCGTCCGCGGTCACCCGGGCCTCAAAGAGCTGCGGTTCCTCCGGCGTCGAGACATCCTGCCAGCTAAATTCCTGTAATTCGCGAATGGTGGTGGCATTCGGCTTGGCCTTACAAAAGGCCGCAAAATCGTGCAGACCCACCAGCGCATTGGCCGCGTCTTGCATGGCCCCGATGTCTACCGGTTTGAACCATTCGGCCGTATCGCGCGCCCGCGTCGGCAGCGCACCCCGCGGGCTGGTGGTTATCCGGTACACATAATGCCTGCGCAGCGCAGAAAATCGGGCATCAAAACCTTCTGGCGCGAAATCGCAGCCGTGCACCCGGACGTCTTCCGGCAACAACTTGGCAAGCCTGCGCACCAACTTCCCGGGATCATTTGCTACGGACCGTTGCTCCAGCATCTCCTGCGGCACATCCACGTGCGCCACCTGCCCGCGAGCATGGACGCCCGCATCCGTACGCCCAGCTACCGTCAGCGGTACCTCCGTCCGAGCGATCATTGCTAGCTGCTCCTCGAGCACGCCTTGGACGGTGCGCAGTCCGCCCTTTTGCCTGGCCCATCCGTGAAAATCGGTGCCGTCATAGGCCAGATCTAACCGGATCCGAACGAATCCTTCTGCTGGTCCCTCATGTGCGATCGGTGCTGCTTCAGTCATGGTGGACCTAATGCTACCGGAGGCGGCGGCGGGTTCCCGAAACGTGCAACCTCCCCTGTTCGTTTTGAGCAGACAATGCAATATCTGAGGGCCCTGTTTGCTCAGTTATCGCAGTGGAGGATGCACATAGGAGGTTGAGCGTTGGAGGTTAGACATAAGTGTCGTAGTGCATTGGACGTTGGGTGGCCTGCTGCATGGCGCAGCCGCA
Organism: Corynebacterium accolens; assembly: GCF_023520795.1. NCBI lineage: Bacteria > Bacillati > Actinomycetota > Actinomycetes > Mycobacteriales > Corynebacteriaceae > Corynebacterium > Corynebacterium accolens. The sequence goes on along the minus strand of NZ_CP046605.1, from coordinate 480,751 downwards.
CGATGGAGTCGCGCAATGGCGCCATACGACGGCGGGGACCAGGAACATAAAGATCCAAGTTCAAAACGACAAAAGCCGCCTCCCCTGTCTCTTCGTAAAGAGAATGGGAAGGCGGCGATTGTGCGCTACTGCTGCGAGTAGTCGGTGCAATCCACGCACGGCGTTAGGGCCGGAGTGAATTCAGCAGCCAGGAGAGATTACTTCTCCTCGGACTCCTCAGCAGAGGTGTTCTCAGCTGCGGTGTCCTCGGCCGGAGCCTCGGTCTCCGCAGCCTCGTCTGCCTGAGCCTCTTCAGCCTCAGCGGCCTTGGAAGCGGCAGCGCGGGTAGCGCGGTTAGCCTCGGAGGTCACGGTCTCCTCAAGAACGAGGGAGATCTGGGACATCGGGGCGTTGTCACCGGTGCGGTTGTCCAGCTTGATGGTGCGGGTGTAGCCACCCTCACGGTTCTCAAACTTCGGTGCAACCTCGTCGAACAGGTGAGAAACAACATCCTTGCGCGGGATGAGCTTCAGCACTGCGCGGCGGTCAGCAATCGTGCCGGACTTAGCCTTGGTGATGATCTTTTCGACGTACGGGCGAAGAACCTTCGCCTTGGCATCGGTGGTCTTGATGGCGCCGTGCTCGATCAGGCTAGCTGCCAAGTTGCTCAGCATGTGAGCTTGCTGCTTGGCGGAGCCACCGAGACGGGCACCCTTCTTCGGGGTAGGCATTGTTTACTCCTCGTGTGCGGTAAAAGTTGAGCGCGCGGCAACGAGTGCCGCAGTTCAGGGTGATTCTTTACTCGGAATCGTCCGCAGCCGGGTCCTTGAAGTCACCGGTTTCTGCGTCGTAGCCCTCGAGCTGGGTGGGGTCGAAGTCCTCAGGGGTGTCCTTCAGAGCAAGGCCCAAGTTAGCCAGCTTGATCTTTACCTCATTAATCGACTTCTGACCGAAGTTACGGATATCCAGCAGGTCGGACTCGGTGCATTCTGCAAGCTCGCCGACGGTGTGGATTTCCTGACGCTTCAGGCAGTTATAGGAGCGAACGGAGAAGTTCAAGTCCTCGATAGGCATGCCGTAGGCGGCGATGTACTCGGTCTCCTGCGGGGAGGGACCAATCTCGATACCTTCGGCTGCGTTGTTCAGCTCGCGTGCCAGGCCGAACAGTTCGACCAAGGTGCCACCGGCAGAAGCCAGGGCGTCGCGTGCGGAAATCGAGTTCTTGGTTTCGACGTCGATGGTCAGCTTGTCAAAGTCGGTGCGCTGCTCAACACGGGTAGCTTCGACCTTGTAGGAGACCTTCAGCACTGGGGAGTAGATCTGGTCGATTGGAATACGGCCGATTTCCCCAGAGGTTGCGGCAGCCGGGACGTAGCCACGGCCGCGCTCGACGACGAGCTCAATGTCCAGCTTAGCGGTGTCATTCAGCGAAGCGATGTGCAGATCCGGATTGTGGATCTCCACGCCAGCCGGCGGCTGGATATCGCCTGCGGTGACATCACCAGGGCCTTCCTTGCTCAGGTACATAACCACCGGCTCATCGGAGTCGGAGGACAGGACCATGCTCTTGATGTTCAAGATGATCTCAGAAACGTCTTCCTTCACACCGTTGATGGTGGTGAACTCGTGGAGCACACCATCAATCTTGATGGAGGTTACCGCTGCGCCCGGGATGGACGACAGCAGGGTGCGACGCAGCGAGTTACCGAGGGTGTAGCCAAAGCCCGGCTCGAGCGGTTCGATGACGAACTTGGAACGAGACGAGTCGATGAATTCCTCGGTGAGCTGAGGACGCTGGGAAATGAGCATTGCAATTCTCCTTTTCGGCGACCGCTATTTGACGCCGGTAGAGGGGGTAAAAATCTTGAGGTTGAAGATTCCTGATGGACCGCGTGGCCTTGAAGAGCCGTGCGGTATAACAGTTTACTTCGAGTAAAGCTCGACGATGAGCTGCTCTTGCAGCGGAATGTCGATCTGAGCGCGCTCGGGCAACTGGTGCACGAGGATGCGCAGCGTATCAGGAACGACCTGCAACCATGCCGGTACGTTGGCATCGATAAGAGCGTCCTGAGCGTCTTCGAACCATTCCATCTTCTGGGAACGCGGGCGGACATCGATGATGTCGTACTGCGTAATCCGGTAGGACGGGATGTTGATGTTCTTGCCGTTCACGGTGAAGTGACCGTGGGAAACGAGCTGGCGAGCCTGGCGGCGGGTGCGTGCCAGACCTGCGCGGTAAACCACGTTGTCGAGGCGGGTCTCCAGCAGGATGACCAGGTTGTCACCGGTCTTGCCTGGGAGGCGGTTAGCCTCGGTGTAGTAGCGGCGGAACTGACGCTCCAGCACACCGTAGGTGTACTTTGCCTTCTGCTTCTCCTGGAGCTGCAGCAGGTACTCAGATTCCTTGATGCGGTTGCGGCCAGCCTGTCCCGGAGGGTACGGGCGGCGCTCGAATGCCATGTCTCCGCCGACCAAGTCGACGCGAAGACGGCGGGATACGCGGGTAGCGGGGCCAGTGTAACGAGCCATTTTCTTACCTCTTTCCTTCCCTTAAACCTTGCGACGCTTGGTCGGACGGCAGCCGTTGTGCGGCTGTGGAGTTGCATCCGTGATCGAGGAAACCTCGAGGCCTGCAGCCTGCAGGGAACGGATGGCGGTCTCGCGGCCGGAGCCCGGACCCTTGACGAATACGTCAACCTTCTTCATGCCGTGGTCCATTGCCTTGCGTGCGGCGCTTTCAGCGGCCATCTGCGCAGCGAACGGAGTGGACTTACGGGAACCCTTGAAGCCAACGTGGCCAGAGGATGCCCAGGAGATAACAGCACCGGTCTGATCGGTGATCGAGACGATGGTGTTGTTGAAGGTGGACTTGATGTATGCGTGGCCCAGAGCCACATTCTTCTTGACGACGCGACGGCCGGAACGGCGTGCGCCGGAACGAGTCTTTGGAGGCATGAACTACTTCTTCTTTCCTGCGATCGTCTTCTTCGGGCCCTTACGAGTACGCGCGTTGGTCTTCGTACGCTGACCGCGTACCGGCAGACCGCGACGGTGGCGCAGACCCTTGTAGCTTCCGATTTCAATCTTGCGACGAATATCAGCCTGAACCTGGCGGCGGAGGTCACCCTCTACCTTCCAGGAGCCTTCAATTGCGTCACGCAGTGCCGAAACCTGTTCATCTTCCAGGTTGTCGGTGCGCAGGTCAGGAGAAATGCCAGTCTTTTCTAGCAATTCCTTGGCACGGGTTGGACCGATGCCGTAGATGTAGGTGAGAGCGACCTCCATACGCTTATTGCGTGGGAGGTCAACACCAGCTAGACGTGCCATAAGGCGTGTCCTTTCGGGTTGTTACGGCGGTTTTCTCCCCATCCGTCCCGCTCCATGCAACGCTTCGCCCGGACCGTGCCGGGAATCCTTGGGTTGCTTACCAGTGCGGGCTCAGGCCACCGTAGCCTGAGGTGTACAGGACAAAGCCATGCTTCGCCCTTGGGTGAGGAGGCTGACTGTGTTTACTTGTAGCGGTAGACGATGCGTCCGCGGGTCAGGTCATAAGGAGACAGCTCTACGACGACGCGATCCTCCGGGAGGATGCGGATGTAGTGCTGACGCATCTTACCGGAAATGTGTGCAAGAACCTTGTGCCCATTGTCGAGCTCGACACGGAACATTGCGTTTGGCAAAGGCTCGACGATGCGACCCTCTACCTCAATTGCGCCTTCCTTAGCCATAACCTCTACTTTTCTGGCGACAGACAAGTACCTGTCACCTGCATGTTTGTTGTCTACTGCGGTGGTGCAAGCCAACCAGACCTACTGGCGCTATACACCGTCAAACCAGCATACGCTGCAGCGACACGATTTCCAAACCGCACGCACTTTCATAAATCCCCAACCGGCAGCGGAAAACTAAAAATACCCTCGCGTTCAGTTCCAAATTCCGGAACCAAGCGCGAGGGCGAGGCGCGTTAACGCGGTGAGCTACACCGAATTAGTAGATGTAGACCTTGTCACCAATCTGGACATCGTTCCAGTAGCGAACCGCTGCATCGTAAGGCAGGTGGACGCAACCGTTGGAATCAACGTTGGTGTTGTCCAAGTGGAAAGCGTGGCCGTTATTGGTGAAGTAGATGGAGAACGGCATCGGCGCGTTATTGAACTCGCGGGAGATTTCGTCCTTCACCTTGCGGTTGACGTGGAAGGTACCGCGCGGGGTTTCCTCGCCCACCATGCCGGCGGACATGGATGGGGAAATGTAGGATACGTCGCCACCTTCCTGCAGCCAGGTGCGGCGGCCGTCAAGGTCGACACAAATCTTGGCATCTGCCGGGCAGGAGCCGCGGTCGAATTGGTTAGCGCGGCGCTGCTCCTCCGCACGGCGCGCCGCCTCTTCAGCCTTCGCCTTTTCTTCCGCAATCTGCTGTGCGTGTGCGCGCTCAGCAGCCTCGCGAGCCTGGCGTGCTTCCTCGTTCTTCTGAGCCACTAGGCCCGGAAAGAGGAATTCCAGGGCGCTATCGACTGCGGACTGCACGTTAGGCACCAGTTCCGGGGTGTACTTCTCAGCCTGGTCCAGGATGTCATTGCGGGTCTGCCATGCCTGGTCGCGGGTCTGGCCGTGGAAGTTATCAAGCTGCTGCTGGGCCTGGGCAGTGAGCTGATCGAGGGAAGGGAGTTGCTGAGCAGAGGCTGCAGGGGCGCCGGCAATCGTGCTCAATGCCATGACGCCAGCCACTGCTGGTGCAGCAACGGTGGCACTTAACTTGCGGAGGCTGAATTTAGACATAGTGGTGAGTATAAACCTTTCAGGGGATTTACGCCTAGTTTAAGCGGCGATTTTTCAGGGAATATGTACTGGGAATTTATTAGTAGCGCCTGGTGAGGATACGCGGGCCGTCCGCCGTCGCGGCTACCGTGTGCTCCCAATGTGCGGCAACGGAACCGTCGAGCGTGACCACCGTCCAGTCATCTTCTAGCACCGCACTATCGACGGTGCCCAAAGTAAGCATTGGCTCGATGGCCAGGACGGAGCCCTCCTGAATGACGGGCCCGCGGCCAGGCTTTCCCTCATTTTCCAAATAGGGATCTTCGTGCATGGTCCGGCCAATTCCATGACCGCCGTAACCATCCACGATATAAAGGGATACGCCAAACTTGTCTTCGGCGCGGTAAGTTGCCTGCTCCAAGGCGTGGGACACGTCGGTCAGGCGGTTGCCCGGGACCATCGCCTGCAGTCCTTCCATGAGCACCCACTCGGTCGCCGCGTTCAATGCCGCAACGTCCGGGTCCAGTTCACCGATGGGAAAGGACCACGCGCTATCTCCTACCCAGCCATCGAGGGTGGCGCCGCAGTCGATGGAGAGGAGGTCGCCATCGGCAAGCACGGTCTTCGCATCCGGAATCCCGTGCACGATGACATCGTTAACGGAGGAACAAATGGAGCCCGGAAATCCCTCGTAGCCCTTGAAGGTAGGGGTGGCACCGGCGGCGCGGATGGTCTGTTCCGCCACCGCATCGAGCTCAAGCGTGCTCACTCCTGGCGCCGCCGCGGCGCGAACTGCCTGCAGCGCCTTGCCGACGATCTCGCCAGCCGCCTGCATGGCATCCAGCTCGCCCGGGGTGCGGGCGGGAATGCGCTTGGTGCGGCGCCGAAAAGCCATTACTTGCCCAGCGCTTCCATGGCGCGGGCGTTGATCTCTTCGACGGAGCCCTCTGCCTTGATGGGGATGATGGCGTCGCCGTAGTGCTCGATGAGCGGGAAGGTCTCATCGCGGTAGACACCCAGGCGGGTGCGGATGGTTTCCTCGTTATCGTCGGCGCGGCCGCGCGCCATCATGCGCTTGACAACAACGTCCTCAGAAACCTCGAAGTTCAATACGCCGTCGAGCTTTTCGCCCTTCTTGGACAACAGCTCTTCCAAGATGTCTGCCTGCTCGGTGGTGCGCGGGAAGCCGTCCAAGAGGAAGCCGTTCTTGGCGTCGTCTTGGCTGAGGCGCTCTTCTACCATGCGCGCGGTAACATCGGTAGGCACGAGCTTGCCGGCGTCGATATAGGACTTCGCCTCAACGCCCAGCGGGGTGCCCTCGCCAATATTGGCGCGGAAGAGGTCACCGGTGGAGATGTGTGGAACGCCGAGCTTTTCGCTCAGGATTGCTGCTTGGGTGCCTTTGCCAGCACCGGGGGGGCCGAGAAGTACAAGACGCATTATTTCAGTAGTCCTTCGTAGTTGGATTGGAGAAGTTGAGATTCAATTTGCTTGACCGTGGTCAAGGCGACGGAGACCATAATCAAGATGGCCGTACCGCCAAAGGCGGAGGTGCCGGCGGCCGAAGAGTGACCAACGCCAAGGTCCAGCAGGATATTCGGCAGGATGGCGATCAACGCCAAGTACAGGGCACCGACGCTCAGCAGGCGGTTCATGACAAAGCCGAGGTACTCCGCGGTGGGGCGGCCCGGGCGGATGCCTGGGATGAAGCCACCGTACTTCTTCATGTTATCGGCTTGCTCAGCGGGGTCGTACTGCACCGAGACGTAGAAGTACGCGAAGAAGATGGTCAGCAGGAAGTACAAGACGATGTACTGCCAGGACGACGGCGCCTGTAGGTGCGCAATAACGTTGCGCTGCCACCAGTTATCCGGGGTGTGTACGGAGCTGGAGTTGACGATCTGCGTGATCAGCACCGGCATGTAGATAAGCGAGGAAGCGAAGATGACCGGGATAACGCCGGCCTGGTTGACCTTCAGCGGCAGGTAAGTGGAAGAGCCACCGTACTGACGCCGGCCCACCATGCGCTTGGCGTATTGCACCGGAATGCGGCGCTGGCCCTGCTCGATGAAGGTAATACCGACGACCAGAACAATAAGGCCAGCCAGCACCATGGCGAAGACCATACCGCCGTTGTTTTGCAGGATATTCATGCCATCGGTAGGCAGGCGCGTCGCAATACCGGCGAAAATGAGCAGGGACATTCCGTTGCCAATGCCCTTTTCCGTAATCAGCTCGCCCATCCACATCACGAGGACGGCGCCGGAGGTCATCGTCACCACAAGCAGGATCAGGGTGAAGAAGTTGCGGTCTTCCGCCAAGACCGGCACGCCTTGACCCAGCAACTGCTCGCGGTCCGCCAGCGCGACGATGCCGGAGGATTGCAGCAGCGCCAAGGCGAGCGTGAGGTAGCGGGTGTACTGGGTCATTTTCGCCTGCCCAGACTGACCTTCCTTCTTCAGCTGCTCAAAGCGCGGGATGACCACGGTCAGCAGCTGCACGATAATGGACGCCGTAATGTAGGGCATGATGCCGATGGCGAAGATCGACAGCTGCAATAGGGCACCGCCAGAAAACAGGTTAATCACGGAGTAGAGGTCTCCGGATTCCTCTGTCAGCTGACGCAGGCGCCCTGCAATTGACGCGTAATCTACACCCGGCGACGGGATCTGTGCACCGATGCGGTACGCAATTATCATCACGATGGTGAAGATGATCTTCTTGCGTAGGTCGGCATCCTTAAAAGCCTGCAAAATGGCGGACACTACAAAATCCTCCTGGCCTACCGCTGTCACGCGCGAATCTATGGATTCCTCACGCAGCAACACACGGAGGTGGACACTCTATGGCTCCCGCAGGGCTCCACATCTTTCTCACTTGGCGTTAAGAAGTAAAGACAAGGAGTCCCAAAGGAACGGTGGAACACTTTTGACCCCATAACCCTACCAGCCTTATATCTGCGTGCCACATCTAACCCGCATTATGTGACAATGATTGCCCATTCTTTCGCGCTTATTCCGCTGGGGGTTTACCATGTTAATTATTGCCCTGCGCAATTTTTTACCCGTAGTTTTCCGGCCTGGCGGTCCCTAAACGCCAAGGTCGTTATTGGTGTGAACCCAACGTTGCGAAAGAAGTCTGAATGAGCAAAAAATTCACGCCGATGACCGTTGCTGAGATCATCGACGTCTTTATCCCTAGTCCCAACCCCTTCCGCTGGGAAGCCTTTGATGGCTCTGCCACCGGCCCTGCCGATGCCGATTATAAGGTCACCATCAATAGCCTCGGCGGACTTGCTTATATCGCCACCCACCCAGGCGATGTCGGATTCGCCCGCGCCTATGTCACAGACGGTATCTCTGTAGAAGGCGAGCACCCCGCCCACCCGTACGGCATCTTCAATGCCTTGCACGCCATGTATGACAAGTTTGAAAAGCCTGGCGCTAAAGACTTAGCGCGCGTGGTTCGTTCGCTGGCTTCCATGGGCGCCTTCCACATCCAGCCGGTGCCCGAGGTAGAGCGCGCCTCTTGGCTGCGCCGCAAGCTGCACGATGGCCTGTCCAAGCACTCCAAGGAGCGCGACGCCGACGTCATTTCTGATCACTACGACGTGGGCAATGACTTCTACGAGCTCTTCTTGGGCGATTCCATGACCTATACCTGCGCCTACTTCCCCACCCCGGATGCCACCCTGGAGGAAGCGCAGGAAAACAAGTACCGCCTCATCTTTGACAAGCTGCGCCTAAAAGAAGGCGACACCCACCTGGACGTGGGCTGTGGCTGGGGCGGCATGGTCCGCTACGCCGCCCGCCGCGGCGTGAAGTCCATCGGCGTGACCTTGTCGCAAGAGCAAGCCGAGTGGGGCCAAAAGAAGATCGAGGAAGAAGGCCTACAGGATCTGGCCGAGGTCCGCTTTATGGACTACCGCGATGTCACCGAAGAAGGCTTTGATGCCATCTCTGCCATCGGCATCATCGAGCACATCGGCGTGCAGAACTACGATGACTTCTTCAAGTTCATGTACAGCAAGCTCAAGGTCGGCGGACTGATGTTGAACCACAACATCACCTACCCGGATAACCACAAGACGCCCAAGGGCGGCTTCATCGACCGCTACATTTTCCCCGATGGCGAGCTCACCGGTTCCGGCAACGTCACCAAGGCCATGCAGGACAATGGCTTCGAGGTCTTCCATACCGAATCCCTGCGCTTTGATTACATGCGCACCCTGCACGAGTGGTGCGAGAACTTAAAGGAGAACTGGGAAGAGGCATGCGACCTGGTAGGCCTGCCCACCGCCCGCCTCTACGGCATCTACATGGCCGGCTCGGAGTGGGGCTTCGAGCGCAATATCATTAACCTCTACCACTTCCTGGGCATCAAGCTCGGTGAGGCCGGCTCCCGCGCCGGCGTGCCTGAGCGCCGTTGGTGGGAAGACAGTCGCTTTTAAAAGGAGCCCATATGACCCTTTTGGATCACTTGCGCGAGCGCGTTTCCGCCCTGCAGCCGCGCCCGGTCGATGCCGTGCGCATCGAGCCCGTGGGCTGGCAGGCCCACCGCGCCGGCGTCGATACCTTGCTGCGCAGCTTCCGCGAGGTCCCCGCTGGCAAGCGCGTGCGCCTGGCCAAGAAGACCTCTAACCTCTTCCGCGGCCGCAGCGAGAATCAGATAGGCCTCGACGTCTCCGGCCTGGGCGGGGTCATCGAGGTCGATCCCCTCGCCCGCACCGCCGATGTGCAGGGCATGTGCACCTACGAGGACTTGGTTGATGCCACCCTGCCGCACGGCCTCATGCCGTTCGTCGTTCCGCAGCTAAAAACCATCACCCTGGGCGGCGCGGTCACCGGCATGGGCGTGGAATCCACGAGCTTTCGCAACGGTCTGCCGCACGAGTCCGTCATCGAGATGGATATCCTCACCGGCACCGGCGAGATCCTTACTTGCTCGCGCGAGCAGAACGTCGATCTCTTCCGCCTCTTCCCCAATTCCTATGGTTCTCTGGGCTACGCGGTGCGCCTCAAGATCGAGCTCGAGCCCGTCCCGCCCTACGTGGAGCTGCGCGAGCAACGTTTCCACACGGTGGAGGAGGCAAGCCGCGTGCTTGCCGATGTCTCCGTCAACCACACCCACGAGGGTGAGACCGTCGATGGCCTAGACGGCGTGGTCTTTTCCGAGGACGAGGCTTACCTCGTCTTCGCGCGCTTTACCGATGAAGAAGGCCCTACCTCCGATTACACGCGGGATAAGATCTACTACCGCAGCCTGCAGCACGCCCAGGGCATGCGGCGCGACCGCCTTACCATCCGCGACTATATCTGGCGTTGGGATACCGACTGGTTCTGGTGCTCCCGCGCATTTGGCGCCCAGAACCCCAAGGTGCGCAAGGTCTGGCCGCGCGAGCTGCGCCGCAGCTCCTTCTATTGGAAGCTGGTGCGCCTGGACCGCAAGTACGAGTTGGAGTACAACTTCATCAAAAAGCCGCACGGCAAGCCGCGCGCCGAGCGCGTGGTCCAGGATATTGAGGTCACCCCGGAAAACCTCCCGGAGTTCCTCCACTGGTTCTTCCAGGCCTCCGATATCCAGCCGGTATGGCTGTGCCCCATCCGGCTGCGCGATGGCGTGGGCGAACTCGTGGGCACCGGCGATATTGCCGCCGAGTCCCAGGACCCCTGGCCGCTCTACCCACTGCGCCCCGGAAAGACGTGGGTCAACGTCGGCTTTTGGTCCGGTGTGGATGGCGATCACGTCGATCCCAGCGCCCCCGGCAACGGCGCCTTCAACCGCGTCATTGAAGAAAAGGTCAATGACTTGGGCGGCCACAAGTCGCTGTACTCCGAGGCCTTCTACTCCCGCGAGCGGTTCGAGGAACTCTATGGCGGGAAGCTTCCCGGTGCCATCAAGGCCGTAACGGACCCCGATGACCGCTTCCCCGGCCTTTTTGAAAAGACCGTGGACGAGGCATAGGACGGCTCCCAAAACCACATAAGGGTGGAACGCTCGTGAAAGCGTTCCACCCTTTTTGCAGCTACGGGCCCAATCTCTGACGAGGCCCGAGACTTAAATCAGCGCGATTACTGCTCCTGGGCCACCTGCGCGGTCTCAGCGTTATCCGGCTGGGACAGCTGCGGGTTGGCGTCAACGGGGCCGGTCGAGCCGGCGAGCGCCAATACGGCGGAGATGACAGCGGCAAGGAATGAAGAAATGGACGACATAGCAAACTCCTAGCTAGTAGGGATGAGTGTTTACGGTGATAACACTACCACTGCCATGCATACGTCCGCATAGATCGACTGCACCCCCTCGCCCCGCACATAGGGTGCGAGAAAAGGGGGTGCAGCTATTGCCTAGTCCAGATTACTTGGTGTTGGCGGAACCGCCAGCAGCCTCAATCTTTTCTACGGCGGACTTGGAGAACTTGTCTGCGGTGACGTTCAACTTAACGTTGATGTCGCCGCTGCCCAGAACCTTGACCGGCTGGTTAGCGCGGACGAGGCCAGCAGCTGCGATGTCAGCGACGGTGATGTCGCCGCCATCGGCAAACTTCTCGGCCAAGTCAGCCACGTTAACAACCTGGTACTCAACGTGGTTCGGGTTCTTGAATCCCTTGAGCTTAGGCAGACGCATGTGGATGGGCATCTGTCCACCCTCGAAAGCAGCGGGAACCTGCTTACGAGCGCCGGTACCCTTGGTACCGCGACCAGCGGTCTTACCCTTGGATGCCTCACCGCGGCCAACGCGGGTCTTGGGCTTATTTGCTCCTGCGGTTGGGCGCAGGTCGTGCAGCTTGATGATATCAGCCATGGTTTACTCCCCTGCCACTTCTTCGACGGTGACCAGGTGGCGAACCTTGTGAACCATACCGCGGATGATCGGGGTGTCCTGCTTGACAACGGACTGACCGATGCGCTTGAGGCCCAGAGCCTCAATGTTCTTGCGGTGGTTCGGCTTGGTGCCCACCAGGCCCTTTACCTGTGTAATCTTCAGAGCCATTGTTTATGCCTCCTGACCTGCGCGCTTGCGCAGCATACGGGCCGGGGTGACCTCTTCGATGGACTTGCCGCGGCGTGCGGCAACCTCTTCGGGGCGGACCAGCTGCTTGAGGCCGTCCACGGTTGCGCGGACGACGTTGAGTGCATTGTCGGAGCCCAGGGACTTCGACAGAATGTCCTGCACGCCAGCGCATTCGAGCACCGGACGAGCAGCACCGCCGGCGATGACACCAGTACCAGGAGCGGCGGGCTTCATCATGACGATGCCCGCTGCGTCGCGACCCTCTACCGGGTGGGTGATGGTGCCGGCAACCATAGGTACGCGGAAGAAGTTCTTGCGAGCCTCTTCTGCACCCTTCTGGATTGCAGCCGGAACTTCCTTAGCCTTGCCGTAGCCAACGCCTACCTGACCCTGGCCGTCACCAACGACGACGAGAGCGGTGAAGGACATGTTGCGGCCACCCTTAACGGTCTTGGAGACGCGGTTGATGGTCACAACGCGCTCGATGTACTTATCGCGCTCGTTGTCCTGCTGGTTACGACGATCGTTGCGACGGCCGTTGCCGCCGCGGTTGTTCTTGTTGTTCTCGGCGGAGCGTCCGCCGTCACGCTGTTCACGGTCCGACATTACGCGATCCTTCCGTTGATGTTTCCGTTGACGATGATCATTAGAACTTCAGACCACCTTCACGTGCGGCGTCTGCCAGCGCAGCGACGCGGCCGTGGTACTTGTAGCCTGCGCGGTCAAAGACGACCTGCTCAATGCCAGCGGCCTTGGCGCGCTCAGCAATCAGTTCGCCCACCTTGGCAGCCTTTGCCTTCTTATCGCCCTCGAGTGCACGGATGTCCGCTTCCATGGAGGATGCGGAAGCCAGGGTGTGGCCTGCCAGGTCATCGATGACCTGGACGTGCATGTGGCGCGAAGAGCGGTGCAGGACCAAGCGCGGGGACTCAGGGGTGCCACGCAGGGTCTTACGGATACGGAAGTGGCGGCGTGCGCGTGCTTCGCGACGACGAGAAGAAATGTCCTTGCCGACTGGAGTGCGCTTCGTGTTTTCAGTGTTTGCCATTGCTTACTTACCCGTCTTTCCGACCTTGCGACGGATCTGCTCGCCTTCGTAGCGAATACCCTTGCCCTTATAAGGATCGTCCTTACGCAGGCGACGGATATTAGCGGCGATCTGTCCGACTAGTTGCTTGTCAATACCGGTAATGGACAGCTTGGTGTTGCCGTCCACTGCGAAGGTGATTCCCTCCGGAGCCTTGATGAGGATCGGGTGGGAATAGCCCAGGCTGAATTCCAGGTCCTGGCCCTTTTGCTGCACACGGTAGCCAACACCAAAGATTTCCATCTTGATGGTGAAGCCCTCGGTCACGCCGATGACGGCGCTGTTGAGCAGCGAGCGGGACAGGCCGTGCAGAGCACGGTGCTTGCGGTGATCATCAGGGCGGGAAACGGTCAAGATGCCGTCTTCCACGTTGATGGTGATCGGATCCGGAACGTTTACGCTCTGGGTACCCTTAGGGCCCTTGACCTCAACGTCTTGGCCGTTGATGTTGATTTCGACGCCGTTTGGTACGGCGATCGGTGCTAGACCGACTCGAGACATGTGTCAAACCTCCCTTTACCAGACGTAGGCGAGAACTTCTCCGCCTACGCCCTTCTCCTCAGCCTGACGGTCAGTCAGCACACCGTGGGACGTGGAAATGATAGCCACGCCCAGGCCGCCCAAGACCTGTGGCAGTTCGGTGGACTTTGCATACACACGCAGACCCGGCTTAGACACGCGACGCAGACCAGACAGGGAACGCTCGCGGTTGTTGTACTTCAGCTCGAGGGACAGGGTGTGGCCCTCAACGGTGTAGTCAGCGATGTAGCCTTCCTGCTTCAAGATGTCAGCAATGTTTGCCTTCAACTTGGAGGTAGGCATCGACACGACGTCGTGGTGTGCGTTACTTGCGTTACGCACGCGCGACAGCATGTCGGCAATAGGATCAGTCATAGTCATATGAGTGACCGTGTACCTTTCTCGTTGCGGTTCCCGTGCTCACCAAAGCGTTTTCCGTGTGATTTCGGGCTACTCACGCTCCTCACGGTCAATACCGCAAGGCGCTCGCCACCCTTTGATTCAGACAACGGTCCGCTATAAACGGCGAGGGGCCTACAACAAAGTTGATGTTCAATTCTTTTTCGGCTCTGCGTTTAACCAGCTCAGCACGCAAAACCCGAAAGGCTTTGCGCGTGCACCGGCTGCAGCGCAGGCACGCCGGAACACTTTACGCCATATCCTGCGGTTTTCCAAATAAATCCCCTGCATTCATTACAGTCGGATACAGCGCCACATAATTGAGGAGTAGTTGAGATGAGTACCGAGAACGAAGATCCGATCCGCACCGCCCACCAATGGCTTGAAGAAGCCGCGCGGCTATTAAACCTCGAGCCCCATGAGGCCACGGCGCTTACCCGGGAACTGCTGGATTTAACCAAGGACGTGGCCCATACCCAATCGCGGCCGGCAGCACCATTGACGGCGTTCGTGGTGGGGTTGGCATCGGCAAGCACGGCAGAAGCCAAGGTAAATATCGAAACCCTCAAGGAGGCGCTGAAGTAATGGCCGGACGCAAGAATGCCACCTTTGCCGTCACGAAGGTCCGCTTGGGCGAGCACGCGCAGGTAGATACCCGCGCCGATACCGTCGCCGGTGAGGAGCCGCTTGAGATTCGCGTGGGTGGGCAGACCATCACCACCACCATGCGCACCCCGGGCCACGACATCGAATTGGCGCACGGTTTCCTCCACTCCGAGGGGCATATTGCCGCGCTTTCCGATGTCACCACTGCCCGCTACTGCGCCGGTGCCACCGTCGAGGGCATGAATACCTATAACCTGCTAGACATAGACTTGGTAAAGAATACGCCGTTGGACTTGAACGATCTCCGCCTGACCACCACGACCTCCGCCTGCGGCGTGTGCGGAACCTCGTCCATCGAAGCACTGGCAAAGAAGTCGCGCTATTCCATCCCCCAGATCCCCGTGGACCCACAGCTGGTGGTCCAGCTGCCGGAGAAGCTGCGCGCCGCCCAAAAGGAATTCCGCAAGACCGGCGGAATCCACGCCGCCGGCGCCTTTACCCTCGAGGGTGAGCCGGTGGTCATCCGCGAGGACATAGGCAGGCACAACGCCGCCGATAAGGTCATTGGCCACCTGCTCATGGAAGAGCGCCTGCCCGCCGATGACCTCATTTTGGTCATGAGCTCCCGCGCCAGTTTCGAGCTGGTGCAAAAAGCCGCCATGGCCGGTTTTGGCATGCTCGTTGCCGTCAGCGCCGCCTCTTCCCTTGCCGTAGAGACCGCCCGCGAGACCGGCATGGCGCTGGTGGGCTTTGCCCGTGCCGATCGCTTTAACCTTTATTCAGGCGCGCTCGCGGAATAATAATTTATTTCAAATATTTAATTCTCCTGTGAAAAACCTCCATTTTGGCTTACACCATCATCCGTGGAAGTGTAGAAAGGTGGTAAAGCCCACAAACGCGCGTTTCGTCTAATCCCCACTATTTATTGCCCTGGGGCCGCGGATGGGTCCATACCTTCCCTATTCACCTCTATCTCTGCGCATTGTCAGGAGGACTGCATGACAGGAATTTCTGCGCGAGGGCTCTACAAAGTCTTTGGAAATAATCCAGATAAGGCGGTTGCTGCTCTAAAAAGCGGCACCAGCCGTGAAGAATTAATGGAACAAGGCAGCACGGCTGCGGTTATAGACGCCTCTTTTGACATCGAACCTGGCGAAATCTTCGTGGTGATGGGCTTGTCTGGCTGCGGTAAGTCCACTCTTATCCGCATGGTCAATGGCCTCTTACCAGCCACAGCAGGCTCCCTTGAAATTGATGGCACCTCCCTCACAGAGATGTCGGAATCCCAGTTGCGCAGCATTCGCCGCGATAAAATTTCCATGGTCTTTCAGCACTTCGCGCTTCTTCCCCACCGCACGGTGGCCGAGAACGCCGCCTACGGCCTCGACATCAAGGGTGTCTCCCGCAAGGAGCGCGAGGAAAAAGCCCGAGAAGCACTGAAAATGGTGGGGCTCGAAGGCTGGGATAATCACTTACCCGGTGAGCTGTCCGGCGGTATGCAGCAGCGCGTGGGCCTGGCCCGTGCGCTTGCCGCGGATACTGACGTCTTGCTCATGGATGAGGCCTTTTCCGCCCTCGACCCGCTCATCCGTAAAGAAATGCAGGATCAGCTAATCAACCTGCAAAAAGAGCTCAATAAAACCATCTTGTTCATTACGCATGATTTGAATGAGGCGATGCGCATTGGCGATCGCATCGCGATGATGCGGGCGGGTGAAATCGTCCAGATCGGCAGCGCTAAGGAAATCCTGCAGCAGCCGGCCAATGACTTCGTGGCGAACTTTGTTCAAGACGTTGACCGCTCACGCGTGCTTTCTGCTGGCGATATTGCCCAGGACACTGCCAACGTGGTCTCCGCGCACGACGATATTTCGACCGCACAGGACCAGCTGCGCGAATCCGACATCCCGTGGGTAGTCGTCGTAGACGAGGATCAACGCCCTACCCGCGTGCTGTGGGAAAAGGATCTGCGGGAGGCCGAAAGCCAAGGCGCAAGCGCGCTCCCTGAAACGGCCGCACACCACATGCACGTGGTGGAAGAAAACACCACCACGTATGAGCTTTTCCAGTTCGCTGCGGATTCGCCTTCCCCCATCATTGTTGCTGACGATGATGGGCGGCTCACGGGCACGATCTCGCGCGAGGTACTCCTTGGTGCCGTAGCCACGGATTCGAAAGAGGTGAACGCCTAAATGGATGAAAACGTCATTCCTCGCATTCCCATTGGGGATTGGACCAATGATGGCATTGACTGGCTTACGGACAATGCCAAGTGGCTCTTTGATGCCTTTAGTGCCCTGATGAAGTTTCTGGTGGAGGGTTTTTCTGAAGCCCTGACCTCCGTGCCAGCCGCAGTCATGCTGGTCATCTTCGCCGTTATCGCTTGGTTCTTCCGGTCGTGGCGCCTCGCGCTAGGGTCCATCATCGGCTTCGTCCTCGTCCTAGGCATGCGGCAATGGGACACCATGCTGCAGACTATGTCTCTGGTCTTGGTCTCCACGCTTACCGCGGTTATCCTCGCCATCCCGCTGGGCATTTGGGCGGCGAAATCAAATACCGTCAGCGCCATCGTGCGCCCGATCATGGACTTCATGCAGACGATGCCAGCCTTCGTGTACCTCATTCCAGCGGTCACGTTCTTTTCCATCGGTGTTGTCCCGGGTGTCTTTTCCACCATCATCTTCGCCCTCCCGCCAGGCGTGCGCATGACCGAGCTAGGCATTCGGCAGGTAGACCAAGAGACCGTGGAAGCCGGCCGTTCCTATGGTGCGACTTCCGGGCAGATCTTGCGCGGTATTCAGATTCCACTGGCCATCCCCACCATCATGGCTGGTATTAACCAGGTCATCATGCTCTCGCTGTCCATGGCCGTTATTGCCGGTATGGTCGGTGCCGATGGTTTGGGTAAAGAAGTGACCTCGGCCATTTCCACCTTGGACGTGGCTCAGGGCGTGGAAGCTGGCCTTGCCGTGGTCATCCTTGCGGTCTTTTTGGACCGCCTGACCGCGGCATTGGGCAATCCCTCCCATTACCCTTCTTCGCTGCTTTCCTTGCTGCGAAAGAAGAAAAACTCCACATCGTAAACCATCTCTCTCCATCTACAGAAAGGGTTTTCTCATGAAAATTCGCAAGACTATTGCGGCCACCTCGGCCGCTGCCCTAGCACTCAGCCTGGCAGCCTGCGCGGATAACGATTCCGACTCGGATGCGAGCGGCTCCGACGGCGATAAGGGCACCATCACCCTGGGCTACCTGCCCTCTTGGACCGATGGCTTGTCCACCGCGTACCTGCTGGAAAACAAGCTGGAAGCAGCGGGCTACGACGTTGAGCACGAAGAGCTTACCGATGCCGCCGTGCTCTACGCCGGCCTTGCCAACGGCGATATCGATATCTACCCCTCTGCATGGTCTGAAAAGACCCACGAGCAGTACATGGACAAGTACTCCGATGACATCGAGGACTTGGGCTCCTACTACGACAACGCCGTTTTGACGTGGGCCGTGCCGGAGTACATGGAGGACATCAACTCCATCGAGGATCTCAAAGGCAAGTCCGCCGATTTCAACGACACCGTCGTGGGCATCGAACCAGGTGCTGGTCTGACCGAGGCCTCCAAGAAGGCCATCGAGGATTACGGCCTAGATGAGGACGGCTACAACCTGTCGACCTCATCTACCCCGGCCATGCTCTCCGAGCTACAGACCGCCGTAGACAACGAGGACGACATCGTTGTGACCCTGTGGCGCCCGTTCTGGGCCAACGCCAAGTTCCCGGTCAAGGATCTTGAGGATCCTAAAGGCTCCTTGGGCGATCCTGAGTCCCTGCACTGGTTGGCACGCGATGGCTTCAGCGACGAATTCCCTGAGGTCTCCGAGTGGCTCGGCGATTTGAAGCTGGACGATGAGCAGTATGGCTCCCTTGAGGACAACGTTGTTAACCAGTTCGAGGAAGGCAAAGAGCCTGACGCCGTCCAGGACTGGCTGGATAAGAACCCCGACGTGGTCAAGGACATTGACTAATCAGTAATTCCTTCACTCCCCACCATTTAAAGGGGGAGTAAAGGAACACAGTAAAGGGTGCAGCTTCTTCCATACTGTGTGGTCGAGGCTGCACCCTTTTGTCATAACCTTGTTTCGGCCCTATACCGGCTCTAAACCAGCTCCAGCGGGGCTCCCCCATGCGGCGAACCCCGCAAGTCACTGCACGGCCTAGTCGCGGTAGTCCTCCGGCCCATTATTGAGCCAGGCGTACACGCCACCGATGAGCAAGCCGCCGCCGATGAAGTTGCCAATCCACACCAGCGTCCAGTTGAGAGCAACATTGCCAACGGTCAGCGCTGCCGGCAGCGGATCGCTGCCGAAGAAGGTGAGCGCAAAGAGGCAGAAATTGGCAATCACGTGCTCCAGGCCTAGGCCCACGAAAATGCCGATAATCGGGACGATGACGATGAACTTCGACACGATTTCCTTGGCAAAGACCGCGCCAACGATGCCCATATTGACCACGAAGTTCGCGGCCATGCCCTCTACAAGCATTCCCTGCGGGGATTTGGTCAGCTTGCCTTCAGAGATGGTGACCAACAGGTGCGAGGGATCCATATTCGCGAGCTTGGCGGACATCCCCATGACGGCGGCAAAGATGATGGCGCCGACAAGGTTAAAGATCGTGGTAATAAGCAGTACGTAGAAAGCCTTACCCCAGGACAAGTGCTTCTGTATCGCCCCGTAGACCATGTACATCATATTGCCCGTGGCCAGCTCCGCACCGAGGATAACGATGGCGAAGAGGCCTAGGCCGAAGAACAGGGCAAAGGTCACGGACCCCAGGCCCGGGGCAAGCCCTTCCACCGCTTGGCCAACGACGCCGGCAAATACGGTGCCGATGCACAGATACACACCGGCGAGGATTGCGCGGACAGAAAATCGTGAAAATGATTGATCGAGTAGGGCGGCCTTTTTCAGGGATCCGGCCTTGGCAGCTTCGTTGAGAGACACCGTTTTTTATTTTCCTTATTTAGCTGTACTTATACGGACAAGAGAATCACGGATTATCGTAGCGCGTTATGCATTCACCGCGTCAATAAAACTAAACAGAAATTATTACTATAAACTTGGTTCACACCCACCCCTATCGTCCCTAATGTCCCTATTTTTCCTCGAAGGTCGCATGGACCACCAAGACCGGCCACGGAGGGAGAGGCCCCAACGTTCTGCGGCGCGATCGCGCCACTCGGCGGCACCCGAAAGCACCACTGCCGCTACGTCCTATTCCCGCAGGACCCGCAGTACGCGCCCCCGGCCATCGAGCAGCGATGTCATAGGAACCCAGCCTAGACGCTCCGGCAGGCACCGTTCCGACGATCGCGATTGGCGGAAGGCAGAAAATCACGCGCGCCGCATCCAGCGCCGCTACCCCAACCGCCGCCTCGAGGAGACCTCTTTGCCCCGGCACCGGAAGAAGCCTTCCGGTTGGGATCGCGTCAAAGATGCGTGGAAGTCTTCCTGGACCCTCCGTATTGCGGCTGGCATCGTGGTAACGCTGCTGGTCATCAGCTCCATCGATCGCAGCATCAGCCCGCCAGAAGGGCTAGAGACCAATGAGGTCAGTGCGGAACAGGCCCCCGTAATTGAGCCATCCGCGGCGGTGGAGATGTTCATTCCTGCCATCGACGTTCATGCGAAGTTCGATGATGACAACTGCCGCGTGCTCGATGGCGCCATCAACCCTGACACCATGGATAAGGCCTGCACCTATACCGCCGATGACCGGCCGTACTCCCTGCCGGGGACCAATGCCGAGGATATCGTCGTCATCGCTGGCCACACTGGCGCAGGCGTGCCTGCCGTATTCAATAAGCTTTACGATGGCGCAGCCAACGAGCACAAGGTCAGCATCGGCGATAAGCTCTACGTCCGCACCAAGAATTCCGACCAGAACTGGCTCATCTACACCGCAACCGATCTCCACGACCCTGATAAACAGGGCCTGGCCGGTGACTCCAGCGTATGGGGCGATGATGCCACGCCAGGCAGGCTGCTGACGATTAGCTGCATCCAGCCCGCCAACCCGCTCGAGGCCGCCGTGCGCAATGCCGTCGTGGGATGGCAATACGAAGGCACCACCCATACCGCGGAGGACAAGAAGTCTTAATCGCTGAGTACCCCTCCGCCACCTACTCCCCCGAACCCCACAGTCCCTACTTCCACCGCCGGAAGTAGGGACTTTTCATATCCTCCCTTTTCCCAGCGCACCGGCATATTTTCTCCTACCTCACTACATGTACCGATAACGGTTTGCAATAGTGTAATATTCGTTTGAATCTACATAAAAGTTCACTGCCTTTAACCTTGGGAGAACCTTATGCCTTTGCGCACCTCATTTGCGCGCTTTGCCACCATAGTGGTGGCCTTGGCGCTCGCGTTATTCCACGCTCCCCTCGCCCTCGCTGGCGATGCCCCGATTGTCCGCACCCAAACACACGTGGATTCCCCGCACGCGGTGTGGCAGGACGGGAACTTCAAGCTCATGTCCAATAGTGCGGGCCTAGTCCCCATCGAGGACACGATCAACTGGGTGAGCCACGGCCGCGTCGACGGCGGCCTAGGAGCCTATGCCTGGCGCGTGCCCGATGACCCACGCTTTGAATTTCTTAAGGCCAAGACAAACCAGCTCATGTACTACGGCGGCCCCGCGGTCGGCTTCCCGAAAAACACCATGCCCATCTGGGCTGGGTTCGGCGCCGCTGCAGATCTACCTACCGATCAATTCCGCGATAAGTCCTTCAACATGGAGATCGTGGACTTTAAGGGCCCCGGCCGCATGGAGCTATTTAGGTACAACGGAGAGGACTACCCCCTCAACCGACTCTGGTCCTCCCACGATCCGGGATTCCGTACCACATGGGTTAACGCGGGAACGCATACGCATAACGCTACGACGTTTACCCGTCCCGGCCACTACGAGGTCACCTACCGCGCTTCTGCGCGAAAGAAGGATGGCACCTTCATCCACTCCGAGCCACAAACCTTAGTCTGGCAGGTAGGCGGGACCAACCCCGCCGAGCGCACGATTACCGATCTTGATGCTGCCTTTAACGACGCCAAGTCTGAAGGCTCCGCAGCCGAAGATTCCGAGTCCGATGCCCCTATGTTCAAGATGGCTCCCTCCACAGCCGATACCAAGGGCGCGAAGGAAGGCATCCTCACCACGCTGTCACTCGATACGGGAAATGCCAAAGACACCGGCCGCGCCGTCTTCACCATCAATGGCCACTACCTTGCCGAGCGCAAGGTAGAAGGCGGTAAGGCATCGTGGGATGAAATGATCGGTGAAGAAAAATCCGACTTCCAAGCCATCTTTATCCCAGACGATGACGCCCCAAGCCCACGCTGGGTATCCGAACCCGTGGAGTTCTGGACCAGCGCCGTCACCGTCAAGGAAAGGGCCGCTAAAGATGACGAAGCCTTTACAACGAAAAGCGGCGAGCTTCCCACTCCCGAAATGGAAGAGATAGAGCCGTTTGACACCGATCCCCTTGAGATCGAGAGCCCAGATATCACCGTATCCACCAGCGAGGTGTATGGCGAGGATAACAATAATATCGACATCACCGTACAGCCCAAAGATGACCGCACCACCGTGCGCGTTACCGGCGGCTTCTATAGAGTAGATGGCGAACCGATGACCAGCCTGCCGGAAAAATATATTGCAGATTGCGAAATCGGCTTTACTTCCGGGCCAGGACAAAGGACGAGCAGGCAACTTATCAATAGCTGTAAGCAGCCCGGCTACCAGCTCATGCTGCGCATCGTTCCTGATTCGCGCTCCGATGCCGGCGGCGCCACGCTATTTAGCCATACTCACAAAGATGCTTATAAGCCGATAGCTGAGACCACCGTCTCGTTCGCAGATGCTCCCGATTCCGCGGACGCTCAGGAACCAGAAGGCTCGGAGAAGCCAGAGAAGCCGCAGGATTCGGAAGAAGCAGAAGAGTCAGAGGGTTCTACCCCATCCAAGAACCCCTCGCCTGAGGTACCTTCCACGACCCCGAAGCCTTCTGTCCCCAATGCCCCCAAACCCAAACCGCAGGGCCCGAAGGATAAGGACACGCCCAACAAGGAGCTCAATCTGCACCGGGGCCACGTGGATATCGCCCCGATCCACGAGGATGGTGAGCTGCACCTGGGTATTAAGGACGAGACGAACCTGTACCACATTGGTGCAATCTGGCGTAAGCCTTCCGATGCCTTCTTCACCGTTCCAAAGCAGGTCAAGTCCACCTTGAACAAGGACATTCCGCATTTTGGAAAGAAAGGCAGCACCGCCTACACCCTGCCAGAGACACAGCGCACCGGCGTGGTGTGGCCGGGAATAAGTACCGAGGATGCTTACAAGGACACCAAGAAGAATTACACCTTTACCTTCACCCCCGTCAAAGCCCCGAAGGACGGCGAATGGTTGGCATACCTGGCTGATCGAACCGGCTTAGACCAGCGCCTTGCCGGCAGTGATGGCACTCATTCCTATACCACCGAAGGCCCAGACCACATGCACCTCAACTGGGCATTCAACAAGCCCGGTACCTATGAAGTCGGTGTCACGGTAGCCGAACAAGACGGCAAGACCACGAAAAAGGCCATTCTGCGCTTCAAGGTAGCTACCGAGGATTCATCTTCTGCTACCCCACCCACCACTGGGAACGATAATGCCACTGAAGGCGGCTCCAACGGCAGCACCGACGGCACGACCGACAACAACGCCCCATCGAAGGAACCAACCCCAGAGTCAAAGGAACCTGCTCCCAGCGAAGAGCCGTCCAAAAAGCGTGAGATCACCAAGGGCCACATCGACTTCGGGCCAAAGGTTGTCGACAATAAGCTCGGTTTCTATGTCAACGAAGACGACCGCCACAACGTGCCTGAAGACGTCGCCCTGCGCGTTCGCGATGCGCAACGCGTGACGGTCCCTGACTCTCTGGCTAAGACGCTGTCCTTTACCGGGAAGGTAAAGACTGGCTCAAAGATTTACCATCTGCCGTTACAACAGGACCATAACGCTGTCTGGCCGGGGTGGGACACGATCAAGGTTGGGCAAGACTACCGTGACGCTGCTATCGAGGTTCGCCCTAAGTCGGCACCTACGGACGGACACTGGTGGGCCGGCCACTTTCCCACTCTCAACGCGCCGGAACGCACCTTAGCCGATAGCACAGGCGTCCATACGATTAAAGGTGTTGAGGACGGTCCTTTCCACGTCCACGCGAACTGGATTTTTACCGAGCCCGGCCGCTATGAGATGGACATGCGCACCGTCAACAACAACGGCGACAAACTCACCGACTGGCACACCGTGACCTTCCTCGTGGGTGATTCAACCACCCAGCCCGGTGGAAGTGACTCCGACGAAGAAAGCGAAAAGGAAAAGGACAAGCCTGCTGGCTCCTCGCAGGATAAGCAGCCAGGCGCTACCAAGCCAGATAAGGATTCGAATAGCACCGGTACTAATAAGCCGAGCTCTGATAAGTCCAAGGCCTCCAACTCGTCTGGCTCAAATGCGGGTGCCAAGGCATCCAAGGGTAATGGCACTGGGAAGTCGGAAGGCTCCAGCAAATCCACTACTGCTAAGGGTGCAGGCGGTGGATCTGGTCCAGGCTCCGGATCCGGCGGAGGCTCCTCCAGCTCTAACACTGGATCCCTGGCCTCCACGGGTGCCAATGTTGGTTGGGTACTCGTGCTCGCCGCACTCTTTATTGCCGGCGGCATAGTATTGGTGAAAAAGCGCTCTAAGGACAGTCAGTAACCCTTAAGCTCCAGAGGTCGTTGCACCGCTCCACTGCAACGGCCTCTCACGGGGAACTGTTTAATTCCTCTAGAATCCACCACTGACATTTAAAACTAGAAAATCCCAACTCCTTGCAGGGAGTTGGGATTTTTTAGCGCTCTATTTACTTGAACGGGAAGCCGAGCTCGCGCAGGAGCTTACGGCCTTCTTCGTCGTTGGTAGCGCTGGTAACGACGGTGATGTCCATACCACGGGGACGATCGATCTTGTCGATGTCGATTTCGTAGAACATGGACTGCTCAGACAGGCCGAAGGTGTAGTTACCGTGGCCGTCGAACTGCTGGTCAGACAGACCGCGGAAGTCACGAATACGTGGCAGCGCGATGGTCAGCAGACGGTCCAGGAACTCCCACATGCGGTCGCCACGCAGGGTAACGCGTGCACCGATGGGCATGCCTTCGCGCAGCTTGAAGTTCGCGATGGACTTCTTTGCGCGACGCAGCTGTGGCTTTTGACCGGTGATAGCGGTCAGATCCTCGAGAGCGCCATTGATGACCTTGGAGTCACGGGCAGCTTCGCCAACACCCATGTTGACGACGACTTTGGTGACGCCAGGGATCTGCATGACGTTGTCATAGTTGAACTCTTCGTTCAGGTTCTTGCGGATTTCCTCGCGGTAGCGAGTCTTCAGACGCGGGGTGTAGTTCTCGCTCATTTTTAGATGTCCTTCCCGTTGCTACGCGCGATACGGACCTTTTTGCCGTTCTCGTCGAAACGGTAGCCCACGCGGGTCGGGTTGCCCTCGGAGTCAACGATCGCAACGTTGGACACGTGGATCGGAGCTTCTTGGGTAACGATTCCGCCGGACTCGGCGCCACGCTCGGTAGCGGAGTTTGCGACGTGCTTCTTGATGCGGTTAACGCCCTCAACAAGGACCTTTTCGCGCTTCGGGTATGCCTCGATGACCTTGCCCTTCGCGCCCTTATCTGGGCCCGAAATGACAATCACCATATCTCCCTTATGGATCTTCATAAGATTAGATCACCTCCGGTGCTAGAGAAACGATCTTCATGAAACGCTTGTCACGAAGTTCACGAGCAACCGGGCCGAAGATACGGGTACCGCGAGGTTCGCTATCGCCCTTCAGAATAACTGCAGCATTCTCATCAAAGCGGATGTAGGAACCGTCCGGACGACGGGTTTCCTTCTTCGCGCGGACGATAACTGCCTTAACTACATCGCCTTCTTTAACGCTGCCGCCTGGAACAGCGTCCTTGACGGTTGCGACGATAATGTCGCCGATGCCAGCGAAGCGTCGGACGGAGCCACCGAGAACGCGGATGCACAAAAGCTCACGTGCACCAGAGTTGTCGGCGACGCGCAGACGCGATTCTTGCTGAATCACTATGGGTCTCCTGACCTGGATTGATGTGTGACAAGATTTCCGTCCTTGCCACACGCGGTCTACAAACTTGCTGTGCTCGAGCCTTTACAACGAACACCGTAAAGCGTCGATGGGTCTCGGACCGGCGATTCGGAAACGCACCGCTACGGACCGACCAGCTCTCGCAACCTTTACATTGAACCACATGGCTTAACTACTTCCAAAACAGTGCAGACGCAGGATTTTCACCTCCGTCAATCACCCCCGGGGGTAGAAAAATTCTATTTTAAGAAGGTGCTACATTTCGATTTTCTGAAAATTGACCAATCCAGGTGTCCGAATTCATGACACTATTTTACTGTTCTTCTTTTTTCAGATCGACCATTCGAACTCGCCTGGGCTAGCTTTCCCGAGTTCGAAGCTGTCGCATACACCGCCGTAAACAGCTTCTAAACCTACCTTTTACTTCCTGCTTTACATCGGATAAGCGCGATACACCCCGCTCCTTCAAAGCGCTTCAGCGGCAAAATAATTGACTACTAATCAAACGATTACTGATCTGTTATTTGAGGTCAGCTTCCCAGTTCCCTTACCCCTCAGTCGCCCTAAGGAGAAAAATGACCCGTTTACCAAAAGCCCTTACCGCTGCAGTATTAACCGGTGCACTCACTTTCGGTGCCACCCCTGTCTCTCCAGCACCGCAAGCAAATGCAGATTCTCGGCGCATACCCGTTATCGCAGCCGCGACTATTGTCATCGGCGGCATTACTTGGTACCTCGCCAAAGACGGCATTACATATATTAAGGACCAGTCTCGTACGGATATGGAGCCTACCCCTGAGGAAAAAGCTGCGTCCCAAGAAATGATCCAAAACAATAAAGAGGAAGTGATCGCTCAAGGCGGCATAGTCGAGGAAGAGACTCCAGTTGAGGCTCCCACAGAAGCCCCGCATGAACCGCCAGTTGAGACAAAATCCGTTGATGCTCCACGCGGCATGCCTGCCGAAACTGGTTCAAACTCTATTGCACGGCTTATCGCTGCCCTAAGTTTGGCAGTGATGATCTTAGGCGGGGTCTTTACAGCGTGTAGGACCTTTTTCGCGTAATTTGCTGCCCTAAACATGAGCTTTCTATGGGCTCACTGTCAGACTTTTCGGTAAGAAGAAATGGCCCATATAAGCACTTGGTTCTCTTTGTAGCTGATCTCATTCCTTTGAATTCACACGGCGACGGGTCTAACTACTTACTCTGTGTAATAGTAGGAAGATCCGTTACTTGTGGTTTTATAGTTTTCAATGTAGCTAAATACAATTCCGATGCGACTAATCGAATAGTAAGATCACAGTTATGTCCTCCTACACCAAACGCACGCTGTGGATACACCTGGGCCTATTCCTCTTAGCGTTCCTCGCCTTCATCCTCCCCGTCGTCGTTGGCACCGCAGCCCTGCTCCCACTGTGGCTCTCGGGTGGATTAAGCATCGCCCTGGCAGCGGCCGCGCTTATCGATGCCGCCTTTAAGTTCTTCGCTCCCGCTTCCCCACGCAGTCTCAAGCTGCTCTCCGGAATCGCCGGCATCGTGCTGCTGGTGGGCTGGGGAATCTGGATCTACATCTACGGAAATATGGCGGAAGTAGGCACGGGAACCTACCGCATTGGCAATTTCCTCCTCAGCGTCGGCTGCGTGCTCAACCTCTTCATCATCGCGATTTCGGTTTTGGATATCCGCCGGTTGGCGCGGCAGTAGCCGATCTGAGCAACACGCTCCCCGCGCTTAGCGGGGGGAGCGCTTACTTGTCGCTGGGGAGGACGCGGCGGGGGACGATAATGGGGGCATCGCCAAGCGGGTCGTCCCAGGCCTCCGCCTCGATGCCATAGGCCTGCGCCAATACCTTGGGAGCCAGCGCCTGCTTCGGTGCGCCGCGAGCGATGATATCGCCGGCCTTCATCACGACCATGGAATCGGAGTAGTGGCCCGCGAGCATGAGATCGTGCAGGACCACAACCACCGTTTTGCCGGCGCGCGCCTGTGCGCGAGCCAGCTCCAGCATGCTCATGGCGTGGGCGGGGTCGAGGAAGGTCGTGGGTTCATCGAGAAGCAGCACCGGCGTATCTTGCGCGAGCGCCAGTGCGAGCCACACCCGCTGGCGCTGCCCGCCCGACAGCGAAGCGATATCGCGATCGAGGAAGTCCACAATCTCCGTGGCTTCGCAGGCCTGGGCGATGATCTCTCGGTCCGTAGGAGAAAGGCCTCGCATCCTGCCCTGATAGGGGTGGCGCCCGCGCGCGACCAACTCGCCTACCCGCAATCCATCGGGGGCCACAGGGTGCTGCGGCAGCAGCGCCACCTGCTGCGCGGCTTCCTTCGCGTTCATCGCATGCAGGTCAGCCTCCCCGACCATGACGCTGCCCTGCCGCGGGGCCAGGATTTTAGACAGCGTCTTGAGCAGCGTGGACTTGCCACAGCCATTGGGCCCGATGAGCGTGGTGACCTCACCGGCGCGGGCGTGCAGATCGACACCGGCGAGGATATCCTCACCGTCCTTATATCCCGCATGGATGCCGGTGGCCTGGAGGCTGCACCGGCGCTTCGAGCGCGTGGGCTGATTATCCGTCATATCTTTTCCTTCATCCACGTACGACTGTGTAGGACTTTGTGGTTGGCTCGTTTGTCCGCTCGCTGTGGCGCGCCACAGCGTTTAGGTGCGCCGGGCCGCATTCCACACCAATACCACCAGGGCGCAGCCGCCGATGACCGAGGAGACCGCACCCACCGGCGCATTGACCGGAATCGCGCCGGCGATAACGGCGCACACGGTCAGCAGCGCCGCGCCCGCGGCTGCCGATGCCACCGGCGATGGCGTGGGCGTGCGCGCCACCATCCGCGCCAGGTGCGGTGCCAGCAGCGCGATAAAGCCAATGGGCCCAACCACCGAGACCACCACGGCGCAGATGCCGGTTGCCGCAATGAGCAGCAGGGCGCGCTGGCGGGAGATATTCACGCCCAGGGTGGTGGCAGAGGAATCATCGTGGGCAAGCAGCGGCAGCTCCCGCGCGCACCAGATGCCTATGGCGAGAAACGGCGCTAACGCCATGAGTAAAGGCACGATGACCTCCATGCGCACGAACCCGGTCGAGCCCGCCAGCCACGTTTGTGCCTCGGCCGCGCGCTGAATCTGTGCGCTGCGCATCAAATACGCCACAACGGCCTGAAACATCAGCGATAAAGCGATGCCGACGATGACAATGCGGTTGCTCGTGCCGATGCCACCCAGGACGGCGAGGAGGATGACAACGAGGAGGGCGCCGATCATCGCCAAGCATGCCCGCCACCAGAAGTCCGGGATGCCGTCCGCGAAACCGGGGCGCGAATGTACTGTACCCAGCACGACCAGGACCGATGCGCCGCCGGTCACGCCCAGGATATCGGGCGATGCCAGCGGGTTGCGGGCCATGGTCTGCGTCCATGAGCCGGCCACGCCGAGGGCGGCGCCGACGATGACGGTGGCGATGGCAACAGGCAGGCGCAAGTCCCACACCACCCTGATGTGGCTCTCGCTGCCGCCGCCAGTGAGCACATCGAGGACCTGCCGCGGGCTCAGGTCCAAAGGTCCTTGCCCCAGTAACACCAGGTACGCGGCGAGGGCGATAAGTCCAAATACCAGCGTGGCGGCGAGCACGCGGACGTGCCTGCGACGCTGCTGCGCTTGCAGGGTATTGCTTATTGTTGTCATGCGTTATCGCCCCACGCTCTGCCCACGCCGCGGTGGGCGCCCCAAATGAGGAAAGGCGCGCCCACTATGGCAAGCACGATGGACATTTCTAGCTCCGAATTACCCACGATGAGCCGGCCGATGATATCGGCGGCGAGCACGGCACAACCGCCCAAGAGCGCGGAAGGCAGGATCATCGTGGCAACGCTCGGGCCAACCACCCGCCGCACGATGTGGGGAATGGCAAAACCAACGAAAGCAATGGGACCCGTTGCCGCCGTCGCGCTGCCGGCTAGCACCACGACGCTTAGCGCCGCGCCCACCCGCGCGGTGGTAGGGGATCCGCCCAAGGCGAGCGAGGACTCCTCCCCCATGGCCAAAAGGTCAAGCGGCCTGGCCGCCATCGCCGCGCACGCCAGGCCGATGAGCAGGCCAATACCCGCAATGGCGACGTCTTCTGGGCCGCGCCCAAAGGTCGAGCCGATGGTCCATCGCCGCATGCTATCGAGGACGTCCGTGGAATACAGGCCGATGATCACCGCGCCCGATCCCAGGGCTGCTGAGACGCCGGCGCCGACCAGAATGAGCGTTAGCGGATCCTGAAACCGTCGCGAGACGGCCAGAACCAGCAGCGTGGTAATGCCCGCGCCGACGAGCGCGAGGGTGGTACGCATGCCGGTGGTGGTGGCGATGCCAATGGCCGTGCCCAGGGCAACGAAGAACGATGCGCCTGCGGTAATGCCGATAAAGCCCGGGTCCGCCAGCGGGTTCCTGGTCCACGATTGCGCCAAGACACCGGCGACGGCAAGGGCCGCGCCGGCGAAATAGGCCAAGAAGGTGCGCGGCATGCGCAGGTTCCACACGATATCGCGGATATCCTGCTCGCCTGCCCCGCGCAGCGCGGCGATGACCTCATCAGGCGGAATGGAACGGGAACCCAGCGCCAAGGACGCCACCGCCAGTGCCAGGCTGGCGAGGATAAGGGCGACAAGGAACGTCTTGCGCCCCTTTCCCCGCGCCATCACCGGTGTGGCTGTGCGGCTTTCCGCCGTGGATCCCGTCTGGATATTCTGGCTGCCCTTCGTGGTTGCTGACAATTACAGCTTCTCTTCAAACTTATCTATTGCCCAGGGGATAGTCACTGGGTTCGGCATGCTCATGGCGTTACCGGTATCCGTGTCCAGGTAGCGCACGCGCCCATCCTTGACAATATCGAGGCCTTGGAAGGTTTTATCCTTCTTCAAGACATCTGCGGAGCCGTTATAATCCAGGACAAAGAGGTGTTCAACCTGGTTGAGCTTTGCGTAGTTTTCCGGGGCAATGTCGACGAAGAAGCTGCTGCCATCGCCCTTCAACTCATCGGGGATCTCCATGCCAAGATCCTCGATGAACTGTCCGCGCCCGTCCTCATCGGTGTACAGGCCAATCTTTCCGTCATAAGGCATAACGATGGCCGCGGACTTGCCCTGCAATTCGGTGTGCTCGCGGCGGAATTCCTCGAAGGCCTTTTCGGTGTCCTTGATGAGCTTTTCGCCGTCGTCTTCCTTATCCACGGCGTCCGCAATGGCCTCTACCTGCTTTTCCCAGGGAATCTGCCAGTCTTCATACCCATCCGGCTTGACGGTAGTCGGCGCGATTTCTTCCAGGGATTCCTTCGCGCGAGCATCCACCGCCTGGTTCACCGCAATGATCTTGGTGGGATCGGCAGCGGTGATCTGCTCGAAGGTCTCCGCGGTGAAACCAGTTGCGGTGTTGTAGATGGTCTCAGGCTTGGCATCGCCAAGCAGCTTCTTTGACCAAGGGCCAACACCGGAAGGATCGCCGTCGCCCTCAGCGCCCCATGGCGCCACCGTCACGGGAGTGATGCCCAAGGCGAGCAGCGTATCGGCATCGCCCAAGCCCAGGCTAGCCACGCGCTCCTCGCTGGCGGCTTCGGTGGACGACTGCGTGCTTTCGTCGCCCTCACCGCGCGAGCAGCCGGCTAAGGCCACGGCTCCGGCGGACAGCAGTGCCACAACACCCATGGTGCGGCGTCCGAAAATCTTCATGAGGCTAACCCTTTCAATAAAGGAGGTAAATGACGTGGCATATCCTATCCTCCCCAAAAGAATTAGGCAAGGCTTAACTGTGCCCAGGTATGTTGGACGCATGAATTCTTCCTTACAATCGTCCACGATGCCTGAACACGAATTGATCCCCGTTACCCTCACCGCCAATGAGCAGATCCGGCCGCGGCTGCACCGCCTGACGTTTCACGCTGAGACGTTCCGGACGTATGAGCTCGCCGGCCCCGATGAATACTTTGGCCTCGTCATGCCGCAAGCCGGGCAGGAATTTGCGCCCTTCCCCGTCGATGGCGTCAATATCCGCGCGGCGGTGGCCGCTATGGACGAGGAAACGCGTCCAGACCTGCGCTGGTACACCATACGCGCGCTGCACCCTGAGGACGCGACTGTCGATGTCGATGTGGTCACCCACGGCGATTCCGGCCCCGGCTCGCGGTGGATTCTGCGCGCGCAACCCGGCGATACGGCGGGGTTCTTTACCTGCAACGAGATGTGGCGGCCGACAGAGGCTGCGCAGCTATTGGTCGCCGATGCCTCTGCCCTGCCTGCCCTGCGGCACATCCTTGCCTTTCAAGAGGAACATGACCCGGCGAAGCTCGCTTCCACCGACGTTGTAGCGGTGGTCACTAGCGATGACGAAGTAGAACCCGGGCTCGCGGCTAGGTGGGAGCCCAGCGTGCGCAGCCTGCGTGTCCTTCGCACCGAGCCGCACCAGGAGGCGGATTCCGTCGTTGCCGCGCTGGAAGCAGATTTTGCCGGTGACTCGGTGCCAGGGTACGTGTGGGTCTCCGGCGAGGGAGATTTGGCAAAGAAGGTCCGCGGCCTCGCGGTGAAAGGCTGGGGCTTGCCCACCGACGACGTCACCTGGGTGCCCTATTGGTGTTATGGAAGGGCCCGTCCTTAAGAGCCCTAAAACAGCGAGAGGCCCCTGCGCCCAACAATGTGGTCCGGTACAGGGGCTGCGCTGGCTAGAGTTTACTTAGCCTTCTCGATGATCTTTACGAGACGGAAGTGCTTGTCCTTGGACAGCGGGCGGGTCTCAGCGATACGTACGAGATCGCCTACGCCTGCGATTTCTTCCTCATCGTGCGCCTTAACCTTCTTGTTAGAGCGCATGATCTTGCCGTACAGAGCGTGCTGCTTGCGGTCTTCGATCTCGACGACGATGGTCTTGGACATCTTGTCCGAGACGACGTAGCCGGTGCGGACCTTAGGAGCACCCTTGACCTTCTCCTTCTTCGGAGTTGGTCCCTTCTTGGATTCAGTCACGTTAGCCTCACTCATGATTAAGCCTCAGCTCCCGGAGCGACAGACAGGCCCAGCTCGCGCTCGCGCAGAACGGTGTAGATGCGGGCAATGTCGCGCTTAACCGTGCCGATGCGGCGGTTGTTGGTCAGCTGGCCGGTGGCCTTCTGGAAACGAAGGTTGAACAGTTCTTCCTTCGCATCCTTCAGACGGGTTTCCAGCTCTGCGTTGTCGAGCTCACGGAACTCGTGGGCGGGGGTACCGGTTGCCATTAGAACTGGTCCTCCTTCTTGATGATGCGGACCTTGCAAGGAAGCTTCTGGCCAGCGCGGCGCAGAGCCTCGATTGCAACAGCCTCAGTTGGGTAGCTCATCTCGAAAAGTACGCGGCCAGGCTTCACGTTAGCCACCCACTTCTCAACCGGGCCCTTACCGGAACCCATACGAACACCGAGCGGCTTCTGGGTCAACGGACGGTCCGGGAAGATGTTGATCCACACCTTGCCACCACGCTTAACGTGGCGGTTGATGGCAATACGTGCGGCCTCAATCTGACGGTTGGTGATGTACGCAGGCTCCAGTGCCTGGATTGCGTAATCGCCGAAGTTAATGCGGTTTCCGCCCTTGGACACGCCACGACGGCTCGGGCGGTGCTGACGGCGGTACTTAACACGCTTAGGAATCAGCATGGATTAGCCCTCCTGCTTCTGCTGTGCACGCTGGCGGCGCTGGCCACCGCGGCGGGAGCGACCGTTGCGGTCACCGCGGCCACGGCCCTGTGCCGGAGCGTTCAGTTCGGACTCGCGTACGCCACCGACGACGTCACCCTTGTAGATCCACACCTTGATGCCGATGCGGCCGAAGGTGGTGTGGGCCTCTGCGGTGCCGTAGTCGATCTCGGCGCGAAGAGTGTGCAGCGGAACGCGGCCCTCGTGGTAGCGCTCAACGCGGGACATTTCTGCACCGCCCAGGCGGCCGGACAGCAGAATCTTGATGCCCTTAACCTGTGGCTGGCGCATAGCGGACTGGATAGCCTTGCGCATTGCACGACGGAATGCGACGCGGTTAACCAGCTGCTCCGCGATGGAGTGAGCAACCAGGGTTGCGTTTGCGTCTACCTGCTTGACCTCAAGGATGTTGAGGGCAACCATCTTGCCGGTGAGCTTTTCCAGCTCGCGGCGGATGCGGTCAGCCTCAGCGCCGCGGCGGCCAATCACGATGCCCGGACGGGCGGTGTGAATGTCCACGCGGACGCGGTCACGGGTGCGCTCGATAACGATGTCGGCGATGCCGGCGCGCTCGAGGCCCTTGTTGAGGTAGTTACGAATCTTGATGTCTTCGGCTACGTAGTTCGCGTAGTCCTTATCCGCGAACCAGTGGGTCTTCCAGTCGGAAGTGATGCCCAAACGTAGGCCGTGAGGATGGATCTTCTGGCCCATTACTTGGCCCCTTCCTGCTGGCTTTCGACAACCACGGTGATGTGGCTGGTGCGCTTACGAATCATGAATGCACGACCCTGTGCACGCGGCTGGAAACGACGCATGGTCGGACCCTCGTTGGCGTATGCCTCGGAGATGACCAGGGTGCGTGGGTCGAGGCCGAAGTTGTTCTCAGCGTTAGCGGCTGCGGAAGCAACGACCTTTGCAACTGGCTTGGAAGCACCCTGCGGTGCGTACTTCAGGATTGCCAAAGCTTCGCTTACGGACTTGCCGCGGACCAGATCGAGCACACGACGTGCCTTCATCGGGGTAACGCGGACGTAGCGGGCCGTGGCGGATGCGGAGGTGATGGTCTCACTCATCGCTTATCGACGTCCCTTCTTGTCATCCTTGACGTGACCCTTAAAGGTCTTGGTTGGTGCAAACTCGCCCAACTTGTGGCCGACCATGGAGTCCTCGATGAAGACCGGCACATGCTTGCGGCCGTCGTGGACGGCGAAGGTGTGACCGATGAAATCGGGGAGAATGGTCGAGCGGCGAGACCAGGTCTTGATGACCTGCTTGGTGCCTGCATCGTTTTGAGCATCCACCTTGTTGAGGAGGTGCTCATCGACGAACGGGCCTTTCTTAAGGCTGCGTGGCATTGTTTACCTCCTCTTAGCGCTTCTTGTTCGGGCGACGACGGCGCACGATCATGTTGTTGGAGTAACGGTTCGGGTTGCGGGTGCGACCCTCCTTGTGACCCCATGGGGACACTGGGTGGCGACCACCGGAGGTCTTACCCTCACCACCACCGTGTGGGTGGTCAACCGGGTTCATAACGACACCACGGACGGTCGGGCGAACGCCCTTCCAACGCATGCGGCCGGCCTTGCCCCAGCGGATGTTCATCTGCTCGGCGTTGCCAACTTCGCCAACCGTTGCGCGGCAACGGATGTCCACGCGACGGATTTCAGAAGACGGCATACGCAGAACGGCGTACTTGCCTTCCTTACCCAGCAGCTGGATGGAAGCACCAGCAGAGCGGGCCAGCTTTGCGCCAGCGCCCGGCTTGAGCTCAACGGCGTGGATGGTCGAACCGGTCGGGATGTTGCGCAGCGGCAGGTTGTTGCCCACCTTGATATCTGCGTTCGGGCCGGACTCGACAACAGCACCCTGCTTCAGGCCCTTCGGCGCGATGATGTAGCGCTTCTCGCCATCTACGTAGTGCAGCAATGCAATGTTTGCAGTGCGGTTCGGGTCGTACTCGATGTGAGCGACCTTTGCCGGAATGCCGTCCTTGTCGTTACGACGGAAGTCGATCAGACGGTAACGGCGCTTGTGGCCACCGCCGATGTGGCGGGTGGTGATGCGGCCGTAGTTATTACGACCACCGGTTTTGCTCAGCGGGCGCAGCAGGGACTTCTCCGGAGTCGAACGAGTGATCTCGTCGAACTCAGATACGGAGGATGCGCGGCGACCCGGAGTTGTCGGCTTGTACTTACGAATAGCCATAATTCTTCCTTTTCCTTTCGGCTCTCCGGTGGCGCTTAAGCGCCTGCGCCGAAGACGTCGATGGAGTCGCTGCCTTCACGGAGCGTCACGTATGCGCGCTTGGTGGACTTACGCTGACCGAAGCCGGTGCGGGTGCGCTTGCGCTTACCTGCACGGTTTACGGTATTCACGGAGTCGACCTTCACGTCAAAGATCTGCTCGACGGCATCTTTAATCTGGGACTTGTTGGAGTCTGGGGAGACGAAGAACGTGTAAACGTTCTGCTCCATCAGACCGTAGGACTTCTCAGATACAACCGGGGCGATGATGACATCGCGCGGGTTAGAAATCTTAGCCATTAGTTGTCCTCCTTATCCGCGCCGGTAGCGCGAGTGATGAAGGTGTGTAGCGCCTCAACGGAGAACACAACGTCATCAGAGTAGAGAACGTCGTAGGTGTTGAGCTGACCGGCGTCCAGGATCTGAACGTTCGGCAGGTTATTAGCGCTACGACGGGCGTTGATGTCCTCGCGGCCGATAACCAGCAGCACGTTGTCGCGCTCGGTCAGGGACTCGAGGAAAGCCTTGGCCGCCTTGGTGGACGGCTTCTGGCCTGGAACCAACTCTTCGATGACATGGATGCGCTCGTTGCGAGCACGGTCAGACAACGCACCGAAGAGAGCAGCCTTGATCATCTTCTTAGGGGTGCGCTGTGCGTAGCTACGTGGCTGCGGGCCGTGGACGGTGCCACCGCCGGTGTAGTGCGGCGCACGGATGGAACCCTGGCGCGCACGACCGGTGCCCTTCTGGCGGAAAGGCTTGCGGCCACCACCACGGACGTCGCCGCGGGTCTTGGTGGCGTGGGTGCCCTGACGAGCGGCAGCAAGCTGTGCGTTGACAACCTGGTGCATCAAAGCAACGGATGCCTCGGTGTCAAAGATTTCAGCCGGCAGGTCCACGGAGCCATTGGTCTTACCTTCAGAGGTGTGGACGTCTAGCTTGAGGTTGCTCATGCGTGTGCACCGCCCTTCACTGCGGTCTTAACGGTGACGAGGCCGCCGCGCGCACCAGGGATAGCACCCTTGATGAGCAGCAGGTTGGACTCGACATCGACTTTCTGAATCTTCAGGTTTTGGGTCGTCACGCGGTCGTGGCCCATGCGGCCAGCCATGCGCTTGCCCTTGAAGACGCGGCCTGGGGTAGCAGCGCCACCGATACCACCAACGCGGCGGTGAGCGGCCTGGTTACCGTGAGCTGCGCCCTGACCCTGGAAGCCGTGGCGCTTCATAGCACCAGCGTAGCCGTGGCCCTTGGTCTGGCCGGTGACGTCAACGAAAGTGATGCCTTCGAAGATGTCTACCTTGACCTCTTGGCCAACCTCGTATGCGGAGGTGTCGTCCATGCGGATTTCCGCAACATGGCGACGCGGGGTTACGCCAGCCTTTTTGAAGTGACCAGACTCAGGCTTGTTTGCCTTGCGTGGGTCAATCTCGCCAAAGGCGATCTGGATGGCGCTGTAGCCATCGGTTTCGGGGGTGCGAATCTGGGTGACAACGCATGGCCCTGCTTCGACGACGGTAACCGGAACGACGCGGTTCTCGTCATCGAAGACCTGGGTCATGCCGAGCTTCTTGCCCAGAATGCCCTTGATCTCGTTTTCACTCATTATTAGTTCTCCACCAAAGTCGCTTACTGGATGTTCACGTCGACGCTTGCCGGAAGATCGATGCGCATCAAAGCATCAACGGTCTTCGGGGTCGGGTCGAGAATATCGATCAGGCGCTTGTGCGTGCGCATCTCGAAGTGCTCGCGAGAGTCCTTGTACTTGTGCGGAGAACGAATAACTGCGTACACGTTCTTCTCGGTTGGGAGCGGCACTGGGCCAACTACACGAGCACCCGTACGGGTAACGGTCTCGACGATCTTCTTTGCAGAAGCGTCGATTGCCTCGTGGTCATAGGCCTTCAGCCGAATGCGGATCTTTTGTCCCGCCACGCTTATCCTCTTCCTCGCTTCCCCACTTTCACATTCCCGGCGTTTCCGGGGCGTGAAGCGGTGGGAAATTGCTTCTCGATTTCTCTATAACGTTGTCCGAGCCTGGGGCCTGACACAACGCCAGTGGTCTGACTGTCATGACAACCAAGAGATACAGCACATGACAAATGCCAGTCTGCAGTGCTCCTGACGGGGTACAAGACCCGTAGTCAAAGTATTGTGAAGAGGACGGTTTTCACGCATTACACGTGGAGAGTGTCCTATTCGCTAACTGCCGCTGTTTATTTGCCATGCCCCTTCTCCGGTCCATCGTCTCGGGGTGTCTCTGCTCTAGCGCGGACCTAGCCCGATCGGATGACCTTCCAGTCTGTGTTTCAGGAAAGCCCTGATCCACGGTGACAACGAAGGTGTCATGTTCGCTTTACCAGCTCAGCGTCTCCCCGATATGCACCGTGTTAAAGACGGTCCGTTACCGGTTCGCGCTGCCCTGTTAAAGCAACCTAAGTATTTAAGCACGATGGGCTGGTGTTTTTCAAACCACCCCGGCAATAGTGCCAATAATCACGTTTTGGTAAATATTGTTGTCACAGACCCCACGTCCGGTTAGGCGGTAGGTACGCTCAAAGAGGGATTTTGAACCGTTGGTTCTTGGTCCTTCAATTTCATATTGCGACCATGCAAGTCAATATTTAAGGAAAGGCCTTAAAGACCATGTCTGAGAACAACACTCCTGCAAAGCACTCTGAGAACAACGTTGCCGCTTCTGAAGAGCGCGAGGTAAACAACAACTTGGAGACTCAGTACGGCACCACCACCATTGATGACGTCGTTGTTTCCAAGATCGCCGGCATTGCAGCCCGCGAGGTTTCCGGCGTTGACTCCCTCGGTGGCGGCGGCGCCCGCATGATGGGCACCATCCGCGAGTCCTTCGGTGCATCCGAGGACGTACGCCAGGGTGTTGACGTAGAGGTAGAAAACGGCTCCGCAAAGATCGAGATCGCCATCACCGCTGAGTACGGCGTTGCCATCCACGAGCTGGCTGAGGCAATCCGCCGCAACATCATGAACGCTGTCGAGCGCATGACCGGCCTGACTGTAGAGCGCGTTGACGTTGTTGTTCACAACGTCAAGCTGCCGAAGGAAGACTCCGAGTCTGAAGAGCAGGCTGCACTGAACCAGGGCCAGGCATAAGAACAATGCCTGAACCCCGAGCGCAATTTGAGCTCGAGGTAAGCCACGCTCACGCAATTGCGGAAGCGGTGCAAAAGCTCAACGGTGTCGCGGGCCTTGACGGCGGACGCTACGGCTCGGTGAACCTACTCTTCCCGGGCGAAAGGGTTTCCGGCATGCGCCGGCCCGATCCCCGCGACGATCGCCACCTGCAAATCAACGTCCGCGTTGATATCAGTGCGCAACCTGATCTGTACCGTCTGGCGGAAGAAATCCGCTCGACCGCCCGCAAGGCATGTACGGAATTAGATCGCGTCGACGTTGAGTTTTCTGATGCCGTAGATGGCTTATCCGCTGCTCCCTCGAAGGATTAGATATGAAAAATTACACCACATTGGGCATTGTTATCGGCCTGCTACTTGCCTTCTTTTTGTACTTAGGTTGGGGTTGGATGCTGCTCGCCGTGCTGCTTGCTGCTATCGGTGGCCTCTTGGGCTCCCATTTTGATGGCCGCATTGACCTCAGCGCTGTGTGGAATGGCCTCATTGGCAAGGAGAAAGGCCAAGGCTAATGTCAGAAGGTTCCACTAAGGGCCACACGCGTTTCTCGCTGCGGACCATGGAACGAATCGTGACCGCCGCAATTGCTAGCGTGCCTGGCACAAAGGATTTAGATGCCAAGCTTGCTGGCATTGGCGGACGCGGTTATCCACGGGTTTCGGTACAGATGGCCCCAGAGCGTGAGGTCGCCGCAGTAAGCGCGACCATCGCTGTGGTGTGGCCATCGCCGGTTACCGCAGTCGCGGAAAGTACGCGTGCCGCCATTTCAGAGGCCATTGCTGCCCACACCGGCTATACCACCACCCGCGTTAATGTCACCGTTGGTGAATCGGTTCCGGATACTCGCGTTACCGCAGAACAGGTAGCGCAGCGCCCTGCTGCTTCGGCTTTTACGCCGGAGGTCACCCCGTCTACCGTGACCCAGCCTGTCACCCAGGACTCGGTCGAGGTGCGAGGCATCGAGACCCCGGAAGAAGCCGCGGTTCGCACCGTCGATACCCCGCAAGAGGCGGTGGTTCGCACAGTGGCCGTTCCACCAGAAGCGGATATCCGCGAGATTTCTTCTGGGAAGGAAGTTGCCGTCCGCGGAGTATCGGCGCCGCCTGGCGATACTCCGGTGCGCTCTGTTGACACGCCGCGGGAGGCGCCGGTGCGAAGCATTTCCGCTGATCTTCCGGATCACCAGCTGCTAGACATCAGTGCTCCAGAAGATCACGAACCGCGCCGCATCATCGAACCGCGCCCAGAGCGGGTACGCAGTGTTCGCGCCCCGCGCCCTGCTCGGTTGCTCCCGAGCGGACAGGTACGTCCCTTCGCCAAGAAGGCAAAGGTCTCTGTCCCTCGTCCGCAGCCTTTGCGCAAGATCGACATCGACAATGCGCAACAGTACAAGCGCGTTCGCGTTGCGCGGCCGGCTCCCCTGCGCAAGGTGCAGTCACCGCGCCCGCGACCGCTGCGCAAGATCGAGATCGATAATTCCCGGAGCGATCAGCGCGTGCGGACCGCAAGGCCTGCCCCACTGCGCAAGGTTCAGGCCCCGCGCCAGGAACCGCTCAAGCGCATCAAGGTAACCCCAACGAGCCAGCGCCCGCTGCATGTCTATGCGCCACGGCCTGAGCCGCTGCGTGCCATTTCCATCACCCCATTCCACGAGCAAGGAGGCAATAATGGCTGAGATGAATATGCCTAAGCATTTCGGGCAACAGCCCAAGGCGTCTCCTGCCGTGCGCACGTGGACCGTCATTTTAGGTTTCGTCCTGCTGGCCATTGGCATTGTGGGCGTACGCGAAACCTGGCTTGTCGGCGCAGACGCCAATGCCCAATCGTGGGTCCAGCCGGTCCTCAATCTTATTGCGACCGAGCAATTAGAGACGTGGATGATCTGGGCTGGGGTAGGCTCTATCGTCGTTGGTCTCATCTTTGTGATCGCTGCGGTAAAAACGCGCCGCAATACCCACATCCAGGTCGCTTCCGAGTCCGCTTCCATGTGGATGCGTCCGGTTGATGTCGCGCGCTTGAGCTCTGCTGCAGCGCGCCGCGTTCCGGGAGTCGCGTCCGCGCAGACTTCCGCGGATACCAAGAGCGCGAAGGTTACCGTCAATGGCGATGAGCAAGACTCCGAATTGCCGGGGCGCGTAGAAACTGCTGTCACCCGTGCCTTGGAAGTGCTTGCGCATCCACCAAAGGTCACCGTAGCCGTAGAGAAGATTCCGGAGATGGATAATCATGTCTAAAAAGCTTGCTACCTTTGACCGAATCCTCCTCGGCCTGCTCGGAATCATCCTCATCGCGCTCGGTGTGTGGCCGATTCTCATTAACTTCAATGTGGAATTTGCTGAATACCTGGCCGAGTGGGTAGACCACGATACGTGGCGCACTTTGGGCGACAATAGTTGGTGGGTCTGGGTCTTGGCCGGCGCCTCTGCCCTATTGCTCCTCATTGGTTTGTGGCTCATCGTCGTGAACCTGCGCCACCGCCGCTTTAATAATGTGGAATCCGCAGCTTCCAATGAAGAAGGCGCAATCTCTGCATCCATGAACGCCATCGCCACCGCGGTGGCCAAGGATCTGGACGCGTTAGAGGGTGTGGACCGGGTCGAGCGCTTGGTTGCATACGACCGCGCCCGCCCAACGCTGCAGTACACGGTGGTTGCCAACCCAGACACGCCGCTGGAGCGGCTGACCAACGCTGTAGAAACGAATGAGCGCGACTTCCGGGAGGCTTTCCCCGACGCTGACCTAGATACCAGCTATAAGCTGCACTTCACCAAGGTCAAGCCGATGAAGGATTTAGCTGAATAAGGGGTTTGGGGTCTCTGCAACAAGAACCTCAACTACCTTGCCCAATCGCGCATAATCGCCGCCCTCGAGGAGTAACTCCAACTCCTCGCCAGGGCGGCATTTTTCTATCCTCTTCCACGCATAATTATGGGCAACCACCCGCCGGTTTTCCTTGTGAAAGAGATGCAGTCCGTGGTCTAGGACAGCGATAGCGTCGCCCACGCGGAGGACATAGACAAAGTCACCTAACTCGTAACGGCTCAGGCCGCTAAGTTCCGGCAGCGGCTCATCCAGGCGCATGATGCTGGAGACGATCCCAAGGCGGTGTTCAAAGCCCTCAGTATCCGTAACCACGAAGGGCCGGCCAGGCCCCGTTGGCCTAATGGCGCTGTATTCCCACACCACCGGCTGAGCATTCGGGCGGCGCACGATAATGCGGGAGGAATCGGCGGTGATGCGGGAGGTGGGGGCATCGCTAAGCACGAGCCACACACCAGTGCCCACGCGGCCGCCCTCCAAGGGCAATAGCGGCGGGTGAACCTCGGCCTGCCGCTCGAGTTCGGTGACTAACTCCGCGTCGCTCACGCCCCAGCCGATGCCCCGGTTGGCCAATAAGGCAAAGAGCGTCGGCAGGCTCAGATCGGGCTGGCCCTCCCATGCCTTGCGCAGCGCTGCCAAGGTCGGGTCAATGCGAGTGGGATCTTCCATAAGGGTCTAGCCTACCGAGCCGTTCCGCCCTATTACAGCCACGGGGCATCAGCTCGCTTTGGCTGATTGGTTACCCCCGTTTTCACTTATTTTCAGGTAAGCGTTCCCTATAACTGTTGAACAATTCAGGTTTTAAAATCTGCAGCTGAATCCCATTTTTCTTTTTAAGGCCCTAAGCGTCTACACTGAAAAAATACCTGTCGTTTGATTGGCGATGTACATCACGGGGCTACGTGAATTGTGCGCTCGCTTATATCTTATTAGATTGGTCACATACAACGACTCCATCGTTGGCTTCACATTTATTCGCACTGTTTCCTGCTTAACCGCGCACGGAGAATTTCCCCATGACAAAGTATTTGATCAAAAAGATCTTGGGCTGGTTACTCATGATCTTTTTAGCCACTAACTTGGCTTATTTCTTGGCGGCCTCGTTTTTGGACCCGCGTTCGAACTACACCGAGCGCCGTCCACCACTTTCAGATGAGGAAATCAATAACCTCCTCGAGCCTTATAACCTCAGCCCAGAAACCCCGCTCCTGGAGCGCTGGTGGACCTGGCTGACCAATATCCTCACGAAGTGGGACTGGGGACAATCTCCGGTCGGTGAGATGGTTAACGAAGAGATCAGCTACCGCATCTGGGTATCCGCACAGCTGCTCTTGCTGGCCACCATCCTTTCCATCGTCATCGGCGTGGCCGTTGGTGTATACACCGCCTCCCGCCAGTACAAGACCGGTGACCGCGTGTGGCAGGGAATTTCCATCATTGCAATGAATACCCACGTGGTTGTTGCCTCCATCGCCGTCGTATGGGCCGCGCTGGAGATCAACGATTTGACCGGCAAAAAGATCTTCTACGTCGTCGGTTCCAAGTCCTTGGGGGTCGAGGGATTCTTCCCCAAGCTCCTGGACTCCGCGCAGCACCTCGTCTTGCCCACGATTTCCCTGGTGATCATCAGCTACGCCAGCTACCACATGACCCAGCGCACGCTGCTGCTCGATAACCTCGATGCGGATTATGTCCGCACCGCACGCGCAAAGGGACTTACCCGCCAGCAGGCCATCCGCAAGCACGCGCTGCGCACCTCCATCATTCCGGTGGCAACGTCTGTCGCCTTCTCCGTGCCCGGCATCTTCACCGGTGCCGTGATGACGGAGCGCATCTTCGGCTGGAACGGTATGGGCCAGTACTTCATCCAGACCATCAGTAAGAACGACATCAATGGCGCGGTAGCCGTGGCGGCATTCGGCGCCGCGATGACGGCCGTGTCCGCCGTCCTGGCAGACCTCGTTGTTGTCGCCTTGGATCCACGAGTAAGGGTGAGCTAAATGACAAATCCCAAAGAACCAAAGATGTCCAAGAAACAGCCCCGTGGCGAGGTTTCTACGCGCACCGAGGTCGTCTCCGAGGATCCAGTAAGCAAGGAAGAAGCCGAGCGCATGGCCACCCTGCCGGAGGTCCCCCGCGGTACTTCCCGGTACAAGCTGTATATTCGCCGCTTCTTCCGCAACAAGCTGGCCACCGTCGGCGTGTTTATCTTGGGCTTCCTTATCTTCGCCGCCCTTTTTGGCAATTTCTTTGCCCAGTGGGACTACACGGAACCGGACTTCCTCGCCCTGTCTGAGCCACCGAGCTCCGAGCACTGGTTCGGTACCAACGATTCCGGCAATGACCTTTATGCCCAAACCATCCACGGCCTTGGCAGGTCCCTAACCATCGCCATCGTGGTGTCCTTTGCCACGTTGGTCATCTCCGCATTCATCGGCTGTGCCGCAGCGCTGTGGGGCGGAATTGCAGAAAAGGCCGTCCTCGCCGTTATCCACTTCCTGCTGTCCATCCCGACCTTCCTGCTCATTGCGCTTGTGGTGGCAGACTCCGGCGGTGACTGGAAGCTTTTGATGGTCGTCCTTATCGCCTTCGGCTGGATGTACCAGGCCCGTGTGATTTGGTCCCTGGCCCTTACCGTCCGCGAGCAGGACTACGTCCGCGCCGCAAGCT
Source organism: Corynebacterium accolens (assembly GCF_023520795.1). Lineage (NCBI taxonomy): Bacteria > Bacillati > Actinomycetota > Actinomycetes > Mycobacteriales > Corynebacteriaceae > Corynebacterium > Corynebacterium accolens. The sequence continues at coordinate 436,580 of NZ_CP046605.1, read as the reverse complement.
ACATGGGCGTATCCAAGATGCGGACCATCATCCGCCACGTCATTCCCAATATTGGTTCGCTGCTTATCATCCAGTTCGTCTTCGGCGTGGTGGGCACCGTGGGCTCTGAGACCGCACTGTCCTTCCTGGGCTTGGGCGTGAAGCTTCCCGATGTCTCCCTCGGTACCTTGCTGCAGGGCGGCACCGCCTCCCTGCAATCCGCCCCATGGCAGTTCTACTTCCCCGCCGCTACCTTGACGCTGCTGACCGTCTCCATGGCATTTATTGGCGATGGTCTGCGCGACGCACTCGATCCCAACTCCAATTCCGGAGGTAAACTATGACTTCGCCTATCTTGTCCGTCAATGACTTACGCGTCAGCTTCCCTTCTGAAGCAGGTACCGTCTCTGCGGTACGCGGTGTCAGCTTTGACCTGCACCCCGGTCGCACCCTGGGCATCGTCGGCGAGTCCGGCTCCGGCAAGTCCGTGACCTCCATGTCCATCATGGGTCTGCTGCCGGATTACGCCAAGGTAGAAGGCTCCGTGAAATTCGATGGCCGCGAGCTCCTCGGTCTTTCTGATAAGGAAATGTCCGGCATCCGCGGCAATGGCATCGGCATGATCTTCCAGGATCCGCTCTCCGCGCTGACCCCTGTCTTCGATATTGGTTCGCAGCTGGTGGAGGCCATCCAGGCGCACCAGGACGTCAGCAAGAAGGCCGCCCTTAAGCAAGCCACCGAACTGCTGGATCTGGTGGGCATCCCCGAGCCCCACCTGCGCCTGAAGTCCTTCCCGCACGAGTTTTCCGGCGGTATGCGCCAGCGCGTGGTCATCGCCATTGCTATTGCGAATAACCCGCGCGTGCTCATTGCCGATGAGCCGACGACGGCCCTCGACGTCACCATCCAGGCCCAGATCCTAGACGTCATCCGAGTAGCCCAGCGTGAGACCGGCGCCGCGACCATCATGATTACCCACGATATGGGCGTGGTGGCAGAAACCGCCGATGATGTCATGGTCATGTACGCCGGCCAGCCGGTAGAGCACGGCGATGTCGATACCATCTTCTCTAACCCGCGCATGCCCTATACCGTGGGCCTGCTCGGTTCCACCCCGCGCCCCGATGCCTCTGCCTCGGAGCCCCTCACCCCCATCGAGGGCAACCCGCCGGTTTTGGTGGATCTAAAGGATCGTTGCCAATTCGCCCCGCGCTGCCCCGTCGCCCAAGAGGCGTGCCTGACCGGCGAGCCAAACCTGCTTCCGCTCAAGGACGAATCCACCTCCCACCGCAGCGCCTGCCTGCGCGCGCCGGAGATCCACGACCGCAAAATTGACGGCGAGCTGATGTTCAAGCCGCCGCTGCTTTCCGATGACGTCTTGGCCGACGTTCCCCGCGAGGACCGCAAGACTACCCTCGCTGTGAACGAACTGCGCAAGCAGTTCCCGCTGACCAAGGGCGCGTTAATTAAGCGCAAGGTGGGCACCGTCAAGGCCGTCGACGGCATTACCTTCGATATCCGCGAAGGCGAGTGCCTGGCCATCGTCGGCGAGTCCGGCTGCGGTAAGACCACCACCCTGCTGGAGATCATGGACTTGGACCCAGAAAACGGTGCCGTAGTCCTCAACGGCAAGGACGCCAATGGCATGAGCGGATCCGAGCGCCGCGAGGCCCGCAAAGACATCCAGATCGTCTTCCAGGATCCCATGAGCTCGCTCAACCCCCGCCTGACCGTGCGCGAGGTCATCGCGGAACCGCTCAACTCGCTTGGCTATGACGGCGATGTCGATGCCCGCGTGAATGAGCTCATGAACCTGGTCGGCCTCGATTCCTCGCAGCTGGACCGCTTCCCTAGCCACTTTTCTGGCGGCCAGCGCCAGCGAATCGGGTTGGCGCGCGCCCTAGCCACGCGTCCTTCGGTTCTCGTGCTGGATGAGCCAGTCTCCGCCTTGGACGTCTCCATCCAGGCGGGTGTCATTAACCTGCTCGAGGACCTGAAGCGAAAGCTGGGCCTGTCCTATCTCTTCGTTGCCCACGACCTTTCCGTTGTGCGCCACCTCTCGGACCGCGTTGCGGTGATGTACAAGGGCAAGTTCGTCGAGTCCGGTTCGACGGATGAGATTTTCGATAACCCACAGGACGACTACACCAAGAAACTTCTGGATGCCATCCCGAATCCGGATCCCAAGGTTGCCCGCGCACGCAGGGAAAAGTCTCGGGCCTAGCTACCCCCTAGCCCCGCCTTCTTTTCTCAAAGTGATTGCGGACACAAATTTGAATATTGTATAGTTATTCACACAGTTGGAGTTTGCGGTTACTTCACTCTCCGTTTATGCCAACTTCATCTTCATCTCACGCAAGGAGTAATCCCCATGAAAAAGTTCGGTCGCTTCCGTATAGCAACGGTTGCCACTCTCTCCGCCACGGCACTCGCACTCACCGCCTGCTCGAGTTCTGACGATGGCGACGGTAACGGTTCCTCCAAAAAGGCAGTCGGTGGCCTAGAGATCGACGTCAAGCCCACCGGTGACTACAACGAAAAAGACCGCGATGAGATTAAGGACGGCGGTGAGCTGACCCTCGCCCTTGGCGAGCTGACTGAACAGCAAAACAGCTTCCACGCCAATATGACCACGGATACCCGCACCGTATGGAGCTGGTACAACCCGCAAATGGCGCTCTTTGACGGCGAAGGTAACTACACCCCGAACCCCGCTTACTTGGATTCGGTAGATGAGTCCACCGAAGGCGATAAGACCGTCGTGACCTACGAGATCAACGACGAAGCCACCTTCAATGACGGCACGCCCATTGACTGGACCGCTTTCGAAAACACCTGGCGTTTCAATAACGGCAAGGACATGGATGTCCAGGTCAACTCCACCGACGGCTACGAGCTGATCGAATCCGTGGAGAAGGGCGAAAACGACAAGGAAGCCGTGGTCACCTTCGAGAGCCCATACCCATGGTGGCAGGGACTTTTCAACGACATCCTGCACCCAGCGATCGATACCGCCGAGAAATTTGACCAGGAATACTTGGGCAAGCTCAACCCACAGTACGGCGCGGGCCCATTCAAGGTAGAAAATGCCGACTTCCGGGGCGGGAGCGTTTCCTTCGTACCCAACGAGAAGTGGTGGGGCGATGAGCCGAAGCTCGATAAGGTCAGTTACCGCGTGATGGAGTCCCAGGCAACCATCAACGCCTTCCAGGCCGGCGAGATCGACGCCGCTGGTGTCGGCAGCAAGAATAACCTCACCATCGCCGCAGACATGGGTGATTCCATCGACGTCCGCGCAGCTACACGTCCCGCTAGCGTCCTTTTCACCTTGAACTCCAAGGCCCCACAGCTGGCTGATAAGGATGTTCGCCACGCAGTCTTTGCAGCCATCGACCGCGACCAGCTCGCGGAAATCCGCTACAACGGCCTGGGCTATGAAGAGGAAATGCCTGGTTCCTTGACCCTCTACCCAACCCAGGACGGCTACAAGGACAACCTCTCTGAGGTCCTCGAGTACGACGTCGAAGAGGCTAAGAGCCTGCTGGAAGACGCCGGCTACTCTGAGGGCGATGACGGCTACTACGCAAAGGACGGCGACAAGCTGTCTCTGCGCTACGTTCTTATCGGCGATGACGAGGTCTCCAAGTCAACGGCTACCGCAGTCCAAAAGATGCTGAAGGACGCCGGCATCGAGCTGAAGATTGAGGAGCGCCCGAGCTCTGACTTCTCCAAGATCAGCAACGAGCGCGACTTTGACCTCTTCCTCTCCGGCTTCGCTGCAAGTGACCCATTCGGCGCAGCATACTTCGGCCAGACTTACGCTAGCGACTCGACCCTGAACAAGTCTTCTACCGGTACCGAAGAGTTTGACAAGAAGATCGAAGAGATGCAGAAGCTGCCGACCCGCGATGAGCAAATCGAGCGCATTAACGAGCTCGAGTCCGAAGCTTTTGCAGAGTACGGCCTGCTTCCGTACGCTAACGGCCCAGTGATGGTCGGCCTGAAGAAGGGTATCGCCAACATGGGTGCCCCTGGATTCGCCGTCGTCCCTAAGGAAAACATCGGCTGGGAGAAGTAATAACTACTTCCCTTACTAGGTAAAGGCCTTCCACTACCTGCCTGCAGGTAGTGGAAGGCCTTCCTTTGTGTTTGGGTGTGTTTGGACCCTGCAAACCCCAACAGGATCCAACTTAAGGGGACAAACTCGCTGCCCAGGCGTGGGCAGCGAGACTGGCTCGCGTTGGCGGCCCATTAGCCGTCAGCGCAGACCGTCCGGCAGCTTATCGGACTCGCTACTACACGGGTGCCCTAGAGCAAACACATTGCGACTCCTACCTAGGAGTGTTATGTCCATGAGGTTTTTGGACTTGGAGTCCAGCTACTTTGTGGACTCGGAGTCTTGGGACTTTGTGGACGCGGAGTCTCCCCGCTTTTTGGACGGGGAGTCCACGGAGTTTTTGTACTGGTGCTAGCTTGGCTTCTTCCGGCGGCTTGGCCGTGGCCCAGAGAGGTTGGGTTTTAGCTCTGGGGGTTGTCGGTGCCACATGCCGACAACGTGGTTTATGTTGATTTGACCGCCGGGTGGACGCTGATTCAGTTGGATCGGTAGCGGAAATGAAAACAGTTTCTCACCGTCGTGATCAGTAAAAAATTCCACATAGTCATCGGCTACGCTGCTGTAGATGGCTCGATTTTTGAAGCGCAGCCCGACGTAGAGGCCGTGCCCCATAACGCGTACCACCCCGCTTTTGTTGATCCACAGCTTGTCCGGGATAGGCCAGAATGCATTTACACCGGTAGAGCTTGGCATTACGGTTGAGGAATCGGCATGGGGTGTATCTTGCTGGATCGCCTGAGTGTCGTTACTTGGTGCCCTGTCTGAAGCTGCAACTTCAGGCAGGGCATTATCTGTCGCGACCACTGTGTCGGCTGCTAAAGCATCTGCCTGGTTGTCGGGGTGAATCCGGTGATATTGTTTCGCGATTTTTGTCCATAAAACATCTGGGTCAATCGGCTGCGTCGGTGGCTGGGCATGCGAGATAATCTCCCAGGCTTGGGCTGGGGTGATGTGCATCTTGCCCCTGAGAAGTCCTTGGTGGCGACGGCGTGTGTTGTAGAAGTTGCGGTAGTCGACAATCAGCTGTTGGACCTGCGCCAGCGTCGTCGGGGTACGAGCATCCAAAAACCTGGTCATGGTTTGGTGCGATCGCTCGTCTTTGCCTTGCGTCGTGGGAGCAAAGCCCGCACTTGATTGAACTCCCAGGCTGGCGAGCCAGCGTTCGGTTTGCGACAGCCGGCCGCGATGGTAGGTGGCAAAGGCATCACCGTTGTCAGAGAGGACTTCTTGGGGAAGTCCGTAAGCATCAATGGCTCCACTTAGCGTGATGCGGGCATCGGTGCCGTTTTCTGGAGTTCCAAAAGCTTGGGAGCCGACGTCGAAGCGGCTGGCATCGTCGACGACTTGGTAGATAGTCACTTGCGTGTGAGGCACATCGAAGAGTCTGTAGGCAAACGCATCGATCTGCCACAGTTCATTGACTTCGCCCCTGGCAAAGTGCCTGTAGGACTTACGCGGTCGTTTACGTGCATTGATGTCAGCGACGCCAGCCTCGTGCAACCATTGTGCGATTAAAGCTCGTGACGGTGGTTGGTCGTAGCCGAGTTCGTCGAGGAAGAAGTAGAAGATTGACCATGGGCCGCAGTCTTGGCCGCGGGCTCTTAACGTACCGCGAGCTTGCAGGACCTGTTGTCGAATCTTGTCATCGTAGACCCGTCGCGGGTTCAGCGGTGCCGTGCTGTCGGGCACGATGCCAGCCCGCCCGCGTTCGGCGATACGTGCTTTGATGTTGTAGTACGTCTGCTTCGATACGCCGATGTTCTTGCAGAACTGCTGGACCGTGATGCCCTCACGGATGGGGTCGAAATCCGCTATCTTCTTGCGGAGAGTAATGGGAATTGCCATCCCCACATTGTCAAGAAGCCAGAGTCCAAAAAGTCGTTAGACATCCTGTCCATAAACTTCCTGGACTCCGCGTCAAAAAACTAACTGGACTCCGCGTCCAAAAAGTCAATGGACTCCGAGTCCAAAAAGTCACTAGACATCACAACTCCTACCTAGGAGCGGCCCGCGCCAATGGCGCCTGCAGCTAAAGGCCTCCGAGATGGCCTCCACCCTGGCACAGCCATATCGCTGCATTCAGGCCTCTAGCGGCGTGAGTAGTCTTAAGCTGGCCCTACAGTTCCCTCGGAGTGCAGAAAAAGCCACTAAAGCACCAGCACTGCCTGTAGCCAGCGACCTCTCCAACTCAAGGCGCGAGTAGGGATCAAAAAAGTCCGCCACACCGGTATGCGGTGCAGCGGACTCTTAAAGCTCTACTGAGCGGTTACGAAGCCTCGATTAGTCGAGAACCTTGGTAACGCGGCCAGCGCCGACGGTGCGGGAGCCCTCGCGGATAGCGAAGCGCAGACCCTCGTCCATAGCAACAGGCTGGATGAGCTCAACAGACATCTCAACGTTGTCGCCAGGCATAACCATCTCGGTGCCCTCAGGCAGGTTCACAACACCGGTAACGTCGGTGGTGCGGAAGTAGAACTGAGGACGGTAGTTGTTCATGAACGGGGTGTGGCGGCCGCCCTCTTCCTTCTTCAGGACGTAGACGGAACCCTCGAACTTGGTGTGAGGGGTGTAAGCGCCCGGCTTGATAACAACCTGGCCACGCTCAACGTCCTCACGCTTGGTACCACGCAGAAGCAGACCACAGTTGTCGCCAGCCTCGGTGTAGTCCATCATCTTGCGGAACATCTCGATACCGGTAACGGTGGTGTTCTGGGACTTCTCCTGGATACCGATGATCTCAACGTCCTCGTTGACGTTCAGACGACCACGCTCAACACGGCCGGTAACAACGGTACCGCGGCCGGTAATGGTGAAGATGTCCTCGATAGGCATCAAGAACGGCTGATCGGTAGCGCGCTCCGGATCAGGGATGGAGTTGTCGCAGGCATCCATCAGGTCAACGATGGACTGTACCCACTTCTCGTCACCCTCGAGTGCCTTCAGAGCGGAGATGTGAACGATAGGAGCTTCCTCATCGTAGTCCTGCTCTGCGAGCAGCTCGGAGATCTCCATCTCCACGAGCTCGATGATTTCCTCATCATCAACCATGTCGCACTTGTTCAGTGCAACGAGGATGTAAGGAACGCCAACCTGGCGAGCAAGCAGAACGTGCTCGCGGGTCTGCGGCATCGGGCCATCGGTTGCAGCAACAACCAGGATAGCGCCGTCCATCTGAGCCGCGCCGGTAATCATGTTCTTGATGTAGTCGGCGTGGCCCGGGGCGTCAACGTGTGCGTAGTGACGCTTCGGGGTGGAGTACTCCACGTGGGAGATGTTAATGGTAATACCGCGCTCCTTCTCCTCAGGAGCCTTGTCGATCATGTCGAACGCGAATGCCTGGTTCTCCTCAGGGTACTGGTCAGCCAGAACCTTGGTGATCGCTGCGGTGGTGGTGGTCTTGCCGTGGTCGACGTGTCCGATGGTGCCGATGTTCACATGCGGCTTCGTACGCTCGAACTTCTCCTTTGCCACTGTATGTCCTCCTGGACTATATGGTGGCTACGACCTTCGCAGCCACGTGGTTGACAGTTGTCATTGGCACCTGACCCAATATCTGGGACAAAGCGCTAATGACGCTTTCTTTACGTGCCAGTTACACGATCCTAGATTTATCCCGCGGTTTTTTCAAACCGCCATTATAGGAGGTAACCCCGCGAATCTTCGCGGCCATTTCCCTCAACAAGAGTCTCAAATAAAGGATCCTGGGAGGGTAACGGCCGGCTCAATTCACAACCAATGGTTTTAGCTGCAAACTCAGCCCGCCGCTACCCTGGCCCAGTTGCCACATTTAGCGGTGAGGCTGGCATCTACTGGCAGAGACTACCAGCCCTTAGCCACCGCTGAACGGGCGGGGCGTCTCTATTAGTTAGCGCCGCCGGTGCGCTCTTCGATGATCTCCTGAGCCACGGAGGAAGGAACCTCAGCGTAGGAGTCGAAGACCATGGTGAAGTTAGCGCGGCCTGCGGTGGAAGAACGCAGGTCACCGATGTAGCCGAACATTTCAGACAGCGGAACCTTGGCCTTGACGACCTTGGCGCCAGAGCGGTCTTCCATGGCGAAGACCTGGCCACGACGGGAGGAGATGTCACCGTTAACGGTACCCATGTACTCCTCAGGGGTAACAACCTCAACGGCCATCATTGGCTCCAGCAGAACCGGCTTTGCCTTGGCCATAGCTTCCTTGAATACCTGGGAGCCGGCCAGCTTGAAGGCCATCTCAGAGGAGTCAACGTCGTGGTAAGCGCCGTCTTCCAGCGTTGCCTTGATGTTGACCATCGGGAAGCCAGCCAGGTAGCCGTACTGCATTGCGTCCTGGATACCAGCATCGACGGAAGGGATGTATTCCTTCGGCACGCGGCCACCGGTCACGGCGTTCTCGAAAGCGTAGGTTGCGGACTCGCCCTCTTCCAAGGTCTCTGGGTCCGGGTTGTACGGCTCGATGGTGCAGATAACCTTTGCGAACTGACCGGAACCACCAGTCTGCTTCTTGTGGGTGTAGTCGATGGACTCCACCTTGCGGCGAATGGTCTCGCGGTAGGCAACCTGCGGGTTACCGATGTTTGCCTCGACCTTGAACTCGCGCTTCATGCGGTCAACCAGCACGTCGAGGTGTAGCTCGCCCATACCGCCGATGACGGTCTGGCCAGTCTCATCATCCAGCTCAACGGTGAAGGTTGGGTCCTCGGCAGCGAGCTTCTGGATGGCGTTACCCAGCTTCTCCTGGTCGGCCTTGGTCTTCGGCTCGATGGAGACCTTGATAACCGGGTCCGGGAAGTCCATGGACTCAAGAATGATCTGGTCATTCTTGTCACACAGGGTGTCACCGGTGGTGGTTTCCTTCAGACCAACAACGGCGTAGATGTTGCCGGCGTCAGCCTGCTCCACCGGGTTCTCCTTGTTGGCGTGCATCTGGAAGAGCTTACCGATGCGCTCCTTCTTGCCCTTGGTGGAGTTCATGACCTCGGTACCAGGGGTGACCTGGCCGGAGTACACGCGCACGAAGTTGAGCTGACCGAAGAACGGGTGAGCTGCAATCTTGAAGGACAGTGCGGAGAAGGAAGACTCAACGGAAGGCTTACGGGTAAGCTGCTGGTCCTCATCGCCCACAGCGTGGCCGATAACCTCGCCCACGTCCAGCGGGTTAGGCAGGAAGTCCACAACAGCATCCAGCAGTGGCTGGACACCCTTGTTGCGGTAAGCGGTACCACAGTAGACCGGGTAAATCTCAGAGTTGATGGTCAGCTTACGGATGCCGGCCTTCAGCTCGTCGATGGAGAGCTCTTCGCCGCCGAAGTACTTCTCCATGAGTTCTTCATCAGACTCTGCAACGGCCTCAACCAGCTGCTCGCGGTACTGCTCAGCCTTTTCCTTGAGGTCCTCAGGGATCTCCTCGTAGGTTGGCTCAGCGCCGGTTTCGACCTTGCCGCGCCAGGTGATGGCCTGCATGTTCAGCAGGTCAACAACGCCGTCGAAGTCATCCTCAGCGCCGATAGGCAGCTGCATAACGAGCGGCTTGGCACCCAAGCGCTCAACGATGGTGTCAACGGTGTAGTAGAAGTCTGCGCCCAGCTTGTCCATCTTGTTGACGAAACAGATGCGCGGAACGTCGTACTTAGCGGCCTGGCGCCACACCTGCTCGGACTGTGGCTCCACGCCTTCCTTACCGTCGAAGACGGCGACGGCGCCATCGAGGACACGCAGGGAGCGCTCAACCTCAACGGTGAAGTCAACGTGACCCGGGGTGTCAATGATGTTGATCTGGTTGTTGTTCCAGAAACAGGTCACGGCAGCCGAGGTAATGGTGATGCCGCGTTCCTTTTCCTGTGCCATCCAGTCAGTGGTGGATGCACCGTCGTGGGTCTCGCCCACCTTACGGTTGATACCGGTGTAGAAGAGAATACGCTCGGTGGTGGTCGTCTTACCAGCATCGATGTGGGCCATGATGCCAATGTTGCGGACCTTGTTCAGATCCTTGAGCACTTCTTGTGCCACGTTTATACCCCAACTTGATAGTCGTCGACGCCGTGACCAGAAACCTGGCTAAGACGCCTGCATGGATAAGTTCTTGAAAAGTTTGCCATTGTGTGGCCGTGCTAGGTGCCCAGCGGCTCCTAGACTTCCATCGCTTCAGTGTACTGGACACAAAGCGAATGCGCTGGACTAGCCCAGCTGTGCTGGACTAAATCACACCCTGTGCCACCAAAATGGCCCAAGCAAGAGATATGAAGTTTTGTGTCGCCGCCGGGGAACCCGGAAATCAGCGCGAAACTCGTTTCTCGTTGCTTAGGCCATTGATGAAGGTGCTGAAAAATTACCAGCGGTAGTGAGCGAAGGCGCGGTTAGCCTCAGCCATCTTGTGGGTATCCTCACGGCGCTTCACGGAAGCACCGAGGCCGTTGGAGGCATCCAGGATCTCGTTGGCGAGACGCTCGATCATGGAGTTCTCGCGACGCTGACGGGTGAAGGTCACCATCCAGCGCAGTGCCAAGGTGTTGGCGCGGTCCGGACGGACCTCAACCGGCACCTGGTAGGTAGCGCCACCCACGCGGCGGGAGCGAACCTCGAGGTCCGGGCGGATGTTGCCCAGGGCCTTTTCAAGGGTGCCAACCGGGTCAGTGCCGGTCTTCTCGCGGCAAGCCTCAAGCGCGCCGTAGACGATGCGCTCTGCGGTGGACTTCTTGCCGTCCTGGAGGATCTTGTTGACGAGCATGCTTACCTGCTCGGAGTTGTATACCGGGTCCTTTACTACAGGACGCTTCGGAGCAGCATTCTTACGCATTGTTTATTACTGTCCCTTCTTTGCGCCGTAACGGGAACGAGCCTGCTTACGGTCCTTGACGCCCTGGGCATCCAGGGAGCCACGGATGATCTTGTAACGAACACCTGGAAGGTCCTTCACACGGCCGCCGCGAACGAGGACCATGGAGTGCTCCTGCAGGTTGTGGCCCTCACCTGGGATGTAGGCCGAAACCTCGATGCCGCTGGTAAGGCGCACACGAGCAACCTTACGAAGAGCGGAGTTCGGCTTCTTCGGGGTGGTGGTGTACACGCGGGTGCACACGCCACGACGCTGCGGGGAACCCTTCAGCGCAGCGGTAGAGACCTCTTTGCGCTTGGTCTGGCGGCCCTTGCGGACCAGCTGTTGAATAGTTGGCATTAAACAGTCTTTCTGTCGAATTGCACCACTTCTTAAGAAGGGAACCAAACATGCAAAAATAGGCGCTCTTTCCCGGGGCGCTTCCGCATGTCCAGAACTCTTCCCAAGGCGGGCGCCTTGTTAAGGATCAGACTTTTCACCATGTTCTTTGCGCGCCATATTCACACAGGGCGCGCAGTACATAGTGAACTAGCGCTAAGACTAGCAAAGCCAGCGCCATGAACACAAAACCGGTAGTCTATCCTGCCGGCGGCGCGGAGGGACTACTCCCACTCCCACGTCAGGTCTGGCTCTGCAGCCTTGTCAGAAAAGTAGGATTTTTCCTGTTCTTCCCAAGTGGCAAACCACTTTTCGTAGGCCGGCTCGCGCGCAATCGCGCGCTCATAGCGCTGCTCGCGGGGGCCATCGATGCGCACGGTTACTACCGCGCCGCGCTTTTTCGCGGCCGCAATGTTGTCCGCGGTCACGGAGCCAACGCCCTCAACGATGAGATCATCCCGCACGTCGAGGCTGGCCCAGTCACCGGGGCAATTGGCTTCCCAATCCCAGCGCCAATAGCCGGGATTCATGGTGCGCAAGACTTGCTCGCCCACCATCTCGGAGCCCTTCTCCAAGCCATGCCAGCCGGGATAGAATTCATCGAGGTGAACCACCCGCCAATTGGTGCGATCTGCCAAGGTGGCGGCGGTCCAGGTTTTGCCGGAGCCAGAGGGGCCATCGATAAGCACCGTGATGGGTTTAAACGCACGCTTTCGCGAGGCTGCTAGCTTAACGATGTCCTCCAAGAGGCGCTCTTGTTCGGCATCAATGTCCATAGTGCTTGAATCACTGCTTTCGCGGATTAAAGGCCAAAGAATCTCCAGGCCCCAGTAAGTACCGAAGTTACCACCGGTACACAAGCAAGGGCGAGGCCGCAGGCCATCACCCACCCATCGCGGGCGTGCAACCTGGATTCTCGGGCCCAGGTCCGCTCCCCTCCTCCGGGTGGGGTGCGCCCAAATCCGCGCGCTTCCATCGCCGTCGCAAGCTTGCCGCCGCGGCGCAGGGCAATGACCAATAGGCCAAAGGACATCGTAAGCAAGTGCTTGAATCGACCTTCATCCGTAAGCCCGCGGGCCCTGCGCGCCATGCCGAGCGATTGCCAATCGGATTTCAGCAGCGTCATCATGCGCACGCCGGCCACAGCACCAATGACGAAGCGGGAGGGAAGGCGGAGGATCTGCGAGAGGGCATCGCCAAGCTCGGTGGGATCGATATCGCGCGCGAGCACCACCGTCGGTAGGGCGACCGCGAGCACACGCAGCGTGATCGCGATGGCCAGGGTGAGCGAATTTTCCGTCACCGTAATCAGCCACCAGCTGAAGTACTCCTCTCCCCCGGGCGCGCCATACAGCAGCATGGAAATGCCCGATAGCGGGGCGATGAGGAATAAGAACCAGCCGGCCTTCCACAACCGCACCCAGGACACACCGCACAGCGGCGCCAGGATGAGCGTCAGGCTCAGCGATAGCGCCGCCGATACCCAGTCGATGGAGGCGAGCAGCGGCGTAACCCAGACGAACATCAGGAAGATGCGGGTTAGCGGGTTGACGTTGCGCAAGAGATTAGGCACCGCGCACCTCCACCTGGTGGTCACCCAAGGCCTCTATAAACAGCGGGTCATGGGTAATGGAGGCAATGGTGATGCCGTCATCGGCCAATTGGCGCAAGAGCCCCACCAATTCCACGAAGGTGCCGGGATCCTGGCCAAAGGTCGGCTCGTCCAAAAGCAGCACCTCCGGCGCGGTCACCAGGGCCGTTGCGACCGAAAGGCGGCGTTTTTCGCCACCGGATAGCGTAAACGGATTGGCCTTGAGCAAGTGCCCCAAGCGCAGCGATTCCACCAGCTGCGCGATGCGCTTTTCTGGGGGATCGACGCGCATGACCTTGGGCGCGACCCGCAATTCCTCTTCCACGCTGCGGGCGACAAATTGGTGTTCCGGATTTTGGAAGACGAAACCAATGCGGTCAGCCAATTCGCGGGATTTCCACCGGGAAGGCGGGCCCTTGACGCCGCGGCGGATGAAGTCAGCGACCCCGATTTCCCCGGATTCGGCCGGAAGTAGCCCCGCCATAGTCATCAGCCACGTCGATTTTCCCACGCCATTGCGGCCGGTAATAACGGTCGAGCCCCCCGCTGGCAGGGAGATGGACCGCGGCGGACCATAGCGGGTTACCAAATCCTTGCTCCACAACGCGGCGTTGGACTCATCGAGGGCATCGCTTGCCAGCGACCGCGCCTGCGGGAGGCCGGTGACCTGGCGCTTGCGGGCGGCGTCAGCAAAGGGGCCATCAGAAATAATGCGCCCATCCTTCAGCTCTACCGCGCGGTCCAACACGCCTTCCCACGCCGCATGTTGATGCTCGACTACCACCAAGGTGGCACCCGTGTGCTCTACCAGCTTGCCGACGGCCCGCACCACATCCCCCGCCCCTTCCGGATCCAGGTTGGCGGTGGGCTCGTCCAATAGAACCACGCCCGCGCCCATGGCGATGACCCCGGCCAGTGCCAGGCGTTGCTTCTGCCCGCCGGAGAGGTGCTCGGTGGGAAAATCCAGGTCCACATATGGGCCTACCAACTCTTGGGCTTGGCGCACCCTGCGCCAGATCTCCTCGCGCGGATATGCCAGGTTCTCGCAGCCAAAGGCGATATCATCGCCCACGCGCGCGGAGATAACTTGCGAATCCGGATCCTGCAGGACCAAACCCACCGGAATGGTCCGGCCCGGTTCTTCGACCGTGCCCGCCGAATCCTCCAAGGTGATCTCGCCGGTGCGCGTGCCTTCTTCGTCAGAGCCCAAGACGCCGGCGATCGCCGCCAAAAGCGTGGACTTTCCGGAGCCGGAATCCCCGCACAGCAAGACCTTCTCACCGGGTTCGATGACAAGGTCTATGTCCTGCAGCGCCGGTTGCGAACGCCCAGCGTGGGTCCACCCGTAACCGCGGGCCGCGATTTTTGTGGCATTTCCTGCTAAGCGTGAAAAATCAGTCACGGCAATCTAGACCCTAAGCGCGCTGTTCGCGGCCTACTGCAAAGCGGTCAAGGGCACCGGTCTTTGCCAATGCCTTCACCAGGTAGAAGCCCAGGGCGCCCGCCAAGATAGCACCGGAAATGGTCAGGGTGACCAAGTAAATCATATTGAACTCGAAGGACTTCGCGAGGTTACCGGAGGTAAACAGCTCCAGGACGAAAGCGCCCCAGCCTGCTGCCATACCGGCCAGGATGGTCACCCCAAGGTTGAACTGCCGGTACATGAAGATGGCAAAGATGATCTCCACGCCAATACCCTGTGCCAGGCCCGAGTACAGGGTGCTAATACCCCACTGCGAGCCCAAGACGGCCGACACCGTCGCGGCAAGGACCTCCACGTAGACTGCCGCACCCGGCTTGCGGATGACCAATCCACCCAGGATGCCGCCCAGTAGCCAGATACCGGTGGCCAAGCCACCAAGCCCCGGCGTGAGCGCATCCATGGCCTCATACCAGGCATAGCCCACGGCATTCCAGCCCAAGAATACGAAGCCACAGGCAACACCCAAGACGGATGCCACCACAATATCCACCACGCGCCAGTTCAGGTTGCGCTTTGGCGCTGCGGACGCAGCTGCATTAGTAGTCATTATTTCCTCCCTCTCGCCGGAATTACCCGGATCAGGTTCAACGGTTCACCGCGTCATATCGCAGTATCTCAGCCTTCATTTCTGCGCCGGTGCGGCCTGTGCGCCCCACGGACCCACAGATTCTTAAAGCTCCCGTGTAATGGTTTAAATCAAGTAGTCCAAGGCCCACATTTTTACTAATCTGGGCCACAGGCTTTACTCATACTAGCAGGCACGCATACGGGTCCTCACAACCAATTCGGCGGCCGAATTGGGCTCCCAGTAACGGGAAACCTATACACAATCCATCAGACGCTCTCAAAACGAAAGGGCCCCGTCCGATGCTTCGGTTTGTAACCGGTGTTCGAACGTGGCCCTTCCTACTGGAGTGAATTAAGATCCTAGGTGGCTATATCACTCTCTCCATTCCGAGAATAGACCAAAAAGCACACTATGACAAGATCACCTAATCCGCGATGCCGAGGAAGACGAAGCAATGCACGGATCCAGACATGAACAGCATGTACTACAGACGTTGGGAGAACAGCGCACTGAAAAATATTTAACCCAAATGGGAAATCATGCTGGTCGAGCCCTCACGCTTTATAGGTGGGACCTTCAACTATCTGCGGCGCTTTGGAACTTATTATCCGTTTTTGAGATTGTCCTCAGAAACAAGATTTGCAAAGCGATCGATGAATGGAGCGATGAGCAGGAGCCTCAAAGCAATAAAAATTGGATTGAACATCCCACTTGCAATGTATCCTTCCCGCTCTCCAAAGTCAGCCAACAAATTGCAAACAGAGCCCTAGGAAAAGCCAGGAATGCTAAAGGGATTCGCGACAACGGAACCGGGCTCATCGAAGGAACTCATCCGCGAAAAGGTCAACCCATTAACCGCGATGACATTATTGCCCAAGTCACCTTAACTCAATGGAAGGAAGCTTTCTTCTACCGAGAACCGACAATTCGCCCCGATGGCACCCGCAAGTATTACCCTAACGAGACCACCTATACGAATCTC
The DNA here is from genome assembly GCF_023520795.1 of Corynebacterium accolens. NCBI lineage: Bacteria > Bacillati > Actinomycetota > Actinomycetes > Mycobacteriales > Corynebacteriaceae > Corynebacterium > Corynebacterium accolens. The sequence goes on along the minus strand of NZ_CP046605.1, from coordinate 420,665 downwards.
AAGTCCGTGTACAAAGAGATAACTAGCCGGGCGCTGTCATCGGGCCCTAAGAGTATTTCCCCTGATCGAGCTAGTTTTATCATGCATCACGCCGTTTTGCTTAGAAATAGAATTAGCCACCAAGAGTCACTGATCGATATCGATTGCAGCATCTACCGGAAGGAAATTTTTGAATTACTTAATTGCTTGGATCCTAACGTTCTTCAATATTTTTCGGCGAGCGATCCCCTTCCAGAAATTCTGAAAAACGATCCTCGTTCAAAGTGACGTTAAATTGTATCCCAATTTAAAGCCCATATTTGAAAATCAAAATATTTATAGGCCATCTGCGTTAATAGAGAAATATCCTGAAAGAGCCCCCGCTTACCGTGTGCACGGAAGCGGGGGCTCTGACTGGACGCGGTGCCGAGGGGGCACGGCCGAGGGGGCACGAGCGCCTAGGACTTAGAAGGTGAAGTCCTCATCCAGCGGAACGGAAGCGCCGGTGAATTCACCGAAGCCGTCATCACCGTAGATGGAATCGCCGTAAGTCGGAATCGAGTAAGCGGCGTTGCGCGCAGCCTCGGTCGGCTTGACGGAGATATTGCGGTAACGGGAGATACCGGTACCGGCCGGGATCAGCTTACCGATGATGACGTTTTCCTTGAGGCCGATGAGCTTATCGGAGCGCTTGTTAATAGCGGCATCGGTAAGCACACGCGTGGTCTCCTGGAACGAAGCAGCGGACAGCCAAGACTCGGTAGCCAAGGAGGCCTTGGTAATACCCATGATCTCCGAGCGCAGCTGCGCCGGCTCGCCGCCTTCTGCAACCTGTGCAGCGTTCATCTGCTTGGCCTCAGAAAGGTCGATCAGGTTGCCCGGCAGCAGCTCCGTGGTACCGGCGTCGATGACGGTACCGCGGCGCAGCATCTGGCGGATGATGATCTCGATGTGCTTGTCGTGGATGGCCACACCCTGGGTGCGGTACACGGCCTGCACCTCGTTGATGAGGTGCTGCTCCACACCGCGACGACCCAGAACCTCGAGCACGTCGTGCGGGTCAGCCGCACCACGCATCAAGCGGTCACCGGTCTCAACGTGGTCGCCGTCCTTCAAGGAACGCTCGATCATCGCATCCGGGTTGGACTCCATCGGGCGACGCACCTGGGCCAGGCCCTGGCGCTTGGAGAGCTTCTCGTAAACCACGTCATCAGAACCGTCATCCGGGGTGATGGTCATGGTCCAGAAGTTGCCCTCATCGGACAGGGACACGGTGCCGTCCACGGAAGCAATCGGTGCGCGGTTCTTCGGGTTACGAGCCTCGAAGAGCTCCTGCACACGCGGCAGACCACCGGTAATGTCGCCACCGACACCACCCTGGTGGAAGGTACGCATGGTCAGCTGGGTACCAGGCTCACCAATGGACTGTGCAGCCACGATGCCGACGGCCTCGCCGATGTCGACCAATTGGCCGGACGCCATGGACTTGCCGTAGCACTTCGCACAGACACCGGCCGGGGTCTGGCAGGTCAGCACGGAGCGGACCTTGACGTCGGTGACCTTGGCATCGAGAAGCTTCTGCGTGAGCTCCTCGGTCAGGTCTGCACCGGCCTCTGCAACGACCTCGCCGTTCTCGTCCTTGACGTCCGTAGCAAGCACGCGACCGGAAGCGGAGGTCTCCCACAGCTCGGAGAGGACGACCTTGTCGCCGGAGACCTCGCCGATAGGAACGCGCACGCCCTGGCGGGTGCCACAGTCCTCTTCGCGGACGATGACATCCTGAGCAACGTCCACCAGACGACGGGTGAGATAGCCAGAGTCAGCGGTACGCAGCGCGGTATCGGCCAGACCCTTACGGGAACCGTGGGAGTTGTTGAAGTACTCCAGCACGGACAGGCCTTCGCGGAAGGAGGTCTTAATCGGACGGGTGATGTAATCACCGTGCGAGTTCACAACCATGCCCTTCATACCGGCCAGCGTCCAGATCTGACGCATGTTACCGGCAGCACCCGACTTCACAATCATTGGAATTGGGTTGTAATCCGGGTAGATGCTCTCAACGGCCTCACCGACGGTATCGGTAGCGTCCTTCCACAGCTCTACCAGGCGGTCATAACGCTCGCGCTCCGTGAGTGCACCCTGCTCCCAGTACTTACGCTCAATGCGCTCTGCTTCCTTCTCATAAGACTCGAGGATCTCGGTCTTATTCGGCAGCACCAGCACGTCAGACATCGTAATGGTCACACCGGAACGGGTTGCCCAGTAGAAGCCAGCGTCCTTCATGTTGTCCAGAACCTGGGCCACGGTGATCATTGGGTACTTGGTGGCCAAGTCATTGACCACGTCACCAATGAGCACCTTGCCGTCGGTGCCGCCGCCCTTACGGACCATGATGCCCTCAAGGTACGGGTAGTTCCACGGCAGCAGCTCGTTGAACATGATGCGGCCGATGGTGGTGTAGCCCAACCATGCCTGGCCCTTGGACCAGCCATCAGGGAAGAGCTCTGCCTCGATGTCCTCTGGCGGGCGCAGGTGATCGATGCGGACCTTGATCGGTGCCTGCAGGCCAACCGTGCCGCGGTCGTAGGCCATGAGGGCCTCGGCGTAGGAGGAGTACACGCCCGTTGCCGGGTAGTCCTCGCCAGCCTCGCGGTAACGACCGTTGCCACCAATCTCGTCCTCTGCCTTGTCCATGGTGAGGTAGTACAGGCCGGTCACCATGTCCAGACGCGGCATAGCCAGTGGCTTACCGGATGCCGGGGACAGGATGTTGTTGGAAGCCAGCATCAGCACGCGAGCCTCTGCCTGTGCCTCGGCGGATAGCGGCAGGTGAACTGCCATCTGGTCACCGTCGAAGTCGGCGTTGAACGCCTCACAAGCCAGCGGGTGCAGCTGAATAGCCTTACCCTCAACCAGCTTCGGCTCGAAGGCCTGGATACCCAGGCGGTGCAGCGTAGGCGCACGGTTGAGCATCACTGGGTGCTCAGAAATGGCCTGCTCCAGCACGTCCCACACCTCTGGGCGCTGGCGCTCCACCATGCGCTTAGCAGACTTGATGTTCTGGGCGTAGTCGTTTTCGACCAAGCGCTTCATGACGAAAGGCTTGAACAGCTCGAGTGCCATCAGCTTCGGCAGACCACACTCGTGCAGCTTCAGCTGCGGGCCGACGATAATAACGGAACGACCGGAGTAGTCCACGCGCTTACCCAGCAGGTTCTGGCGGAAACGGCCCTGCTTGCCCTTGAGCAAGTCAGACAGGGACTTCAACGGGCGGTTGCCCGGGCCGGTAACCGGACGGCCACGGCGGCCGTTATCGAAGAGCGCGTCCACAGACTCCTGCAGCATGCGCTTCTCGTTATTCACGATGATCTCTGGTGCGCCCAAGTCGATCATGCGCTTCAGGCGGTTATTGCGGTTGATAACGCGGCGGTACAGGTCATTCAGGTCCGAGGTGGCGAAGCGGCCACCGTCGAGCTGCACCATCGGGCGCAACTCAGGCGGAATAACCGGAATAGCGTCCAGCACCATGCCTGCCGGGTCGTTGCCGGAGTTAAGGAATGCGGCAACGACCTTGAGGCGCTTAAGCGCGCGCATCTTCTTCTGGCCCTTGCCGTTGTTGATGATCTCGCGCAGCTCCTCAGCCTCTGCCTCGAGGTCGAAATTGCGGACCAAGGTCTGGATGGCTTCTGCACCCATGCCGCCGGTGAAGTAATCCTCGTAGCGGTCAACCAGCTCTTCGTAGATGGTCTCATCGATGACCATCTGCTTCGGAGCAAGCTTCAAGAAGGTGTTCCAGATTTCATCCAGGCGTGCGACTTCCCGCTCGCCGCGCTCGCGGATGTGCTGCATTTCCTTATCAGCAGCGTTTTGTACCTTCTTGCGGGCATCGGCACGCGCTCCGGCTGCCTCCAGCTCCGCCAAGTCGGACTCGAGCTTGGAAGCGCGCTCTGCGATCTCGGACTCGGTCTCGTCCTCAACGTCCTTCTTCTCCAGGAGCATTTCTGCTTCCAGAGTGGACTGATCGTTGTGGCGAGCCTCTTCATCAACGGAGGTGATGATGTTGGCAGCGAAGTAGATGATGCGCTCAAGGTCCTTCGGTGCCAGGTCCAGCAGGTAGCCCAAGCGGGAAGGAACGCCCTTGAAGTACCAGATGTGGGTTACCGGAGCGGCCAGCTCGATGTGGCCCATGCGCTCACGACGCACCTTGGACTTGGTGACCTCAACGCCGCAACGCTCACAGATGATGCCCTTGTAGCGGACGCGCTTGTACTTACCACAAGCACACTCCCAGTCACGGGTAGGTCCGAAAATGCGCTCGCAGAACAGGCCGTCCTTTTCCGGCTTCAGCGTGCGGTAGTTAATGGTCTCGGGCTTTTTAACCTCGCCCTTAGACCAGCGACGGATATCGTCAGCAGTGGCCAGACCGATGCGGAGCTCGTCGAAGAGATTTACGTCAAACACGTAATGTCTCCCTTTCATCCTCGTCATGTGAGGAATTGATGGCTTTTAATGAATTAATCTTTATTGCCCGCCCGCGGCGGCCCCGGTGTTAAACACCGGAACCGTGCATTCCGCAGTGGACCGAGAATCTATTTAGGCGATGTCAGCGGAAGAACCCTCATCGCGGGACAAGTTAATGCCAAGCGATGGGCTATCCATGTCATCGTCATCAGAGCCAGACAGCTCCATCGGGGTGCCGTCAGTGGAAAGAACCTCCACGTTCAAGCACAGGGACTGCAGCTCCTTGAGCAACACCTTGAAGGACTCAGGGATGCCCGGATCTGGAATATTGTCGCCCTTCACGATGGCCTCGTAGACCTTCACGCGGCCTACCACGTCATCGGACTTGATGGTAAGCAGCTCCTGCAGGGTGTAGGCAGCGCCGTAAGCCTGCATTGCCCACACCTCCATCTCGCCGAAGCGCTGGCCACCGAACTGAGCCTTACCACCCAGTGGCTGCTGGGTAATCATGGAGTAAGGACCAGTGGAACGGGCGTGAATCTTCTCATCGACCAAGTGGTGCAGCTTGAGCATGTACATGTAGCCCACGGAGATGGGGTACTTGTACGGCTCGCCGGACCGGCCATCGAAAAGCGTGGCCTTACCGTGCTCGTTGACCAGTACGTCGCCGTCGCGGTTCGGGCGGGACGATGCCAACAGGCGCTCGATCTCGTGGTTGGTAGCACCGTCGAAGACCGGGGTGGCGGTCAGGGAGTCCGCTGGGACATCGTAAAGCTCTTCCGGCAAGGTCTTGAGCAGCTCGGCATTAGCCGGATCCTCGGTGTCGACCTTCCAACCAGCGTGAGCCAACCAGCCCAAGTGCAGCTCAAGAACCTGGCCGATGTTCATACGACGCGGCACACCGTGGGTGTTCAGCAGGATGTCCACCGGGGTGCCGTCCTCCATGAACGGCATATCCTCTGGCGGCAAAATCTTGCCCACAACACCCTTGTTGCCGTGGCGGCCGGCCATCTTATCGCCGTCCTGGATCTTGCGCTTTTGCGCAACGTAGACGCGGATCATCTCGTTGACGCCAGGTGCCAGGTCGTCATCGTCATCGCGGGAGAAGCGAGCAACGCCAATAACCTTGCCCACCTCACCGTGCGGAACCTTCATGGAGGTATCGCGAACCTCGCGGGCCTTCTCACCGAAGATGGCGCGCAGCAGGCGCTCTTCCGGAGTCAGCTCGGTCTCCCCCTTCGGGGTGACCTTACCCACCAGGATATCGCCGGCACGAACGTCAGCACCGATGCGGATGATGCCGCGCTCATCGAGGTCGCTCAAGACGTCCTCGGAGACGTTTGGAATCTCGCGGGTGATTTCTTCGGCGCCCAGCTTGGTGTCACGAGCATCGATCTCGTGCTCCTCGATGTGGACGGAGGTCAGGATGTCTTCTTCCACGATGCGCTGGTTGAGGATGATGGCGTCCTCGTAGTTGTGGCCTTCCCACGGCATGAACGCAACCAGCAGGTTACGGCCAAGCGACATCTCACCGTTGTGGGTACCCGGGCCATCGGCCAAAACCTGGCCGGCCTCTACCCGCTGACCCATGGACACCAGCGGGGTCTGGTTGTAGTTGGTGCCCTGGTTGGTGCGCTCGAACTTGCGCAGGATGTAGGTATCGCGCTGGCCCTCATCGTCCATGATGGTGATGACGTCAGCGGTGACGTTTTCCACCACACCGGCCTTTGGCGTGATGACGACGTCGCCAGCGTCATATGCGGCGCGCTGCTCCATACCGGTACCCACCAGTGGGGCCTCGGAGCGAACCAGCGGGACCGCCTGCTTCTGCATGTTCGCGCCCATCAAGGCACGGTTAGCATCGTCGTGCTCCAAGAACGGAATCATGGCGGTACCAACGGAGACCATCTGGCGCGGGGAAACGTCAACGTAGTCCACACCGGAGGCATCGGTCACTCCGATGTCACCCTCCTTCAGGCGGACCTCGATGCGCTCGCCGATCAAACGGCCTTCCTCGTCCTGCTCTACCTCGGCCTGAGCAATGGCGAAGCGGTCCTCCTCATCAGCGGTGAGGTACTCCACCTGGTCCGTAACCTTGCCGTCAACGACCTTGCGGTACGGGGTCTCGATGAAGCCGAAGGGGTTCACGCGGGCGTAGGACGCCAGCGCACCAATCAACCCAATGTTCGGACCCTCGGGGGTCTCAATCGGGCACATGCGGCCGTAGTGCGAAGCGTGCACGTCTCGCACCTCAATGCCGGCGCGCTCACGGGACAGACCGCCTGGGCCCAGCGCGGACAGGCGGCGCTTGTGGGTCAGGCCAGACAGGGAGTTGTTGTGGTCCATGAACTGCGAGAGCTGGGAGGTACCAAAGAACTCGCGGATAGCAGCAGAGACCGGACGCACGTTAATCAGGGACGTCGGCGTGATCGACTCAGCGTCCTGGGTGGTCATGCGCTCGCGCACGACGCGCTCCATGCGGGACAGGCCCACGCGGACCTGGTTCTGGATGAGCTCGCCCACGGTGCGCAGACGACGGTTACCAAAGTGGTCGATATCGTCGGTGTTCAGCGAGATCATCTCGCCGTTTGGCGCCTTCATCTCACGCTCGCCCACGTGCAGGCGTACCAGGTACTCCAGGGTGACGGCGATGTCTTCTTCGGTCAGAGTCATCAGACCGTCGTGGTCGCCGCCAAGGCCCAGCTTGCGGTTGGCCTTGTAACGGCCAACCTTGGCAAGGTCATAGCGCTTAGCGCGGAAGAAGGAGTTATCCAACAAGGACTGCGCCAACTCGCGGGTAGGCTGCTCGCCTGGGCGCTGCTTGCGGTAGATCTCCAGCAGCGCTTCATCGGTGTTGGATACACCGTCAGATTCTAGGGTGGACATCATGAGCTCAGAGAAGCTGAAGCGCTCCCTGATCTGCTCCTCGGTCCAGCCCAGCGCCTTCAACAGGACGGTTACCGGCTGGCGGCGCTTGCGGTCTATGCGCACGCCGACGGTATCGCGCTTGTCCACGTCGAACTCCAGCCAAGCACCGCGGGAAGGAATAATCTTCACGGAGTGCAGCGGGCGTTCGGTGGACTTATCGATGGAACGATCGAAGTACACGCCCGGGGAACGCACCAGCTGGGAGACGATGACGCGCTCGGTACCGTTCACGATGAAGGTACCCATATCAGTCATGATCGGGAAGTCACCGATGAAGACGGTCTGCGACTTAATCTCTTGGGTGTCGTTATTGATGAACTCTGCGGTCACGTACAGCGGCGCGGAGTAGTTGATGTCCTTTTCTTTACACTCATCGACGGTGTTTTTCACCGGCTCGAAGCGAGGCTCCGACAAGGACAGGGACATATTGCCCGAGTAGTCCTGAATCGGCGAGAGCTCTTCGAGGATATCCTCAAGGCCGCTCGTCACGCGTGCGTTATCGCCGCGCTCAGCCTGCTCACGCTCGCGCCATTCCGGCGAGCCGACGAGCCAAGCAAAGGAATCGAGTTGTACGTCAAGGAGGCCCGGCAGGGCGATAGGCTCGCTAATTTTTGCAAACGAGTATCGCTTCGGGGCTCCGGGGATATTGGCCACTGACTTGGTCTGGCGGGAGACTGCCAAGATGGGTCCTTCCAGCACCTCACGCGGATTGCTACTCGCCCTGGCCGACGAGCAACAAAACCGCTGGTAATTTTAGCATTCGGTCTGCTGTGGAGTGTCTGGGTTCAGAATGCACAAAATCACCTTGTCAAGTCGGTTTTGCCATCACCAACCCGAAAGGCTAAATGTGCACCGAAAATCCAGATTCCAGCGCAACGAATCAGTGTATAGGAAAAACTCAGGTATGTAAAGACACACCACACTTAAGGCTTTTCTTTCCGCGCTAGGGGGCAAGCTCTCGCTCGCCGCTGCGCCAACGCGGCAATAATGTTGCGCCAGATCTAGCGGGGCAACCACAAGCACCGTACCACTAAAAACTCATTCCACCGCAACCCGAACCGCGCTTAATACTCTTATCTGGCACTTTCGCTAGTCATTTCGCTGGCGCTTTTCTTTCCGCGTCGGCGCACATGCTTGTTTTTACGGTCGTAAATTCCCAGCACCCCAATGACTCCAATAAAGGTGAACACGATACCGATACCCAGTGCCGCCCACCGCGCAATCTCCGCCACGTGGTTGCGTGGGAACGATTTCGCTTCATCGAGTAGCGCCGCGCGGGACTTCTCTGAGGTGGAACCATTAAAGACGAATGCTTGCTCGCGGCCTACGCCCTCTCGGTCCGCGTAGTAGTCATCGATATCCATGTCCATGCCCACCACCAGGCCGGTAGCTTGGTCGACGTAGAAATCCGTACTGCCCGAGTGCATCAAATAACCAGGTTCGTGTCCCCCATCTTCCTTGGGGAAAGAGGTGGTATTGCCATCGGCGGCATAAAGCTGCGCTACGTTTGTTGGCTCGATTTCCTGGTGATACCGATACACCGTACGGCCATCTATTTCAGTTTCTTCTTCAAAGACCGCGTCCACTGCCTTGCGCAAGGTGGGGTCAAAGACTGGGTAATTCGTCTTTTCCGCATCCGCCGGGAATTTTAGCCAGTACCCATCGACAGCAACCTTCTCCTCAGGGCTGGCCAAGGTATGGCTCAGGCTGGCCTCTGCCTTTGCCTCACCGCTCAGGCGGTCAATGGGATAGGTCCACACCTGCGCTTGGCTTAAATCATCGAGTCCTTGGCCATCGCCGCGCAGGCGCGTCTCCCCTATGCGCAGCGTCGCAGTATCTTCATCCGAAGGCTCTTGGATGCCCGCATTGATCTGGTAGGTCATCGGCCCGGAATAAGGCGACGTTCCATCCTTATTGACCACTTGGGAATCCGCGGACTCATCCTTAAGAGTCCACGTGGTGTTTTTGAGTTCCAACGGCAGCCGCGGCGAGAAATCCAAAAACGCCGGCGCCGCTACTCCGGCGGCCACCATCGCTACGCCGAGGCCGAGCAGAAGGACGGAGAAGATGCGGGACTTGGGCAGCATGGTGGCTTATCCTACCGACTCGTTTGTTCAAAACACACTTCCTGAAACGAGATTTAGAACTTTTGTAGGATACCCGGACCCAAAGTGCTCATGTAGATTCTAATTACCGCAAGTAATGCACATCACACTACCGGGAGGTTTTACCTTGCATCACGCAGAAGTAGCACCGCGTCTCAGCACTCAGATAGCGCGGGAGATTCTAAACCAGACAGAACACCCCACACCACGACCCAATCACAAGCTGGACGCCTTTGTTAATGATTACAAAATCAAGGCAGCAAATCACGACGTAAAAAAGGACTTTTAGCTACCCCCTGTGGATGCAAGCCCCTCAAGCATGCACCCACAGGACCCCGCCATATATCTATGACGATCCTTATAGACAAAAATATCACCATAAGACTTCAAGGCCCAAGCAACGATTTTCAGCGAGAATTCCGCCACAATCACCCCGAATCGCTTCCATCAAAAAGTGTAGTCTTCATAACCCGCCAAGATGACCGAGAATGTGACCTCCTGTCGCTGATTCTCGCCAGCCAAAACATTGGAGTCGTACGAATTGACAGCGACGGCGAACTCAGTAAAGAGCTATTACCAATAGATAACTTCGGAAGACTGGTTACGGAACATGGCAACACCACGGTGACAGTAGCTTGGATCCGCCATTTTTCACGCGAATCTATAAAAAATATATCCTGCGTTAAAGAGGAAATAATTTATATCAAAGATCAGGCAATATCCTACATACAAACGCTTGAAGAGATTGCTTTATTTAGCGTAAACCAATTTTGTAACGCTCGGTCACGGCTTGCACAAATTCAGCTCGCCAATTCTATTGGACTTACTACCCCTCAAACGTCAATTGGATATGAAGCGGCGTTTCCCTTTTCAATTGCCAAACCGATTGGCCCCCACTGGGTAGAACCGACTCCGGGAACACTTCTTGGAGCTATGCCTAAACGTTTGAAGCTAGATCAATCAACTCGTGATGAGCCGGTACCTCTCCTATTCCAGAAGTATATGAACTCAGAGTATGAGCTCCGCTGCTACGTAATCGACCAAGAAGTTATCGTTTTCCGAGTATCGGGATATGACAATGCAGACGACCTGTGGCAAGAGAACAACGGCGTGAGCGTATCTCTATATAAATCTACCCAAAGATTAAAAGATATTCTAATTGAATACTCCCAACTATCCGGTTGTAATTTATGTGCTATCGACCTCCTAATACAAGGAGGTGACCCAATATTTCTTGAATGTAACGTTTGCTTCGATTGGCTATTCTACGAAGACCGAGCTGGCACGAATCTCGTCTCCAACGCCATTGCTAGATATTTACAAAGGACTTTAAACGATGCTTAGAATAGCGACAGTGGGCCATTTTCGGTTCAAGGGACCGTATCTCGTTTGGGACAACCCTCTAGAGCAAACTCAGACAATCTTAAACCAGAAGGCAAGGGAGGAACTCTTCCGCTTACTAGATAGTCAAACTATTAGTGGAGTAACGGTCGTGTCTAGCGAAGATTCATTTCCGGAACTCCAGAACTTAGGGGTACTACAGCATTTTTCTAATGAACCCCCCAATACCGAATGCACGGTTCTAGATATGTGGCCCGATACTCCTCCGCTCGCGCGCGACTACGCATTTGCCAGCGGAGTCCGTTCCGACGAGACAATCGCTCAACTAGATGAGCATCACCAGCATTTAAGGGAAAAACTCGCGCTCACCGGCCCACCGCATCATGTATGGGAGAATCCGATTTTCGCCAAGCAAGAATTGAACCTTCCGCACGGCGAGACAATAAGCTACACCAGAAGCTTCAAATCTGTTTTGAATTCTCGAAAATCTGCACGTTTTACGAATACAGAGCTAAAATCAATTAGCCTTAGGTCACTAGCATCAATCCTTTACGATTCCGCAAGCTTTTCAAAGCGCCCAACAACAAACGAACAGAAGTCCGGAAACATCCATTTTCGTTCGGCCCCATCTGCCGGAGGATTGTGCTCAACCGAGCTCATTGTCCGCGTTAGTAGATGCGATTCAATCGACGATGGTTATTATTTATACCACCCGAAAAACCATTCCTTACTGTTTCTCAATCATCTAGAGCCCTATAAGGAATGGAAGACCGCGGTTGGGAAACAATCGCATGTCGTGGATGCCCCAATACATTTTATTACTGTTGGTGATCCTCGAGTCATATCCTGGAAATACGAAAGTCTAAACTCGATTCGAACGCTCTGGCTAGAAATTGGGCACCTTAGCCAAGTTATTCAAATGGTTGCTACAGCCACTGACCACCTCTCTCGGGGCATTTCTCTCTTTCGGGAAGACATCATCGCTGACAACGCGGGACTAGATTGGCGATCTTTCCTCTGGGGCATGCTAATTGCAGTTGGGCCTAGGGACGACTGAGATGGCTTTGTTATAGGAGGAGCATTGAATATAAATAAAGTTGATCGCACCAACCCAAGTGATTTTAGACTATTCCTGTGGTCTGACCTCGTGGCTCAGATAGCCGGGGTAGGAGCCGGGCTTGCTATTCCGGTGGTCACTCTACGCTTGAGCGATAGCCTTACCCTTGCCGGCCTGTATGGAACCATCACCGGAATAGCTGCACTGGCAGGCGGAATCATCGGCGGCTCTCTTGCGGATATGTGGCGCCGCAAGCCACTCATCATTGTGACCAACGCTCTGGCCGGGGTACTCAACCTCGCGTTAGCGAGTCTCATCCTATCCGGAAGTTTCTCCCCCATGGTCTTCGGTGCGCTTCTCGGGAGCATGATGTTCTTTTACCGGATAGGTCAAGCTTGCTCCGACCCTTGCCTGCCCCAGCTCGTTGAGGAAGAACAGCTCGCCGCCAAACAAGGGCTCATCCAAGCACGTCTGCAATTTGCGGGACTCATCGGCCCCACTGTGGGCGGCGCGCTTCTAGAAGTCAATGTGGCACTGCCCTTCGTGTTTGTCGGTCTGGCAAATATCCTCACCATTGTCTTCTTCCTCTTCATCAGGGCTCGCCTAGACCCCACAAAGAAGGCAGAGAACAAGCTCCTACGCACGACGAAGGAAGGCTTAGCCATCGTGGCTCGCGCGCCACTACTTCGCGGGCTCATTGCCATGCAAACACTGTCGAACTGCGCAATTAACGGCTCGCTGTTCATGGCGGTCCTCATACTGGAGGAGGGGAATAACCCTGGATGGGTAACGGGACTAGCCCGCACGTCCATAGGCCTCATCGGGATTGTGGGGGCTTTGTCGACGGGTTGGTTGCAGAAGAAGTTCTCCTTCGCCACCCTTCAGGTAGGCACATGCGCCTGGGTTGCTGCATCAATCGCCTGTGGTGCCCTGCTCAGCCCCAGCCTGTTGATGATCATCCCCTTAGGGCTGTCTGTTCTTACAGCCCCAGCCGCCGGCGCGGTAACCTATGCCGCACTCCACAGGCTTCTGGCAGAAGAAACTTTTGGCCGAGTCACCAATATCCAAATGAGCACCGTCGTTTCACTCTCTAGTGTGTGGTCGACCCCGCTGGCCGCATTGTCTCATCGCTGGACCTTGACCACTGGTTTGTGGGCCAATGCGTTCGCCGGGCTCCTCGCTATCGGGCCCGCCCTTATCTTTGTGCGCCGAGCCGATCGCGTCCTTGCGCAAGCAGACGCGAGGGAGAAAGGGAATTCCCCTAGCCACTCATGAGCGCAAGTCAACTGTTCCTATGAATGAGACTCGGCTTCTTCTTTGTGATTCCACGGAACGATGGCGCTGACATCAGTGGTCTGGCGAGTTTTCCACAGATCGTATTCCTCTTGAGTCCGAGCCAGAACTCCGCGGAATTCCCAAAGTAGGCCGACCAGCGCAAGGCCATATCGGCGCTGATACCGAGCGCACCGCGGGTGATTTTGCAGACTTGAGAGCGGGTAGTGCCAATGTCGTTGCCAGGCGATACTGGGTAATTCCGCGGGTTTGAGGAATTCTAGGAGAAGAATTTCTCCGGGATGCGGAACGGGAACAACATCAACATGAGTGCGTGCTTCAGTGGTAGTCGATAAAGTCAACGCCAACAGCTCCTTCGGGGGCCTAAACGACAGGATGTGTTGGTGAAGTTATATGTTTAGCCGGTCTGGCGTGCTGGTATTAGGATTATTTCACTTATCCGGAGGCATAACGCAGCCTCGGACCTGAAATACCGCCGGGGGCATGCTGATGTGCTAGGTGCCGAGGGAGAGTGTCAGGAAAGTCGGCCCGGCAACACGCAAGGTCATCGAAGAACTCATCGCGGCGAAAGCCATCTCGGCCGAGGGTGTCAGGAAGTTTGTGTGTGAGGCTCTGATCTAGAAGGAGTTTCACAGATAATGACTACTGTGTCACCGAAGAAAAACCATGACCCGGCGAGGGTCAACGACATCAGTGAGAAGCTGATGGAAAATCCTTAAGCTCGCCAGCTTGATTGGCGTGCTGTCGATGTCCACCGATGACGCCAGCGAGCTGGTCAAAGGCCTGTTGCAGGCTTCGATTAACGCTGGTCTTAAGGCAGAGATGGATGCGCATTTGGGCTATAGCCATTCCGAACACAAGGCCAAAGCCCAGGTGGAAACCGCACAGAGCAGCAATCACCGCAACGGGTCGTACACCAAAACCGTCAACTCTGGCTACGGCGCGGTGGAAGTGACCGTGCCCAGGGATCGCGCCGGCACGTTTACTCCCCGGATGATGCCCAAGGGCACACGTCGGCTCACAGAGCTCGACGACATGATTATCTCGCTGTACGTCGGCGGGATGACCGTGCGCGATATGTGCCACCATCTCGCAACCACCCTCGGTGTGGATATGAGCCCGGATACGATCAGCACCATTACCGACGCGGTCTTGGAAGAGGTCATGATCTGGCAAACCGCCAGCTCGACGAGTTCTATCCGGTGATCTTCCTCGACGCGCTACGCGTTAAAATCCGTGACGGCCACCGCGTGGTCAACAAGTCCTGCTACATGGCGGTTGGTGTCGACATGGACGGCATCAAGCACATCCTGGGATTGTGGATCGCGGACAATGAAGGCGCCGCATTTTGGGCATCGGTGTGCGGATCTGGCCAACCGCGGTGTCCAAGACGTGTTCATCGTGTGCTGCGACGGGCTCAAAGGCCTGCCGGAAGCCGTGGAGGCAACCTGGCCGGATTCCATGGTGCAGACCTGTATTGTGCACCTGATTCGGGCTGCGAACCGGTGGGTGTCCTACCAGGACCGCAAATCAGTCTCCCGCACACTGCGTGAGGTCTACACAGCCGCTAACGAGGACACTGCACGTGCCAGCCTGGATGTCTTCGAGGCCAGTGAACTTGGCCGGAAATACCCCCAGTCGGTCAAAGTCTGGCGGGACGCATGGGAGCGGTTGGTACCGTTTCTGCAGTTCCCGCCAGCGGCGCGGCGAGTGCTCTACACCACCAACTCGATCGAATCGCTCAACGCCCAACTGCGTAAAGCTACCCGTAACCGGGGGGGGCAATTCCCGAACGATACTGCCGCACTGAAGACGCTGTGGCTGATGATCTGCGACATCGAAGACAAGCGCGCTGCCCAGCGAGCGAAGAAAACAAAACGCGACATTGAAGGCAACGGCTATATTGAAGGAGCGAAAGCCACCGGGTGGAAACAAGCCATCAACCAACTAGCCGTGGCCTACCCCAACCGATTCGCGGATTACTTGTAAACCAAGCCCCCGCACACAAAGAATCGGACACTCTCTTTTTCTTCATCTGCCCTGCACAAATAGGGCATCGTTCTCGGTTAGTAGTCACCGGAAGAATCAACCAGCTCACTATATACCATATGCACGTAATGACAGCCAAGCTCACCAGCAGCCGAACGAACGCTACGCCCACTGCCAACCAAGGCGACCAAGCCACGACGATCCGACTCAGACAACGAATGAAACGGGCCCACAACTCCAAGCACAACAACACCCTCCTAAGGGAAAGTGTTGCAACGACCCTCTGAACTCAAGAGGGGCATATAAAACGGGAGAAGCCCCCATCTCCCACCGCATTTAGCGCGGTAAGAGTGGGGGCTTCGAAAGCGTGAAGCTCAGTTAAATTACTTGAGCTCGACGGAAGCGCCAGCCTCTTCCAGCTTGGTCTTAGCAGCCTCAGCGTCGTCCTTGGAAGCGCCTTCGATGATGGCCTTAGGTGCACCTTCAACCATTTCCTTAGCTTCCTTCAGGCCCAGGCCGGAGACGAGCTCGCGGACAGCCTTAATAACGCCGATCTTCTTAGCGCCAGCGTCGGTCAGAACGACGTCGAACTCGGTCTGCTCCTCAGCAGCGGAAGCGCCGCCCTCAGCCGGAGCGCCCGGTGCAGCAGCAGCAACCGGTGCAGCAGCCTCAACGTCGAAGACGTCCTCGAATTCCTTAACGAACTCAGACAGTTCGATGAGGGTCATTTCCTTGAAAGCTTCAATGAGCTCGTCCTTGGTGAGCTTAGCCATGATGGCAAGTCCTTTCTGTGTTGTGTGCTTGTTCCCCGGTGATGAGGTAGCAAGCACGGTGTTTTATGTGTGCGTCTGTTGTGACGACTTAAGCTTCTGCTTCCTTCTTGTCCTGCAGAGCAACAACGGTGCGAACCGCCTTGGTTGCAGGAGCGTTGAAGACAGCGGCTGCCTTCGCCATAGAACCCTTCATAGCGCCAGCCAGCTTTGCGAGGGTGGTCTCGCGGTTGTCCAGCTTGGCGATGGCCTGAACCTGCTCCGCAGACAATGCGTCGCCGTCCATGTAGCCACCCTTGATGACGAGTGCCTTGTTGTCATCAGCAAACTTGGTGATGATCTTCGCAGCATCTACTGCCTCGCCCTTGATGAACGCAATTGCGGTCGGGCCAGTCAGCAAATCATCAAGACCTTCGATGCCAGCTTCGTTGGCAGCGATCTTGAAGAGGGTGTTCTTGGCGACGGAGTAGTCAACGTCAAAGCCCAGGTTGTTACGCAGCTCCTGCAGCTGGGATACGGTCAGGCCGCGGTACTCAGTCAAAACGACGGAGCTAGAATCGGCCAGCTTCTCCTTCAGCTCTGCCAAGTCTGCAGTGTTCTTTGGGTTTGCCATTGTCTCTCGCCTCCTTCCAAAACATCTCTTTTATTTTCCGCTGGGGCCTTCCAAAAAGAAAAGCCCCGTGCAAGAGCACAGGGCGTGCGACATGAGAAATGCCGCGGAATGCGCAAAGTGTCTCCTGCGTGGGCCGCCTCCAGGGTGGAGAACTTTCAATCCTTAGTGGATGACCAACGGTCTTCGGTGAACTTTGACTCGGCCACAAGGCCGTTCAAACTTCACAAGGGATACTACCGTGCTTTCCTCGCATTCCCAAATTGCCCAGCCGCGTAGGCTATCTAGTATGACTTCCCTCATGTGGTTTCGCGATGACCTGCGCTTATCCGATAACCAGGCCCTTACCCGCGCCGCGGAGGCCGCCACCGATAAAAACGGTTCAAAGCCAGAGTTAGTGGCCGTTGTCCTCGATGAGCCCGCCTACCCCAGCACCCGGCCGCTCGGTGGCGCCACTCACTGGTGGCGGGAGCGTTCGCTCCATGCCCTAGCGCAGGAGCTTGCCTCCCGTGGGGTGAAGCTTCTGCGCGCTACCGGCGATGCCCGCACCGTCATTCCCCGCATCGCCCACGAGGTTGGCGCCGATACCGTCACCTGGAACCGCCGCTACCACGGCCCGCTGCGCGAGGTAGACGCGAGGGTCAAAGCAACGCTTGCCGATGCCGGAATTAACGCCATCTCCTGCCCCGGTTTCACCCTCGTGGAGCCATGGGAGGTCACCAACGCCCAGGGCAACCCTTATAAAGTCTTTACTCCCTTCGCGGCCGCCGCGCGGTCCCAGCTTGCTGATGAGGAACCGCTGCCAGTACCGGAATTGCTGGCGGGGCGGGAGATGGGGGCATCGGCAAGCAGCAGTTGGCCCAACCCCAGCGCCGATGAACCGCAGTGGGCTGCGTCGCTCGCCCAGTATTGGACTCCCGGAGAGGCCGGTGCGCGCGAACGCCTAGCCCAGCTCGACTTAGCTCACTACGCCGAGGAGCGCGATATACCCGCGCGCAACGCCACGTCCCTGCTCTCGCCGCACTTGCGCTTTGGCGAGGTATCCCCGCGCGAGGTCTGGGTGGCCGCCGCCGAGGAGCCCGACGCGGAGAAATTTCAGTCCGAGTTGCTGTGGCGCGACTTTGCCTGGCACCGGCTCTACCACCTGCCCGATCTGGCCACCCGCAACGTGCGGCAAAAATTCAACCGCTTCGACTGGTCCTGGAATGACCCGCGGCTAAAGGATTGGCAGGAGGGTACGACGGGCATCCCGCTTGTCGATGCCGGTATGCGCGAGCTCTGGCACACCGGCTACATGCACAACCGCGTGCGCATGGTGGTGGGTTCGTTTCTTACCAAGAACCTGGGCATCCATTGGCGCCTAGGCGAGGAATGGTTTTGGGACACCCTGGTGGATGCCGATGCCGCCTCCAATCCGTTTAACTGGCAATGGGTGGCCGGCTGCGGCGACGATGCCGCACCCTTCTTCCGCATCTTCAACCCGGAAACCCAGGCTCAGCGCTTCGACCCGGATGGCGCGTATATCCGCCAGTGGGCGCCCACGCTATCCGCCCCGCCCATCGTGGACCTCAGGCAGTCGCGCCAAGCGGCGCTAGATGCCTACGCCGAGATCAAAGACGCAAACTAACGCCCAGTACCTTGGCTTTTCGTTCACACCGCAGGGCCTGATGTTCGATGCAAAAAGACCCCAAGGAAAATCCTCGGGGTCTTCATTCACGCGCTATGCGCTATCACCGTCTTAGTCGGTGTAGCCCTTCTGCACGGAGCCGTCCACAGGAATACCTGGGCCGGAGGTGGTAGAGATGGTGGCGCGCTTGATGTAGATGCCCTTTGCGGAAGCTGGCTTCAGGCGCTGGATTTCATCCATGAGGGCGCCGTAGTTCTCAGCGAGCTTCTCAGCATCGAAGGAAGCCTTACCAAGGATGGCGTGCAAGTTTGCAGCCTTGTCCACACGGAAGGAGATCTTACCGCCTTTGACCTCGCTAATTGCCTTAGCAACGTCGTTGGTCACAGTGCCGGTCTTCGGGTTAGGCATGAGACCACGTGGGCCCAAGACGCGGGCGACGCGGCCAACCTTGGCCATCTGGTCCGGGGTAGCGATGGCAACGTCGAAGTCCAGGTTGCCCTCATTGATCTGCTCGATCAGCTCGGAGGTACCAACGATGTCAGCGCCAGCTTCCTGAGCTGCGGTTGCCTTCTCGCCCTCAGCGAAGACGGCGACGCGAACGTCCTTACCGGTGCCGTTAGGCAGGGAGACAGTACCGCGCACCAGCTGGTCAGCCTTGCGTGGGTCAACGCCCAGGCGGAAGACGACGTCAACGGTGGCGTCGAAGTTCTTTGAGGAGGTCTCCTTGGCCAGCTTTGCGGCCTCGATCGGACGGTACAGGCGGGACTTATCTACCAGTTCCGCAGCGGCCTTAAAAGCCTTAGACTTGGTGCTCATTTAACAATTCCTTTTCTGGATTGGCGTGGTATTTGACGGGCCGAAGCTGGCCCTACCACATAAAGTTTTTACTTCTCCGGTGCGCCATCGATGTTAAGGCCCATGGAGCGGGCGGTACCAGCGATGATGTGTGCGCCGGCCTCGATGTCGCGGGCGTTGAGGTCCTCGAACTTGGTCTGTGCAATTTCCTTGCACTGATCCCAGGTGACGGAGCCGACCTTATCGGTGTGCGGGACACCAGAGCCCTTCTGAACGCCTGCGGCCTTCAGCAGCAGCTTGGCTGCCGGCGGGGTCTTCAGCTTGAAGTCGAAGGAGCGGTCTTCGTAGACGGTGATCTCAACAGGGACCACGTTGCCACGCTGGTTCTCGGTAGCGGCGTTATAAGCCTTGCAGAATTCCATGATGTTGACGCCGTGGGCACCGAGTGCCGGGCCAACTGGCGGTGCCGGGTTAGCGGCGCCAGCCTCGATCTGCAGCTTGATGAAGCCAGATACCTTCTTCTTTGGAGCCATCGAATTACCTCTTTCCTGTGGTACCGGACCTGCGTCACGATGAATAACGCGGCCCGTCCGGATGCTCACCTCAGTGGGCCACCGGAGGATGAAACGATTTACGTGTGCGCACGCAAAAGGCGCACGGCGTTCCAGTCTAGAACACCGTGCGCCCTGCACAAAATCATTTTTTAAGAAATGCGCTCGATTTCCGTCGGCGACAACTCCACTGGGGTTTCGCGGCCGAAGATGGAGACCAAGCCCTGCATTTTGCCGGTTTCCGGGTCGATTTCGGAAATGGTGGCAGATACGGCAGCCAGCGGGCCGGACAGGATGGTAACGGCCTCGCCCACCTCGAAGTCGTGGGCGTATTTCTTGGCCACTTCCTTCTCTGGCATTTCGACGACCTGCTCGCCCTCTTGCTCATTCGGGGCGGCCTCGCCCTTGGTGGCGGGCGCTTCATTCGGCATGAGGAACTTGGCCACGTCGCGGGTCTTGACCGGCGTCGCGTTGCCTTCATTGCCCACGAAGGAGGTCACGCCGGGGGTTTCGCGGATGACGGACCAAGCGGCATCGTTAAGCTCAGCGCGCACCAGGACGTAGCCCGGCAGCAGCTTGCGCTTAACAATCTTCTTCTTGCCGTCCTTGTTTTCCATGATCTGCTCGATGGGGACGACGACCTCAAAGATGGAGTCTTCCACCTCAAGGGTCTGGGCACGCATGTCGAGGTTCGTGCGCACCTTGTTCTCGTAGCCGGAGTAGCACTGGATGATGTACCACTGGCCCGGCTGCTTCTTCAGCTCGCGGGTGAAGTCGCGCAGGCGCTTGCGGTAAGCGGCGTCCTCGGCCTCTTCCTCGGTTTCGGCGGACTCCGCTGGGGCAGCCTCTGCGGACTCCGCGGCGGACTCGGCTTCTGCCGCGGGGGCATCGGCAAGCGCAGCGTCTGCGTTGTTGGTGCCATCCTCAGCCGGCGCTGCGGCCTCCTCTTGGGCGTCCTCGACTGCGCTGGCGTGCTCTGCAGCCTGCTCCTGCACGTTGGACTGCATGGCCTCCTCTAGGGAGGTTCCTGGGTTTTCGACGTTATTCTCGTCGCTCATGAGTGGTACTCCAAAATGTCATCGGCGCGTGTTGTAGAACCAGCCTACCCGCGGCGCGTGTGGGCAAAAAGTATCCCGCCGTTCCGGAGTGCGGAAACAGCGGGATAAAAGATTATGGGGTCATTCTAGCTAATTAGTCAGAATCTTCTCAACTCCGAGGCCAGCCAGGGTATCAACGCCCCAAACCAGCGCGGTCATGACAATCAAGAAGGCGAACGTAATGAGGGTGTACTGCAGCATCTCCCCACGAGTGGGCCAGACCACCTTCTTCATTTCAGAGACAACCTCGCCGGGGAATGCGGCGATGCCGCCACCCGGGCTGTCGGTGCGGTTTTTATCCTCAACGCGGACGACGTTCTTCTTCGCCGAGTCCGTGGAGGTCGTGGAAGCCGCACCAGAAAGCTGGCGCTTACCGGTGGGACGCGGGGCCGCCGAGCCGTTCGGCTGCTGCTCATCGCTCACAGCTAACCCTCCTTGGGAAATGAAATCTTTTTCTGGGCGCGAAACCCCGCCCAGACATAACTTTGTCAACCCTAGCAAAAGCTGCACGGGCAGGAAAGCACGCCAGGCGGGTACGCCGCATCTGTGACAAAAATATCCCCGCCACCTGGAAAGCTGGTGACGGGGATTCTTGCAGGGGCGACAGGACTCGAACCTGCAACCTACGGTTTTGGAGACCGTTGCGCTACCAATTGCGCCACGCCCCTATTTTGTTATCCGTGACGCTTGAACGTCACGCGCCGATGACCTTACCAGATCCCTAATTCCGCACGGAAACCAGTGCTCTGTTAAGGCCATAGGCACGGTAGTAAAAAAGCGCCGCAGTGGCGCTTTTCTTTCCCGGTAGCGATGGCGAGAATTGAACTCGCGACACAGCGATTATGAGTCGCTTGCTCTACCACTGAGCTACACCGCCATGGTGAACACCTTCATCCTGCAGGAAGATATTTCCTCCAGACATGAATGGAGCCCCCTGACAGAATCGAACTGTCGACCTTTTCCTTACCATGGAAACGCTCTGCCGACTGAGCTAAGGGGGCATATCCCAGCATCAAGCACGTCAATATTTCGTTGTGCTCTCCGTTGCGGACTTCAATAATTTAACCTGCCACCTCCACTTTGCACAAATCGCCACGTCAGCGCCCATAAGTGAGCAAATTTCTGCGGCTTAGACGATGGTGGTCCTGCCCGCCCGGTGTGCTTGAATGAAAGGCATGCTGGATCATAAAGACTGTCTTTCTCTCGACGCCGCGAAGCTCTACTACAACTCCGGTTTTTCGCAGGCGGAGGTGGCGGCGCACCTGGGAATTTCCCGGCCGACGGTCTCCAAATTGCTCACCCACGCCGCCGAGCGCGGCTTTGTCACCGTGAGTATTACCGATCCCCGCGAGCAGTCCGATGAGCTGGTTTCTGCGCTCTGCGAGCGCTTTTCGCTTGCCGATGCCCGCGTCACCGCCACCCCTCCCGGCGGATCCCTGCTCGCTGATCTAGGCAGCGCTGGCACCGCCCTATTGGAAGAACTCATTACCGATCACACCTCGGTGGGCCTTTCCTGGGGCGAGACCATGTCCGCGGTGGCCTCCCATTTACGCAAGCGTCCGCTAGAGGGCGTGGACATCGTCCAGCTCAAAGGTGGACACTCCCACTCGGAGCGCTCCACCAAGGATCTGCAGACTATGCAGGCATTTACCCAGGCCTTTAATGCCGAGGCACACCTACTCCCCCTCCCGGTCATCTTTGATTCCGTCGAGGCCAAGGAGTGGGTCGTCCGCGACCGGCACATTTCCACAATCCTCGATATGGGGGCGTCCGTGGACGTGGCGGTATTTACCGCGGGGGCCATCGAAAAGGAGTCCCTGGCGCTGAACCTGGGCTATCTCACCGAGGAAGAAAGTGAGGAACTTCTCACCAATGCCGTAGGCGATGTCTGTTCCCGCTTTTATACCGCCGAGGGCGCCATCGCCTCCCCCGC
This sequence comes from Corynebacterium accolens, assembly GCF_023520795.1. NCBI lineage: Bacteria > Bacillati > Actinomycetota > Actinomycetes > Mycobacteriales > Corynebacteriaceae > Corynebacterium > Corynebacterium accolens. The sequence goes on along the minus strand of NZ_CP046605.1, from coordinate 398,129 downwards.
CGTGGATGCGCGCACCGTCGGCATCGGCTTGGACGATTTAACCCAACGCCCCACTCGCGTACTCGTGGCCGGCGGACACACCAAAACCCGCGCCATCAACGTAGCCCTTGAGATGGGCTTGGCCACCCACCTTGTAACCGATCAATCCACAGCTCACAGGCTATTGGAGCATAATTAACATAAAACGCGTCACACTGAGGGAACATTTGTTAACCATCCCATTGACATTGGTTCCGGGCGGACTAGACTAACCCATGTACACACCCGAAGTTCACATGGAGGAGCACGTCAATGTCCGCCACCGACATTTCCACCCCGCACATCAACCCGCACGGCGCACCAATCGCAGAGACCATCCTGCTGCCCGGTGACCCACTGCGCGCGAAGTTCATTGCTGATAACTTCCTCGAAGACACCGTCCAATTCAACGAGATCCGCAATATGCTGGGCTTTACCGGCACCTATAACGGCAAGCAGGTATCCGTCATGGGCACCGGCATGGGCATCCCGTCCATCGGCATTTACTCCTGGGAGCTCATCCACAAGTTCGGTGCGAAAAAGCTCATCCGTGTCGGCTCCATCGGCGCGATGCAAGAAGACATCGAATTGCACGATGTCATCGTTGCTTCCTCTGCCTCCACCGATTCCAACTTCCTGTCCCAGTATGACCTGCCAGGCACCTACGCTCCCACCGCATCGTGGAAGCTGCTCAAGGCCTTGGTTGATGAATCCGAGAAGCAGAACCAGCACATTCACGTGGGCAATATCTTGAGCTCGGACATCTTCTACAACATGGACCAGACCGTGAACGACCGCTGGGCACACATGGGCGTGCTCGGCGTGGAGATGGAATCCGCAGCGCTCTATGCCACCGCCGCCGAAACCGGCGTTGACGCCTTGGGCCTGTTTACCGTCTCCGACAACATCGTCACCGGCAAGCAGCTTTCCGCTGAAGACCGCCAGACCGCCTTCCGCACCATGGTGGAGCTCGCTCTGCCGCTCAACGCGCTGGACTAAAAGGACCCCGCCGCCATGCTGAAAAAAGTTAAGGCCACCCCGGGTGAGCGCACCCAGGTAAATCCCAAGGCCGCCGTCCCCATCCTGCTTTTCGTCTTCGTCTTCTCCCTCATCATTGACAATGGTTTCAAGACGATGACCATGCCGATCGCGGAAGCGCTCGAAATTTCCGATAAGACCGCGTCGCTGCAGGCCTCCCTGGCCGGCGTGATCATTGGTATCGGTGCCGTTGTCTACGCCGCCTTGGCAGACTCCATCTCTATCCGGAAACTGATGCTTACCGGCATCGTTTTTGTGGCCGTAGGTTCCATCCTGGCCTTCGTCTTCTCCGGTTCGTGGGCCATGGTATTAACCGGCCGCCTGATTCAAACCACCGGTTTGGCCGCCGCTGAAACACTCTATGTCATCTACGTGACCAAGCACTTGAGCGAGGATGATCAAAAGACTTACCTCGGCTTTTCCACCGCCGCCTTCCAGGCTGGCCTGCTCATTGGCGCGCTGACCTCCGGATTCATCTCCACCCACGTGTCTTGGACCGCGATGTTCCTCATCCCGCTCATCCTCCTGCTGACCATTCCGCCCATCATTAAGAATGTGCCGGAAGATGAGGCCGTGGAAAGCCACCTGGACGCGCTCGGCCTGTTCTACGTAGCCCTCTTTGCCAGCGCGCTTATCTTGTTCATGCAGGATTACGCCTGGTACTGGCTCATCTTTGCCATCGTGGGCGTTGCCGCATTCACCGTGCACATCAAGAACGCAAAGAACCCCGTGGTCACCCCGGAATTTTTCACCAATGGCCGCTACGTGTGGACCATTATCATGGTGCTCTTTGTCTATTCCACGCAGCTGGGCTTTATCTTCCTGCTGCCCTTCGCAGCCCATGACATGCACGGCATGAGCTTGGATCAGGCTTCGCTGTTGATGGTTCCGGGCTATATCTGCGCCATCCTCGTCGGTATCTTCTCCGGCAAGATTGGCAAGGTCATGTCCTCTCGCGCCACCATTTACACCGCCTTTGGCATGGTTGCCGGCGCGCTCTTGTTCGCCGCGTTCTTCGCGCAGGTTCACGTTTCCGTACTCATCATCGCCATCGTGGCCTTTGCCAGCGGCTTTGCGCTGATGTACGCCCCACTGGTCAACACCGCCCTGCGCAATATCAGCGCAGCCAAGTCTGGCATCGCCATTGGTTTCTACAACCTCACCATCAATATCGCCGTGCCCCTGGGCATTGCCTATACCGCCAAGCTGCAGGAATCCACCAGCTACACCACCACGCTGTTGGTCCTCACCTTCATCGCCGCCATCGGCTCTGGCCTCTATGTGGTCTCTGACCTCAAGATGGCCCGTAAAGAATCCGCTTCTATTTCCTAAAGGAGAAAATCATGACTTCTCGCACTGACGTTGCTTCCTACATCGACCACACCCTGCTCAAGCCGGAGGCCACCTCGGAGCAGTTCCGCGCCTTGGTAGAAGAGGCCACCGAGCTTGGCACCTATGCCGTGTGTGTCTCTCCTTCCGCCCTGCCGCTCGAGACCCCAGAGTCCCTCCATGTCGCCACGGTCGTGGGCTTTCCTTCCGGCGCCGTCAAGCCGGAAATCAAGGCTGCTGAGGCAGCCCGCGCGGTTGCCGATGGCGCCGAGGAAGTAGACATGGTCATCAACATCCCGCTGGCCATCGAGGGCCGCGCCGAGGAGCTGCAGGCAGAAATCCAGGCCGTGCGCGATGCCATCCCAGGCAAGGTGCTCAAGGTCATCATCGAGTCTGCCGCGCTTTCCGATGCCGCCATTGTCCTCGCCTGCCAGGCCGCCGCTGCCGCTCAGGCGGACTTTGTCAAGACCTCCACCGGTTTCCACCCCGCCGGCGGTGCCTCCACCCACGCGGTCAAGCTCATGCGCGAGACCGTGGGAGACAAGCTGGGCGTGAAGGCCTCTGGCGGCATCCGCACCGCCGAGGATGCCCTCGCCATGATTGAGGCCGGCGCCAGCCGCCTGGGGCTGTCCTCCTCCGCCAAGATCCTCGAGGAGCTTTAAGCCATGTCTGTGGATAAGACCTTCGATATCGAGTACGCCCGCACCTGGGCCGAACACGATCCGGATGCGGACACCGCTCGCCAAGTGCTGACTTGGATTGAAGAAGATAACTCCGAAGAACTCGCCGCCGCCTTCGCTGGCCCCCTGAACTTTGGTACCGCGGGCCTGCGCGCCGCCGTGGGCGCGGGCGAATCCCACATGAACCGAGCCGTGGTCATCCGCACCACTTATGGGCTTATTACCTGGCTCAAGCAGCAGGTCGATACCCCGGTCGTGGTCATCGGCTGCGATGCCCGCCACGGCTCCGCACAGTTCCAGCGCGATGCCGCGCAGGTTATCTCCGCCGCCGGTGGCAAGGCCCTGGTCCTGCCTGCACAGAACCCAACCCCGCTGACCGCTTTCACGGTCCGTTCCCTGGGCGCGGACGCCGGCATTATGGTTACCGCCTCCCACAACCCGCCTGCCGATAATGGCTACAAGGTGTACCTGGGTGGCCGCGTTGCCACCGGCCCGGGCGAAGGCGTGCAGCTCATCTCGCCAGCAGATAAGGAAATCGCCGCCGCCATTGCTGAGGCCCCCTACGCCGACGAAGTTCCGCTCACCTCCGAGCACATCGAGGACGTCGATACCCGCGCGGAGTACCTCGACCGCGCCGCCGCATTGGTTGGTGACAATACCGATATCACCATTGCGCTGACCGCCATGCACGGCGTGGGCGCCGAGCTGGGTAAGGAACTGCTGTCTCGCTGCGGATTTACCGTCTCGCTGGTGCCAGAACAGGCCGCTCCTGACCCAGATTTCCCCACGGTTTCTTTCCCCAACCCGGAAGAGCCCGGCGCCCTAGACCTTGGCATCCAGCATGCCGAGAAAATCGGTGCCGATATCCTTATCGCTTACGACCCCGACGCCGATCGCTGCGCCGCCGCCGTGCCTATCGATGGCACCTGGCGCCAGCTCAGTGGCGATGAGACCGGTGCTTTGCTTGGCGATTACCTCGCTCGCCGCGGCGCTACCGGCAACTTCGCCAACTCCCTCGTATCGTCCCGCCTGCTCGGGCGCATCGCTGCGCACTACGGCCTCGGCCACGAGGAAACCCTGACCGGTTTCAAGTGGATCGCCCGCACTCCGGAGCTCGCTTTCGGATATGAAGAAGCCATTGGTTTCTGCCCCGATCCCAACGCAGTGCGCGATAAGGACGGCATCTCTACCTCCGTGGTGCTCGCCAGCCTCGCCGCCGAATGCAAGTCCACTGGGAGCAGCCTCCTAGGCCGGTTGGATGATATTTACGCCACGGTCGGTGCCCTGCACACGCAGCCGCTGACTTTCCGCGTCGAGGACTTGAGCCTGATTGCCCAAGCAATGGACAAGGTCTCTACCACCCCGCCGACGGAGCTCGCCGGCTCCCCGGTGTCCAAGGTGGAAAAGTTTGCCCAAGGCTCGAAGTTCTTCACCGATAACGATGACCGCGTCATCGTTCGTCCCTCCGGCACCGAGCCCAAGCTCAAGTGCTACCTAGAGTCCCCCGACGCCGGTCGCCTCGATGCCATCGCGGCCGACCTGCGCGATTACTTCGGGCTCTAATCCGCCCGCTTACTGAAGACAGTCTTATGGGCCAGCAGGATATCGCCACCATAGCGCGAATCTGCTGGCCCATACGGCTTTATAAGGCGGCCTAGAGCACAAGGGCTCTTCTTTCCCTACGCGGGAAGCACCCCACTCGGGCGGGCCCTCGTGCCATCAGGTCAATTACTTAACATCCAAGTATTCGACTAGTTCTTCCGCGATCTTCTTCGCACCCGTTGGGCCAAGGCCCAAGAACCAGAGGTCATCGCTGACGCGGAAGGCCTTGCCTTCCTTCACCGCTGATAGATTCTTAAATTGTTCGGATTCGACAATTTTGTCCTCACCAGTGGCCGATGGATCGCCATAGCTGGAGTAAAACAGGTAATCTCCGTCTGCCTCAGAAATGGACTCTGGAGAAATCTCCGCTGCCAGCTCATCAATGTCCTGGTTTTCTGGGCGATCCAGTCCCGCATCGCGCAGAATGACACCGATGAGGGACTTATTGGCGTACAGGCGGATCTTGTCTGGCATGAATCGAAGCATGGAGACCGTCGTGTCCTTCGGCATTTTCTCCTTGATTTGAGCCAAGGTATCCGCATAGTCATTGAGGATATCGACAGTCTTCTCCTCTTCACCGAGCGCATCACCGATCAGCCGGAAGTCTTCCTTCCATGGATATCCTGGGCGAATAGCCAACACGGTCGGCGCGATATCGGAAAGCTGCCCGTAGAGATCGTCCACGCGCAGCTGGCTGCCCACAATGAGATCAGGCTTTAGCTCCGCGATTTTTTCGACGTTCACCTCTTGAATGGTGCCCACCGAAGGTACGTCTTTCACCTTGTCAGCCAAGTAATCCGGCACTGGATTCGCACCCTTAGAGGTAACCATGCCTACCGGCTTAATCCCCAAGGACAGCACAGAGTCGAGCTCACCCATATCCAGCACCACTACGCGCTCTGGCTTCTCTTTGATCTCAGTTTCACCATTGGCGTGTTTGATAGTGCGCGGGAACTGGCCGGGCTCAGCGTCAGTTCCCAACTTGGCGGTTTCTTCATCTGCTGTACCAAAGCGCTCACCACTATGGGAGACGCTTTCATTGCCCGAACCACCCTTGGATTCGTCATTTTCGGCGGCACTGCAGGCAGACAGTGACAAGGCAATGGCGACGGCGGCAGCCATGCTTGATAGCAGGCGTTTTTTGTTGAACAATACTTCTGACATAATGGTTAGCCTAAGCTAACTTACTTATTTGTTGAAAATAATATGACGCATACCAAATCAACGCTCCCCCCAATGGGTGTACCGAATGCTCGTCGCCGCAGGTGGCGGGTCGGCGTATTCCTTGCACTTGCACTTCTGCTAATGGTGCTTCTGATTGTGCTCAGCCTATTCATCGGCGCGCAGTCTTTTAGCCCCTCTGAAATAGTCGCAGGCCTCCGCGGTGGCCCCGGCAGCGGCACGGCTGGAGACATCCTCTACGAGCGACGAATCCCACGCACCGTCGCCGCCATCCTTGCGGGTACTGGGCTCGCGGTCGCCGGCTGCATTCTCCAGATCATCACCCGAAACCCGCTGGCAGATACCGGAGTATTCGGTATGAACGCCGGTGCCGCCTTCGCGGCCGCGCTCGCACTTAGCGTGTTCGGACTATCTTCGCCCATAGCTTTTACCGCCGCCGCCTTGATCGGCGCGAGTGGCACCATGCTATTAGTTGCGCGCCTAGGACGTGACGTGTCTGGAGCCATTGATCCGCTCCGTATCGTGCTTGCCGGCGTGGCGTTAAGCGCTGTGTTCGAAGGCCTTTCTGAAGGCATGTCGCTCCTAGATCCGCAAGCCTTCGCCCGAATCAAGGCGTGGATGGTGGGCAGCATGGATATAGCCGCTACCACCCCGCTTTATCTCATGGGGTGTGGATTGGCTATCGCCGCAGTGATGCTGCTTTTCCTAGCACCCCGCCTGACCGTCCTGCCGCTAGGTGAACACGCTGCAGAAGCACTTGGCATCAACGTAGCCCAAACCCGCGCATTGGCCCTCTTTGTTGTGTCTTTGCTCGCCGCAACGACCACTGCCGCAGTCGGCGTTTTAGCATTTGTCGGCATGCTTGTCCCCCACTTGGTTCGCCAAGTAGGCATCACCAATGAGCGCGATCAGATTTGGATTAGTGGGTTAATCGGTCCAAATCTGCTTCTCTTCGCCGACATCATTGGGCGGCTTATCTTGCCCGGCGAGTTACCCGCCGGAGTAACCGTCGCGATAATCGGTGCTCCTTTCCTCATTTTCCTTGCACAACGCAAGCAGGTGGTTCTATGAGGACCACAGACCTAAATGCCACGAGGACCGCTACCACCTCGGTACGCACCATCGCTGCGCGATACCGCCGCCGCGAAATAATCGTGCTTTTTGTGGGCATCGCCGCAGTCCTTCTCGCTGCCGTCGTAGCGCTGACGTACCCTGGCGCAGGACTAGATCGCGTGTCGGCTTGGCAGGCGCTCATTCACCCCGACTCCGGCTTCGGCACCACCGTAATCTACGAATGGCGCTTGCCCAGAGTCACCGCTGCCATCGTGGTAGGGGCTGGCCTCGCTATCGCCGGCACACTTTTTCAGACCGTAACCCGCAACCCACTGGGTTCGCCCGACATCATTGGTTTTAACACCGGTGCCTATACCGGGGTGATCGTGGTGAGCTACTTAGGGTTTAGCAGTTTTATTAACGTCGCATTAGGAGCGGTGATCGGAGGCGGGATCACCGCTCTGATCATCGTCGTCCTGGCCCTGCGCAGACAGGTAAGCGGCATGCGACTCATCCTGGTCGGTATCGGAGTCTCCCTTACGCTCTCCGCGGTCAACCGTTACCTCATCTTGAGCGCAGATTTGGACACGGCCATGGCTGCGGCCACGTGGGCTGCTGGTTCGCTCAACGGCATTGAATGGATTTTTGTCGGCCCAGCGGCCATCGTGCTGGCACTAATCATCGTGCTAGCTTTCACGTTGAGGTCGCGTTGCGAGGCCCTAGAGCTTGCCGATGACACCGCCTACTCCCTCGGCCTAAATGTAACCCGCACCCGCCTTGTTCTAGTGTTCCTCTCTGCCCTTTTAACAGCACTGTGCACCGCGCTGGCCGGTCCGATTTCTTTCGTAGCCTTAGCGGCACCACACCTGACAAGGTTCCTTACCGGTGGCCAACGAGTCAGCCTCCCTGCTGGTGCACTTATCGGCGCCACCTTGCTATTGGTCTGCGACATCATAGGGCAACAGCTTTTCCACCCCACCATGCTTCCGGTTGGCGTCGTAACCGTCACCTTGGGCGGCACGTATCTGATCATCCTCATGCTCTTCGCGCACCGCACCTACCGCAGGTAATTTTGAAAGGACTTTTCCCATAATGGCTTTCCCAGATTCAGACAGCGATGGAGACATCGCGGTAGCAGTACAGGGCGCTACCATCACTTACGGTGACTTCACCGCCGTAAACAACGTAAGCGTGGACTTCCCACGCGGAAAGTTTACATGCATTATTGGCCCCAATGGCTGTGGCAAATCCACGCTTCTGCGCGCTGTGGCGCGAGTATTGCCCACAGAGGCAGGCACTATTTCCTTAGAAAACAAACAGATTGATTCTTTCGGCCGCAAAGAATTATCGCGGCGCATCGCGCTCATGGCCCAAGATGCAATAGCCCCTGAACACCTCACCGTGACGGAACTGGTAGCACGTGGCCGGTTCGCACACCTAGGGCCGCTAGGGCAGCGCAGCAGCCAAGACTTCGACAAGGTATCCCAAGCAATATCGACGGTGGAACTGGATTCGCTGGCTGACCGGCGAATGAATGAATTATCCGGCGGTCAACGCCAACGCGCTTGGTTGGCCATGGCGCTAGCCCAAGACACCCCAGTGCTCTTACTAGATGAGCCCACAACCTTTTTGGATTTGGGCTATCAGCATGACTTGCTCACTCTGGTGAGAAACCTCAGCGAAAACGAGCGCAAAACAGTCATCGCCGTAGTACATGACCTCCAGCAAGCGATACGTTTCGCCGACCATATAGTAGCGATGCAAAGCGGGCAGTTAGTCGCCCACGGAAATCCCGTGGACATAATCACCTCAGAACTAATTGAGCACCTATATGGCCTACCCGTAGAGGTTACCAAGGCTGGGCAGCAAGGACGGACAGTAATCATTCCAGACTGAAGTTTGAAGTGTCCCAGGTTTTTCCTCTGAGTAGACGGGAAATCTAAACTAGGGCCTGACCCCCGGAAAGTAGACACATCGGGGGTCAGGCCCAGCGGATTCATAAGGCCTTGGACTACGCCACCCCACAAGAAGTAGAAACCGAATACTATCTCACTCAGCCCATCAACACAGGGTCGTAAACGGAGCGGAACTCAACCCAGGACGCTTCAAAATTTGGGAATCACCTACCCGTGGCCATTTCCTCTTTATCTTTATCCGGCCATACCGTCACTGCTTTGTATGTGTAGTAGACACATGCCACGAATACAACAATATTTCCAAAGATGATCCACTGCGGTATATCATTCGGCAGAACTATCTCTAGAACAGCACTCACAAAGCACATCATTGCAACGTTTGTACTCAACGCAATGATCAGCATTCTACGTCCAAGGCCCATTTTTATCCCCTTACTTTTTCGTGTTTCCTATATTTATCCGCACTGGTCAGCGGCTGTTATGATAGAACCAGATGCGCTTGCCATGGTAGCTGCAGCCAGCGTAGGCCCAATAGGGCCTGTGAGCGGTGCAGAGGCGACCCCGACTGCAGCTGCTGTAGTCCCTCCGATCCCTACGAGGATGGTCCCCGCACACCCAGCAGCAGACCGAGTCTGAATGAGGGTTGCGTCGACCAACTCTGGATCAACATTCGTTGAATACTTTGCAGCGATCTGGTTGCCCTCTACCGAGTATTCGATGTCTACTTTCTCTCCAGTGGTGAGAGTCTTTGAAGTGGGCAGAGCTTCTTCTTTGCCATTCGGGCTTTCTACAACTACTGCGTCTGCTTCTTTATGAACATTGCCGTTTACTACTTCAGCGGAGTATCCACTCTCATTAGCGTCATTGATTACGAGAAGTGCCTGTTGCTCCTCCTGGGCCTTAGCAATCCTTTCCTTAAGGACATCATTTCCCGTCCCTATGTTGGTTGACTGCTGAACCTCGTTCTGAGGAGTTTCTGCGGATGTAGCGACTGGCGCTGGTGCGAGTACAGAAGCTAGTGCGATAGAAGCAGCAAGCTTAGTTCCGAACTTCAAGGAAAAACCTCTTTCTGAATTCTGGAATACGAATGAACTCAGGTGGATGATAAGGTCTGCGATCGTCCTGCGCAAGACATAACTGGAGTATCCCCTTTTGACCTTTAAGGGTTAAGGGTTAGAAAGTGTGTCTGGGATCGGGGATTTTTAGGTTCTGACCTGTAGGTTAGCGTGAAATATATGCTTTGGGAGCATATATCTGGCCTCAACACGGTAAATCCCCAGTGTGGCTGCCAGTCTGTGGTAGTAGGCGGTGGTGTGGTGACTCAATGCCAAAGAACCGACCACGCTGCTACTGCGGCGGTGATACCAAACGCAATGGAACAACCAGCAAAGGCACTACCCGATGGCGATGTAAGGCCTGCGGAGCCTCAGTCAATAAAAGTCGGCCAGATGTCACAGTAGCAGACCACCAGTCCCGTTAGACCCCCGAGCGTAGCTACATTCCCACTATGCACAGTCCTTCACTTGCATACTTGGCAAGCATTAGACTTGCATGCACAGCGAGTGTTACACTTGCCTTAGTTGCAAACCAGGGAAGTTGGCGTTAGGGAGAAGAACGATGAGCGACGACCTTAAGATCATTCACGACGTTCAAAAGCGCACCACGTGGAAACAGAGCTGGTGGGCGGTGGCGATAGTGGCGCTTGGCGTCGGCGGCGGTCTCGCGCTAACCAAGCTGTCATGGTGGTACGGCCTCGCGGTTCTTGTACCGACGTTCGTTCTGGGCTATCTCCTCAAGGATAAGATTGCAAACCCATTCGTGCGCCTCGATCCAAATATGGGTCCGAGCAACGATCACGCAACCTGGTCACGAGTATTGCTACCCGGTGCAATGATCATGTCTACAACACCGACGCCGGATTCATGGCCCTGGATAGTGTTCTCCGGAGCGGTAGTCACTGCAGCTACCGCGTGGATGTTGTATGAGAACCGCAACGCCGCTGTAAAGGGTGTCAATGTCTAAGGATTCTTCACCACGCCCAGCAAAGCTGGATCCGGTCATCCACCCCATCAATCGGCTTAAAATTTGTGCCGCGCTGTTCCATTCAGGCGCAACCGACGGCAGGCAGATGAAATACGCCGTGCTTGCAGAACTCACCGAGCTTCCCGCCGATACGCTGTCCAAGCAGTTGAAACATCTTGAGGACAGCGGCTATATCAGCCGCACCCGCGAATATGGCTCCACGCGCGCGAAAGACGCCGTCTGGGTCGCGTTGACTCAGACTGGAACAGGAGCCTATGCACAGCACGTTGCCGCACTTAAAGCCATGACAGAGGGCTCATAGGCTGCGCAGCCACTGCATAATGTGCTGCCACAACTGCGGAAATTCGAGGTAGCCGTCACTCCCCGGGAAGTGCCCACCGTTCTCAATGGTAGTGAGCGGAGCCGAGAAAACGTCGGCAAGCGTGATGGCTGTATCTAAAAACAGAACTGCCCGACGATCCCGTAGAAATCGCCAGGCAGTCCAACTGGGGCCAGGACCAACTCGCCAAAGTACAAACCCTGACCCACAACGAGAACCAAGCCGACCACGAAACAGGACGACCAACCCTCTACGACAACGCTATCGACACCAACTACACCCATTCAATCGGCATCCAAAAAGGCCAAATCTAGCCCAAGCGACACGCCGAGCCAGACACACATTTTGACCCTTAACCCACCTTTAAGCCCCAAGACACACTTTTTGTCGCATATGCCACGAAGCCCCGCAAGCTTCAGCTTGTGGGGCTCCATGTTGTGCCAGGTAGAAGATTCGAACTTCTGAAGGCAATGCCGGCGGATTTACAGTCCGCTCCCTTTGGCCGCTCGGGCAACCTGGCATGCACTCTGTGGTGCGTGTATGTACTTTACTATGAAGCACCCACCTACCTCCAAATCGCCAGCGCAGCAGGGAGAAATGGGGTGTGTAAGAGGGGACATCGACAAGCAGCTAGCCCACGCGGCGAACGGTGTAGTCCGCGAGCTGGCGCAGCGCTTGGCTAGCGGAATTTTCCGGCAGTACGGAAAGCTGTTCTTCTACGGTGCGTAGGTAGGCGTTAATGTCCTCTAGCGCCCTCTGACGGCCGCCAGACTGGCGCAGGAGCTCGATGGCACGCTCGACCTCAGCATCGGTTTCTAGGGGGCCTGTCAGCAGCTCACGCAGCTGGTCTCCCACCTCCCCGTCTTCTTCCAAGGCGTAGAGGACGGGGAGGGTAAAGACACCCTCGCGCAGGTCGGTGCCCGGGGTCTTTCCGGAGTCCTTCGGGTCGGAGAAGATATCAATGACATCGTCCACGATCTGGAAGATCATGCCGATGGCGCCGCCGATGCGATACAGGGCCGCAGCGTGGTCGGCCGAGGCGCCCGAGTGATACGCGCCGAGGTAGCCGGCAGAGGCGATAAGCACCGCGGTCTTTTCCTGAATAACGGCCATGTAGTGGTCCACGGGGTTGGCTTCGCCGGCACCGATGGTCTCGCGCATCTGGCCGGTCACCAGCTCTTCAAAGGTATCCGCGAAGTGGCCTACGGTATGGGTATCTAGTTGGCTCATCAGGCGGGAGGCGTGTGCGAGGAGGGCATCGCCGGCAAGGATGGCTACGGAGTTATTCCACCGAGAGTTGGCGGATTCCACGCCGCGGCGGCGGTCCGCCTCATCCATCACATCATCGTGGTACAGGGTAGCAACGTGCACCATCTCCACAACGGTGGCGGACTTAATAACCTTTTCACAGCCCGGTTTGGCGCCGTACTCAGAGGCAAGCAGGGCCATCATCGGGCGAAAGCGCTTGCCGCCTGCCTTGGACAGATGGCTTACCTTGTCCTTCAAGAAGTCCTGGCCGCGGTCAGTTTCACTGCGCAGCTTTTCTTCTACTGCTTCCATGCCCGCGCCAATGCGTTCATTAAGCTGTGGATCACCAAGATCCACGTGAGTGGCATGCGAGTGGCCGTGAGTCATTAAATAGCGTTCCTTGCAATTAAAAGCCAGAGATAATCGTTTATCTACCGTAGTCCAAACCAGCCCCCTTAACACACTTGAGGGGTTGAACTAGTGCAATGATAGTCCCTATGTCGGAACAGATCGATTCCCCCCGCCCTGTCGAAGTCGCCATCATCGGTGCAGGACCCGCAGGAAGTGCCGCGGCCATCCATGCCGCCCGCGCTGGCTATGAGACTGTCCTCATTGATTCAGCCACCTTTCCCCGCGATAAAACCTGCGGCGATGGCCTCACCCCGCGGGCAATGCACCAACTAGATAAGCTCGGCATTACCGTTAACGCCTCCTACCGCAACCGCGGGCTCAAGCTGCACGGCTACGGCGGAGACGTCACCGCCCCGTGGCCGCAGACTTATCCTTCCCAGGTAGGCACTGCCCTGCCGCGCTTTAGGCTCGATGCCCAGTTGGTAGAGGCCGCCACCGCCGCAGGAGCCACGCTAATCTCTGGTACCCCCGCGAGCGCCCCGGTCATGGAGGGCAACCGGGTGACATCGTTTCGCATTGGTGAGCGGATAATTCGGCCGAAATGGCTCATCGTGGCCGATGGCGTGCGTTCTACCTTTGGCAAGCAATTGGGCCGCACCTGGCACCGGGACGAGGTCTATGGCATCGCCGCGCGCTCCTATGCCGCCTCCCCTCAGGCAACCGAGCCGTGGATGCACTCGCACGTGGAATTAAAAGACGAAGACGATTCCGTCCAGCCCGGCTACGGGTGGATTTTCCCCTTAGGTGCAGAGCTTGGCCAGGTCAATATCGGCGTCGGCGCGCTGTCGACCGCGCAGCGGCCGGCCAAGATTAATACCAAAAAGTTGCTGGAGTTCTACGCCGCCCAGCAGCGCGCGGAGTGGGGCCTTGGGGACATCGAACACGTCACCTCTGCCCTGCTGCCCATGGGTGGGGCGGTCTCTAATGTGGCGGGGGCCAACTGGATGCTCATTGGCGATGCCGCCGCCTGCGTCAACCCCTTAAACGGCGAGGGCATCGACTACGGCCTCGAGACCGCGGCGCTTGCGGTGGGCATGCTCGGCCCAAAGGATTTCACCCTCGCGTGGCCGGCCACCCTGCGCGAGCACTACGGCGAATCCTTCCTGCTCGCGCGCACGGCCGCCCGCCTGTTGACCTACCCGCAATTCCTGCCCGTGGCGGGGCCATTGGCGCTGCGCGGGCCGGTGGGCCGCTTGCTGATGCCCGCCGCGGCGCGCCTTATGGGCAACCTCATCACGGAGGAGGACCGCGACCTTATCGCCCGCCTGTGGCGCACGGCCGGCCGCACCGTAGGCGCCGTCCGGCGCGATACGCCCCTGTGGGCCTCCACCGCGGCGGTTTAGGGAGCTTTAGGGGTTACTGTGGGGCATCGGCAAGCGGTTTTGTTGCCGAGTGCAAGGCGACGATGCCCAGGGTGAGGTTTTGCCAGCCCGCGTCGGCCCAACCATTGCGGTTGATGGCCGCCGCCAACTCCTCTTGGCCAGGCCAAGCGCGGATGGATTCCGCGAGGTAAATATAGGCATCCGGGTTGGAGGAGACCACGCGCGCAACAGGAGGCAGCAGGCGCATGAGGTATTCCTTGTACACGGTGCCAAATACCGGGACGATGGGCGTGGAAAATTCCGCCACCGCTAGGCGCCCGCCCGGCTTGGTCACGCGCGCCATTTCCCGCAGCCCCAGCTCGTAATCGTGGATATTGCGCAGGCCATAGGAGATGGTGACGGCGTCAAACGTATTATCCGCAAAGGGCAATTTCATGCCATCGCCGGCCACCTTGGGCACGTCGCGCTCGCTTCCGGCGGCGAGCATGCCGCGCGAAAAATCGCAGGCTACGCACCACGCACCGGATTTAGACAGCTCTTCTGTGGACACCGCGGTTCCGGCCGCGAGGTCGAGGACCTTCTCCCCCGGCTGCAGGTTAAGGCGCTCGCGGGTACGCTTGCGCCAGCGCTTGTCCTGCCCAAAGGACAAGACGGTATTGGTGAGGTCGTATTTTTCGCCGACGGCGTCAAACATGCGCGCGACGTCGAAGGGCTTTTTATCCAGATCTGCCTTAGACACAAATGCCTAGTCTAGGCTACGCGCGCCCCAAGGGCACGAGCCGCCCACCGTGGCAGCTCTGGCCGCTGCCCCAAAATGGTCAGCGGCACTCGGCGGGTATCTTCTAATACCTCTTCGTAGTAGCCCACCAGCTGCTCGCACAGCGCGGTCCACGTCTTCGAAGAAATGGAGGCGCGGGCATTATCCCGTAATTCTGCGTGTACCTCTGGGTTTAAGAGCGCATCGACGGCATTGGGCAGGTCCTCGACAAAGCTATCCACGTCTAAAAGCAGGCCGTTATAGCCTTCCTGGATAAGATCCACGGGCCCGCCTGCCCGCGGGCCGATGGTGGGCACGCCAGAGGCTTGGGCCTCTTGGATGGACTGACAGAAGGTTTCAAATTCGCCGGCGTGCACAAAGACATCGAGCGAGGCATAGGCCTGGGCTAGCTCCTCGCCGCTGAGCGCCCCGGTAAACACTGCGTTGGGAAGCTGCGCCTCCAAAAGCGGGCGTTCGGGGCCGTCACCAACGATGACCAGCTGAATATCCTCGCGGTCATTGAGCGCGGACAAGCGGTGCACGCCCTTTTCCGCGGCCAAGCGGCCGACGAAGCCGACGATATTCTTCTTTCCACTCCGGTCCCATCTGCGGCGCAGAGCAGCAGAGTGCTTTTCGGGATGGAATAGCTCGGCATTGACGCCGCGGCCCCAGTGGCGCACGTGCTTGATGTGGTGTTTTTCCAAGTCCCGGATGGTCAGCGAGGAGGGCGCCAAGGTCATCTGGCAGGAATTGTGGATGGTACGCAGCCACTCCCACACGCCATAAGCCAAGGCAGAGGCGTGGTACTTCGTGGCGAAACCGGCGACATCGGTTTGGTAGAGCGCCACTGCCGGAATGCGCTGTTGCCGGGCCGAAAATGCGCCCGCTGCACCCAGCACGAACGGGCTGGCCAGGTGGATGATATCGGGCTTGAACTTCCTCAGTGCATCATCCACGGCCGTGGTAGGCACGCCCACCGGCAGCGAATCCACCAGCGGCACGCGCACGGTGGGCACGCGGTAGATGGGAAAGCCCAAGTAATCGGGTATTTCTTCTTGGCCCTCGCGGGCACCGGGGGCGATGACAATCGCATCGTGTCCGGTTTCGTGCAGGTGCTCTAAAACGCGCAGCACCGAGTTTGTCACGCCATTGACATTGGGGAGGAACGATTCGGCCACGATTGCAACTCGCATGCCACCATAATGGCCTATTTTTCTAGGCCTTTGGTGAATCCAATGAAAAATTTGGGTAAATTATTTTTCAGCCCGATTTTCAGCGGGCTTTTCAGCACGGCGGGTGGTCAGGTTAATAAGCCGCCACAAACCCACGGCGGCAAGCGTAGACACGATGGCCACGGACAGCGCCGGTATGACCGCCAAGGTCCATTCGCGGCCTTCTACCTTCACCAAATCCGGGTTATCTTCGGCGTACTGCACCCATACTTGCTGGCCCTCGCCCAGGTCCGTGGGATAGAGCAAGCCTTGCCGCGGGGAATGATAAATCCCGTCGCTATCTTGGAAATCCACGGTGGTGCGCAGCGCGCCGACGTCCTTGACCGTAGCCAAGGCCCGGCTAGGCTGCGCGGAAATGGCGCGGTCATTAAGGAAGGGCCCTACCACCAGGCCCACCGAGCCCACGATCAGCGCCACATAGACGGCCAGCACGAGCTGGTGCAGCCGGCGCCGAAAAACCGCGGGCCTATAGCGCGGGGACACTTACTGGCCCACCTTCTGCGTGAGCTTATCCTGCAGCGCCCGGCGCGTAGCACGGGTGGTCTGCGCCTCCACGATGGTAATGCCAGTGGAGTATTCCTTGAGCTCTGCCAGGGTATCCAGCAGCTCCTGCGGGGTGGTCACCAGGCGGTAGTCTGCGTCATAAGCCTCTGCCAGCTTGCCGATGCCCACCCCATGCGGCGTTCCAAAGGCCGGCTCGAAGGCATCGCGAAGCGCGGGCGCGCCTTGCTCCAAGGTCTCGAAGATGCCGCCGCCATTGTCATTGGCCACCACGATGGTGAGGTTCTCCGGCCGCGGCTGGTCCTCCGGGATCAACAGCCCGTTCGCATCGTGCAGGAAGGTCACATCCCCTACCAGGGCCATCACGCGTGGGGCGCGCCAATTGGTGGGATCCAGCGATTGCGTGGCCAGGGCGACGCCAATGGCTTGGGACACGGTGCCATCGATGCCGGCCACCCCGCGCGGGGCGTAGGTATCCACGCCGTCAAAGGGCATACCAATGAGGGAGGCATCGCGCACCGGATTCGAGGCCCCCAACACCACCGTGTCATTGACCGCAAGCGTATCGCCTACCGCCGCCGCTACGTGCAGGCCGGTAAACCCGAGTTCTTCATCTTCCAGGGTTGCGCGCACGGCCTCGCCGGCCATGTCGGTCGCGCCCTGGCAAATCTTGAGCCACTCGCGGCTTGGCTCCCCGGTGGTCTTGACAGTGGTGCCAAGGCGCGCGTTATCCCCGCGCTGGTTGGTAAAGTCCGCCGTGCGCGAGAGCACCACGAGCTCGATATCCGGGTCATTCATCAGCGCGAGCACGCCGCGATGCAGCGTGGGATGGCCCACCACGATGACCTGCTCGACCTTGGTATTGACCACATAGTCATTCGCGGAAACCTGCGCCTTGCGGAAAATATGCGCCGCGGCCGGGTGCACGGGGTGGAACGGCCCCGGCGCGGAGGGCTCCGCGATGGTCGGCACGTCTTCTAAGCCCTCGACCTCCCAGGCCTCATCGCCGGCGATGACGAGGGTATTTTTGCTCAAGTCCACCGCGACCTCGCCGTGGTCATAAAACCGCGGGGTGGCCGCGCGGGTGCCATCGCCACTTACCCGTTCCGGCAGGCTATCTCCTACCAGGGGTGCGTCAAAGGCGATATTGATATGCACCTGGAGGTCGCGCTCAAACCGCTCCGCAAGGGCGGCGATATCCTCTGCCGCATTGACCTGGGTGGTATCCGCATAGACGCCGAAGATGCCATCTTGCACGATGGTTTGGGAGGCGCCAGTGCCGATCAACCGCTCCGGGCGGTCCGCGCTGATTATGGCCAGCGGGGTATGCGAATAGTGCGCCTCAACCACCGCGGGCAGCGTATTGGCCACGGCCGTGCCGGAGGTCATCACCACCCCGACGTGGCGGTGTTGCACGCGCGCCATGCCTAAGGCGGTAAACGCAGCGCCGCGCTCATCAATGCGCGTATGCACCCGGATATCCTCGCGCGCCAAGAGCGCAAGGGACAGCGGTGCGTTGCGGGATCCCGGGCACAGCACCACATCGGTAAGGTGGCGCGCTAATTGGGCGGCCACCTGTTCAGCCAGCTGCATCGATTCATTCATGCTGCCAGATTTTACCTACTGCGGCGCAGCGGCTGGCAATCGGCAAATGGCATTCCCGCCGCGCCTTGCCGTGCCGCGCCGCCGCCCTGCCTATATCCGGTACCGCTGGTTAGCCCTGCTGCTGGTTGCCGCTATTGCCAAAGAGATCCCGCAAGAGGCGCTCCACGTCGAGGTCATCGCCTTCTTCCAGGCGGTCCTGAATTTCCGGTGGCAGCTCGGTAGGAATATCTTCGGGGAGATCGTCTTGCAGGTTCGGCAGATTGCGCAAACGCTCAGAAATACCGGGTCCCGCATCCTCGGTTTCGGTCACCGTGGTGGGCACCTGCGTGGTCGTAGTTTCCGTCACCGGTTCTGGCGCCGGCTTATCGGCATCGCTCGCGGCATTGCGCCACAAGAAGAACAGGGCGCCCGCCGCCAAGATGGCAACCACGGCGATGGCGGCAAAGACCCCGGCCATCGCGCCGTTTTTCTTCTTTCCCCTACCGCGCTGATCCGGGTCATAGTCTGATGGCACCGGCTCATACTGCTGCTGGGCGTATTGTTGCTGGCCATACTGTTGTTGACCGTACTGCTGGCCATACTGCCCGCCGGGCTGCTGGTAGTTTTGTTGGTAATTCTGCTGGTAATCGGCGTTCGCGTCGAATTGCCGCGTCTCATTCTGCGGCTGCTGCGCGCCCGGGAAATACTGCTGTGGGCGCTGGTTGCGGGCGTTACCGGCCGCATTATCTGGGACGCGGCCTATCTGGCGCGTGGCATCCTCGGCCGGGCCAGACCACTGGCGGGTCTCGTCAGTGCCGCGGCCATCATCATGAGAGCCTTTTCGGCTATTGGAACCGTTTTCACCAAAGCCATTATTTGTCATGCCTACCAGATGTACATCATTTTCCTGTGAGATCCCAGGGAATCTCCCAGATGCCAGCGCCGAACCGAGGAAATGCTAGCTCTGACGCTGGCGCGCCCGCAGCGCCCGGCCGGTCGCGGTATCTTCCGCGGCCAGCTGGCTTGGGGTGGCATCCGCGATGATCTGCCCGCCGTCCGCACCGGCTCCGGGGCCCATCTCAATGATGCGGTCCGCGCTGGCCAAAACGTTGAGATCGTGCTCGATGACGATCACGGTATGCCCGGCATCGACAAGCTTGTGCAGCTCCGCATTGAGCAGGGCAATATCGGCCGGGTGCAGGCCCGTGGTGGGCTCGTCCAGCATGTAGACGGTGTGCCCGCGCCGCGAATTGCGGGAGCGCTGCAACTCCGTGGCGAGCTTGATGCGCTGCGCCTCGCCGCCGGAAAGCTCCGGCGCGCCTTGCCCCAAGCGGAGGTAGCCCAGGCCCACGGCCTGCAGCGTGGCGATGGCGCGGTGGATCTTTGGTTCCTCGGCAAAGAATTCGGCGGCCTCATCCACGGTAAGCTCCAGCACCTCTGCGATGCTGCGCCCATGCCAGGTCACCTCGAGGGTCTCATCGTTGAAGCGGGCGCCGCCACATTGCGGGCAGGTGGTATAGGACCCCGGCAAAAAGACCAGTTCTACCTCGATTTTTCCGGCGCCACCGCAGGTAGGGCACTGACCCTGCTTTACGTTGTAGGAAAAGCGCGAGACCGTCCACTTGCGCTCCTTGGCCTCCGGGGTGGAGGCAAAAAGCTTGCGCACGTTATCGAAAAGGCCGGTATAGGTGGCCAGCGTGGAACGCGGGGTGCGGCCAATGGGCTTTTGGGAAATCTGCACCAGCCGGGAGACCTTATCCAGGCCCTCTACCCCGGCAAGGGAGAATTCGTGGCCGCCCTCGTCTGCATCGTCTTTATCCTCATCCGCCACGGCGGTGGCGGATTCCTTGAGGGTTTCTGCCAGCACGGTGCTTACCAGCGTCGACTTGCCGGAACCCGATACACCGGCCACCGCGGTAAATTGCCCCAGGCCAAAGTCCACATCGAGCCCGTCGATGCTGCGCGCAGAAATGCCGTGGAGGCGGAGGTGGTTGGAGGGGGTACGGGGGGCATCGGCAAGCGCGAGCTCACGCTGCGCCAACGCGCGGGCGGTAGGGGTATCGGCGTCGTAGTCCTCGACCGGACCGGAATAGACCACCTTGCCGCCGCCCTCGCCGGCGTAGGGGCCAACGTCCACGAGCCAATCCGCCTGGGCCACCAGATCCATATCGTGTTCTACCAGCAGCACCGAATTGCCGGCGTCAATAAACCGGCGGCACATATCCAGCACAGCCCCGCGCTCATCGGGGTGCAGGCCGGCAGACGGCTCATCGAGCACATACGCCACGCCAAAGAGGCCAGAACGCAGCTGGGCGGCGAGCCGAATGCGCTGCAATTCGCCCGCCGAAAGGCTCTGGGTGGGCCGGTCCAGGCTGAGGTGCGCCAGCCCCAGCTCCAGGGCGGAGGTCAGCGCCGGCAACACCTGCTTGAGCAGCAGATCCTCAGCGGAGTTTTCCTCCGGTTCCTGCGCGCTGAGTACCTCGTAGACCCGATCCAGCGGCAGGGCACCCAGCTTATCGATGCTCATTCCCGCATACGTCACCTTGAGCGCCCGCGGGTTCAACCGGCGGCCGTGGCAGGTATCGCACTCGCGGGATTCCATGAAGGACAACGTGCGCTTGCGCAGCGATTCCGATTGGGTCTCCTGCAGCGTCTTGGTGAGGTAGCTGGCCACCGAGCGCCACGTGCCCTCATAATTGCGCTGGATCTGGTCCGCACCGCGCAGCGGTTTTACGGTGACCACGGGGCGTTCTTCTGTAAATAGGATCCAGTCGCGGTCTTCCTGCGGCAGGTCCTGCCAGGGCGAATCCAGGTCATAGCCTAAGTTCATGAGGATATCGTGGAAATTCTTCCCGGCCCATGCACCGGGCCAGGCCTTAATGGCGCCTTGCTCAATGGACAAGGTGGGATCGGGCACCATCGATTGCTCGGTGGGCTCGTGCACCACGCCCGCGCCCTGGCACTGCGGGCACATGCCCTCTGGGGTATTTGGTGAAAAGGCATCCGAGTAGAGCCCCTCAGGGTTATCCCCGGCGCGCGAGTACAACAAGCGCACGCTATTAGACAGTGCGGAGACCGTGCCCACCGTGGAGCGCGCCCCGCCGCCGGAGGTGGATTGCTGCAGCGCCACCGTGGGCGGCAAGCCCTCTACCTGGCTTACCTGTGGGTCCACCGCGGAGCTAATGAGCCGGCGCGCAAACGGCGCCACCGATTCCAGGTAGCGGCGCTGCCCTTCCCCGTGAATGGTGCCAAAGGCCAGGGAAGACTTTCCGGAACCGGAGACTCCCGTCACCGCCACGAGTTGGCCGCGCGGCATATCCACATCGACGTTGCGCAGGTTATGTAAGTGGGCATCGCGAACCTTGATTGTCATGACCACAATCCTACCCGCGCACCAGCTTCCTAAGGCAACGCTTCGGCCCGCCACCCCCGCCGCGCATTGCCTACCGATCTGTCTACCACTCAGCCCGCCCAAGAATTAATTTCACGCCTGCCCGGGGTGTTCCGGCTGGCGAGCGCGCCCTGCCACCGCGGAGCCACAGTGGATGCATATTTAGCCAGCGCCCCAACTGATAGACTTCATTGTCTATTATGACAATTCCGCTTGGTCTATAAGCTAGAAGGTAGGGCTCCGCGTTGACCGATAACACTTCATCCATCGCGCTGATTGGACTTGGCCCCCGCGGCATTTCCGTCCTCGAGCGCCTCGTGGCACAACTCAATACTGTGTCCCACCCACCAGAAAAGCTGACGCTGCACCTTATCGATGACGCGCAACACGGCGGCGGCAAGATTTGGGATATCAACCAGCCCAAATACCTGTGCATGAATACCTTCGCGCACGGCATGACGCTGTTTTCTGAGACCAACTCCACGGTGGAGGCCCCGGTGGTTGAAGGCCCCACCATCTACGAGTGGATACGCCTGACGCTTGGCGATGCCCACGTGTCCCCCGGCGCCCGCGATTACGTCGCCGCCCATCCGCTCGATCCGCAGGTGCTTGAAGAATTCGGCCGCGCAGAGCTGGAGAAATTGCGTCCCGAATCCTATTTGCCGCGCGCGCTCTACGGCCACTACATCCTGTGGGTCTTCCGCTCCGTCTTGCAGGACGTACCGGAGTGGGTTGAGGTCAAGCAACACCACGCCCGCGTGGTGGATATTGAATCCCGCGATGGCGCGGATGTTTTGCACCTCAATAACGACACCACTGTTGAGGCCGGCTCCACCTTGGCGGTCACCGGCTGGCAAAACCAAGGCTATACCGAAAACGAGCGGTGGATCTTAAAGACCTTGGAAGAAAACCCCAGCCTGCGCTGGATTCGCGCCGATAACCCCATTGACCAGGGTATTGACTCCATCAAGGACAACGAGAAGGTCCTCGTGCGCGGGCTTGGCATGGGCTTTTTCGATATCCTCATCCTGTCCACCGTGGGCCGCGGCGGCAAGTTCGTCGAGGATTCCTCCAAGCCTTGGGGCATGCGCTATGAGGCTACTGGTACCGAGCCCACCTTTGCGGCTGCTTCCCGGCGCGGCTATCCCTTCCTACCGCAATCCGATGAAGACTCCCTCCCACCGGCCGCGGAGATCCCGCGCCTAAAGAAGGTCGTTGCCGAGCTATCCCACCGCACGGGCGCGCGCTCCATCAACTATGACACCGAAGTGTGGCCTGCGGTCGCCCGCGATGCCTACCAGGCCTATATCGATACCCTCGCCCGCGTCGAGCCGGAGAGCCTGCGCGCCTCCCGCGAGGAGATCATCGCTGCGCTGGATGCCACCCCGGTAGATGCAGGCGTGGCCTATAACGGCCTGGCCCAGCTCGATGAGGTCATTGCGCGCCATACCACCAAGGATTTCAGCCTGCTGCGCTGGATGCACCTGCTTACGGAGGATTTTTCCAGCCAGCAGGAGCTCACCCAGCACATCGTGCAGAGCCTGTGCGAGGACCTGGCAGAGGCCCAAAAAGGCCCGGATAGTCCGGTGCGCGCCGCCCTGTGGTCGGTCGGTTTCTCCCGCAAACCCACCCAGGTCCTCGGCGCCGAGGGCCGCTATACCTTGGAGTCGCGCCACCACATGTTCGATAAGGCCATTTCCTTGGGCCAGACCACGTGCTCCGGCCCGCCACCCTTCCGCACGCAGCAATTGCTGGCGCTTGTCGATGCCGGCATCGTCAGCTTCGTCGGCGGCAACCCCGTCTTGGGCACGAATGCCGACGCCGGGGAATGGACCATCAGCTCCAGCGCCTCTGGCGGCAAGCGCATCCCGGGCACGACGCTTCTCGATGCCTGGGTGCACAAGCCCGATATCCGCCGCACCCCGCACGATTCCTTCATGCGCTCGCTTGTAGAATCCGGGCGCGTGCGCGCGTTTACGGAAACCGCAAGCGATGGCATCGAGGTGCCCACCGGCTCGCCTGCTGAGGACCCCGATACCCGCCAGGTCCACAACGCCGACGGCACGGTGGATAAGCGCCTGCACCTCGTGGGAATCCCCGCCCACGCCGAGTACCCGGATACCACCTTGGCCCCGCCCATTCCGGGCACCGATTCGTGGTTCATCCAGGAAGCCGATAAGGCCGCCGTGCACGCGGCACAGGTAGCACTCGCCGAGCAAACGTAGCTAGCAGCGAGGGGGCAGGCAACCGCCTGCCCATTACGCTGTTAGCAGTTCCGTTCAGAGGAGCCCAGGATTCATACTCCTAGCCCCATGCTGAGGCAGGTTATGTTTATCTGCGTTCGGACCTGACCCCCATTTGGTGGACACCTGATATCCAGCCCAGTCGGGCTGGCAAGATTGGTAATCTACCACCATGTCCAGGTACTCCGAACAGTTCAAACGCGATGCCGTGGCCCTCTATAAGGAACAATGAGGGCCTCTCGCTGAACTCAGCATTAGCCGAACTCGGCATCAACCGAGCCTCGCTACATTCTTGGGTCAAGAAATACGGCACGGGCAAACGTGCCCGCATAAAAGCCGTGCACGATAAAGCCCAGGAGACGACTGATTCTTAGCGAATCCGCCAGCTAGAAACAGAAGTCTCTAAACTGCGCGAAGAACGCGATATTCTGCGCAAGGCCGCGAAGTATTTTACCGAAGAGACTCACTGGTGATCCGCTTCCAGTTTGTCTATGACCACCGAACCGCATACTCGGTCAAGCGGATGTGCCACGTGTTAAAGCTGAATCGTTCCTCGTTTTACAAGTGGGTGAGCACCCGTAAAAAACGCAGGTTAAAGATGTGTTCCGATGCCCTTATTGGTGCAAGAATAAAGACCATCTTTGAAGTGTCCCAGGTTTTGTTCCGTTTGAGTAGATGGGAAAATCTGGAACATGCCAAGAAAATTTGACCAAGATGCAAACGACCGTGTGGTCCGTCTTGTAGAGGACCGCATCGTGGCGGAAAACATGTCAATGCGCCCCGCGTGCCAGGCAGTAGCTGCAAAGTTGGGGTTTCATGGCACACAGCTCGTCAATGGACTTAAGCCTGCCCGCCGTGCAGGAAACACCCCAGAACCTGTGTGTGAAGATTTGGCCGCCGAAAATGCCAGGCTACGCCGCGAAAATCACCAGCTACGCGATACTAATGAGCTGCTGAAGGCTGCCTCGGCTTTTTTCGCCTCATGACTCGACCCGAAACGTTAAGAAATGATCCGGTTCATCGATGAATACCGGAATCGTTTCTCTGCCCGAGTTCATTTGTAAGACGTTGAAAAATAGCCGAACTGGTGGGTTTATCACCCCGCGTGGTTATCGCCAGTCCAAAGCCCGAGGGGTTAAGTGCTCGTCGCCTTCGTGATGCTGTTCTAGTTGAACGCATTAGTGCTGTTCATCGGGATAATTACGGTGTTTACGGTGTGCGGAAAATGTGGCATGCTCTTCGCCGTGACGGAATCGATATCGGTCGTGAACAAACCGCCCGACTGATGCGCCTGGCCGGTGTTTCTGGCAAAGGCAAAGGCGGATCACCGATTACAACCCGAAAAGCTAACGTGCCTGATCTGCGCCCGGACTTGGTTGAGCGTGAGTTCAAAGCTCAAGGCCCAAATAAACTGTGGGTGGCCGACATTACGTATATGCGCACGAAGAAAGGCTTTGTGTACACCGCGTTTGTCACCGACGTTTACTCCCGACGGATCGTTGGGTGGGCGTTATCAGACTCGATGCGCACCGAAGCACTGCCGCTGCAAGCTCTCAACCAGGCGATCGTGTGTGCTGAAGAAACAACAGGTCTCATTCACCATTCGGATCACGGCTCACAGTACGTCAGCGTGGTCTACAACGAGCGACTTGCCCAGCACGGCATTATCGCTTCCACCGGGACTGTTGGTGATTCCTATGACAATGCTCTGGCTGAAAACGTTAACGGCCCCTCACAAGAGGTGAGTTGATTCATACCCGCAGGTGGGATGACGTTGTCGAGGTAGAAATCGCGACGTTCGAGTGGGTGTCATGGTGGAACGAGACAAGGCTCCACCAAAGCCTGGGATACCGAACCCCGGTCGAGGTCGAAACCGAATTTTGGAAGCAGAACCCGCCACAGGCAATAATGGAAAACAAGGCAAATGCCTAGGAACAAAACTCGGGGCACTTCACTTCCCGGCACAACAAGGTCAAATTTTTCTTGGCTACATTCCCGGAGTAGGGCCAGGGCCCATGGATCGGAAATGCTCCCGTCTTCGTTAGCTGAGATGGCATACGGCGGGTTAGCAGTAGCAACCTCTACGTCCCTTTTTTTGGCGCAGGGTTGCCACCAGATCGGCGCCACTTGAAGAATCATCAACTACTAATATTTTCATTTTTCCGTGTTCCCCACAGTGCTTGGCTTATGGTTATTGCCACAATGAGCATCAACAAAGTTAACTGAATTGGTTCGACTTGAGAGCCCAATGCCACCTCGGTAGCCATCACCACGGCCGGAAGGGCCGCGATGATCAGTGCCGAGATGAAAGGCGGCGCTAAGGTAATTCCCCACTGCAAGAGCAGGATAGGAAAAGTAATGCACATCACCGATAGCAGGACGATTGACAGGGTAGAGCCTCGAAGCATCTCCGCTTCCACGGAAAAGAAAGCCACGAGACCGCTAATAATCCAAGCTAAGTGAAACCTCACTGCTGCAATCGTGAGAACGCTGTTCCCTTGTTCAGTAGCCCAGCGCGAGGAGTAAAGCACTCCTACCGCAGAAATTCCTGCGCCTACAGCTAGAGCGAAACCCAGATAAGACTGGGGTGAACTGCTTCCCGTTCCTAGGAGGAAAAAACATAGAGCCAGAACCACTACTGCAGTTGTTGACACCAATGAACTGCTGAGCCTTCTGGCCGACCAAGTCATTATTACTGCGACAATAAAAGGGCCGACTCCTGTTTCGATGACACTTGCTGCAGTGGGCTGCATCAAAGTAGTGGAAACATAGAATAAGCAGAAAGCGCCCGCAGTAAACAGATTGAGGCTTGCTGCAGTTGTCATTTTCATGGGGGGATGCGGTGTTTCCGTAGCTCGGTATTTTCTACGATA
Organism: Corynebacterium accolens; assembly: GCF_023520795.1. Taxonomy (NCBI): domain Bacteria; kingdom Bacillati; phylum Actinomycetota; class Actinomycetes; order Mycobacteriales; family Corynebacteriaceae; genus Corynebacterium; species Corynebacterium accolens. Next base: position 371,387 of record NZ_CP046605.1, on the reverse strand, counting down.
AAACGCTAAATAGACCACTGTGGAGATAATCGCCGCGATAAGAAACGCTGAAAACGTAGTAAAAGTAGATAGCTCTGGGTCTACTTGGGCTCCGACTATCGCAGTGCCGATTCCTTGCCATAGGACAGCTAGGGCTACGATAACCGCCCCTACACCTAGTTTATTGGACTGGATCATAAAACCTTACCCTCAAAATCCGTAAAGTTAACTTAATAGGTGCTGTTGCAAAGTTGGGCGGAGAGCAGCGAAGACTCAGTTTCTCATTCCCTGATGGCCGCTGCGTGTGGGCGTTGTTAGGCCATCTCGAAGACCCGGTTGACGATCACCGCGTCCGGGTTCGGTTGCCCGTAGGCAAACATCGTACCTTGCCCTTTCCGCAATGAGTGCATCGCCTCCGTCCCTTTCAACGTCCGATATGCAGATGTCCGGTTCTTAAACGCGCCTTTCGGCCCGAGAATCCGCTTCAGCCGACCATGGTCGCCTTCCAGGATGTTGTTGAGGTATTTCACCTGCCGGTGTTCCACTGTTGGCGGGCAGATTCCCTCTGACTTCAACTCGGCGATTGCCCTGGCTAGGGAGGGTGATTTATCGGCGTTGATCACTCTGGGATACCCGGCTGACGCATTGGATCTGACGGCCTTGGCCAGGAAACGCTTCGCTGCGGCCACGTTCCGCTTCGGAGATAGGTAAAAGTCCAGGGTCTGGCCACCGGCGGTGATCGCCCGATAGAGGTAGCACCACCTGCCGCCGACCCGGATATAGATCTCATCCACCCGCCAGGAACTGGCCTGCCAGTCAGGTACCTGCCGGTACCACCGTGTTTGCTTTTCCAGCTCAGGGGCGTATTTCTGGACCCAGCGGTAGATCGTGGTGTGATCGACCGGCACGCCCGGCTCGGTCATCATTTCCTCCAGATCGCGGTAGCTCACCCCGTAGCGGCAGTACCACCGCACTGCCCGCAGAATGATGTCACGGGGAAATGACGACCGGAGAAGATACCCATGGCTGTGATTATTTCACCTCGCTCTTCCTACTGCCCCAACTTTGCAACAGCACCCAGCAACCTAAAGTCAACACACCCCCAACAAACCCACCCACGAAGTTGACAACCTATATAGGAACATCCTCTCGCTCTAGCCGTTTTCGAGCAGCCCAAGGAGCCGTTCGCGCAGCTCATTTTTGCGCTCCACCACCGCGGAGTCATCGCTACCGCTGCGCGGGCGGGGCAGCCCTACTTCGATGTCCTCGATGATGGTGGCCTCTGGCCCCGGCGACATGACCACAATGCGATCCGAGAGCAATACTGCCTCATCCACGTCGTGGGTGACCATGACCACCGTGCGGCGGTTTTCTTCCCACACATTTAGCAACAGCGACTGCAGCTGGCGGCGGGTAAGCGCATCCAATGCGCCGAAGGGCTCATCGAGCAATAAGATATCCGAGCCAATGGCAAAGGCACGCGCCAAACCGACGCGCTGTTGCATACCACCAGATAACCGCGACGGGCGCCTATCTGCCGCATGACCCAGACTGACCTCGTCGAGGAAGTCCTGTGCAATCTGGGTGCGCTCAGCCTTGGATAGCTCCGGGCGGGCCGATCGCAGCCCGAATTCGATATTCCCGCGCGCCGTCATCCAGGGCAGGAGCGCGTGATTTTGAAATACCACGCCGCGGTCAGGACCTGGGCCGGTCACGGCCTCTCCTCGCGCGCGCACCTCGCCGGTAGAGGGGAATGCCAGGCCCGCGATCATATTCAGCATGGTGGATTTGCCGGAGCCCGATGGCCCCAGCACGGACACGAACTCGCCTTCCCCAATGGATACTGAAGTTTCCCCAATGATCTTCGTTGGGCCGTAGCTTTTGGTAATACCAGCAAATTCGATATGGGCATTAGTCATAGCGCACCACTTTCTGCAGGGAGGCAACGAGGTAATCCAGAGCCAATCCGATGACACCGATTAAGACGATGACCACGACGATGGCATCAATATCGAGGCGGTTCCACATATTCCAGACAAAGAAGCCGACACCTTGCCCACCGACGAGCATTTCTGCGGCCACGATGACCAACCAGGCGGTGGATAGCGATTGTCGCATGCCGGTGATAATCCCCGGCAGCGCCGCCGGCCCGACGATATAGAGGAGCTGTTGCATCCGGTTCGTGCCGAGCGTGGCCGCCAGGTTCTTATACGTGGGGTGAATCCCGCGGACGGCCTCGATGGTATTGAGCAGCGTCGGCCACAAGGCGGAGAGGATGATGACGAAGACGGCGGTATTTTCGGCATCGCGAAGCAGCGCCAGTCCTAGTGGCAGCCATGCCAGCGGGGAGACGGGGCGCAGGATCTGGACAAAGGGATCGGTCGCGCGGCGGAAGGTGGCAGAAGATCCCAGCCAAAAGCCCAGCGGAATGGCTATCACCATGGCGATAGCAAAGCCAATGAGCACGCGGCGCAGGGAAGCCACCATGTGCCAAAAGATGCCCACCGAGGCCGGCCCATCCCGGTAGAAAGGATCAGAGAGGATCTCTACGGCCCTATCCCAGGTGCGCGCGGGGGTGGGGGCGATATCGGAAAGCCAGCCCGCAGCCGCGACCGCCTGCCAGATAGCGATGAAGGCAATGAAAAGCGCTATACCCAGGCCCATCGCCTTCCACAGGCTCTCCCGGCGCTTCTTCTTGCGGCCGGCGGTGCGGCGCGAATTGGGCGCTGCGGTGTGGGTGCCAGTGGAGTGCGCGGTGCTGGTGCTAGCGCTGTGATTTTTCAGTGTGGTCATAAGCGTGGGGGTCCTTAACGCTGGTATCCGGCGGTGGGGTGCAGGGGATCGAAGGTATGGCCGTTGATTTCCACTGGGTCCGTAGTGAGATCGGCCTCGCGCGGCAAAACGGATTTCGTGACATCTAGCAGCGCTTGGTCATCCATCGGCATTGCCTTTCCGCCCAGATCCCAGCGGGCCATTTGGGCGGCCATCCACGTAATTGCGGTGGCAGAGGTGCGGCCGCCGAACTTAATCATCTGTGGATCCACCATGTCCTTGCCGTCCCAGGTGGTGTAGTTTCCGGCCAGCGCCCGCGAGATCAGCTCTTCCTTCTGGTTCAGGTACTTCTCCTTGGCCAGCATGGAGGCCGATTCATGGACGTGGTGCGGGCTATCGACGTACTGCGCGCCTTCGTGCAGCGCCGCGACCACGCGGTCGCGCACGTCCCGGTCCACTTCCTTTGCCACGGCCACCGAGCAGCACGGGTGGTTATCCCACATCTGGCGGGTGGGAACAAAGGCGCGGCCCGAGCCGGTAGTCAGGGCGCGCTGGTTGAAGGGCTCTGGGCCAATGAAGCCGTCGATAGTACCTACCGAAAGTTGTGCCACCATATCGGCCGGGCGCAAGAGGCGCAGCTCCACATCGGAGACCGGATCGACCCCGCCGGCCACGAGGTAATCGCGCAACAAGAGGGCATGCACCGAATACTCAAAGGGGATGCCCAGCACCATGCCCTCGAGGTCCGCGGGCCGCGACACGGTATCCAGGTGGGAAGTGGACAAGGTCAGTGCCTGCCCATTGGTGTTTTGCGTAAAGGCCAACTCGGTAGGCCGGGAGGCATTGGTGGCACCGGCATCGATGGCCAGCGGCATGGGCGAGAGCATGTGCGCCACGTCTAAGGCGCCGGTGGCATAGGCGGTCCAGAGGTCTGCCCATCCCGCGAATTTACGCAGCTCAACGTTGAGGCCCTGCTTTGCGAAGGCGCCCAGGCCGTCGGCGGCGACCAGCGGGGACGCGCACGCGATGGGTACGAATCCGATGGTGAGGGTTTCCTCGCCCTGCCCGGATTGTCCAGACTGGGGCTTGTCCTCCTGCCGCGGCGTGGAACATGCGGATAGCACCTGCGAGCCTACTGCTACCCCGCCCATTGCCACTGCGCTGCGCAGTATCTGCCGTCGCGACAGCTTCCGATTGTGAACCATGCGTTCTTTCTTAACTAGACCAAGTGGTTTGTTCAGAACGAACCTAGGCTAGGCGCACTACGGTGTCAATTTCTAAATTCACAGGTCAGCAAATGCGGTGCACACATTTATATTCATTCTAGACCTGGCATTCTCTACAAAATAGACCTCTCGTTCTAGATTTATATTTGCCTTCGCGTTACCATGGCGCCATCAGTTAATAAACATCTGATACAAGGAGCAATTTAATGTCTGATCTCACCCCAAACCACAACGAAGGCGACGCTCTCGAGCCTATCGACGGCGAGAAGCTCAACGACCTAGCACAGAAGAACATCGACAACCCTGAGGGTGCCAAGAAGCACGTCCGCACCCACACCGAGGCTGACGGTTTCTTCCGCAATAACACCACCGTGCGCGACCACACCATCAAGGTGGGCGAGCCTTTGCCGCTGCTTGGCGATGACTCCGCCCCCAACCCCACCGAGGTCGCCCAGGCCGGTCTTGGCGCCTGCATCAACGTTGGCATCCAGGCCATCGCTCAGCACCGCGGCGTCACCCTGACCAAGCTGGAGCTCGACATCGTCGGCGACATCGACCTCTCCCCAACCTGGGGCGTTGGTGACTTGGGCGAGGACAAGCGCCCAGGCGTTTCCGACGTCAACGTTAAGGTCGACATCGACGGCGACGCCGACCAGGAAACCCTGCAGAAGATCGTGGACGACGCCATCAAGTGGTCCCCGGTTGTTAATACCTACACCCGCCCGGCCAACCTCACCCACGAGTTGGTCTAAGGTTTAGATAGATAAAAGCGCCTGGCAAGTGCCAGGCGCTTTTCTTATGCTTTAGGAGCGACTACAGGAATTGCCACGATTCCCGGAGGCGCCCGAACCACCACTCACGGCGGCTGGCCGGGGCGGCCAAGGAGGACAAACGGTCCGGTTCTGGGGCGAGGATCTCGGCGCGCAGGTGCCCGTCGTGTAGCTGGCGGGGCGCGGTGACATCTTCTTCGAAGAGGCTGCCCGTGGCAAGACCCGCTGCCGCCGGGGTGACGTCGATATCTTCGTCGTCATAGATTTGCGGCAACGCCGCCACTGCCGCCAAGCCCATATTGATGCCAATAGAAGTATCCAGCGCCGAGGCCACCGTAATATCCATGTGCCGTTCGCGCAGGTGTTGTGCCACGTCGAGGACGCGGCGCACCCCGCCCAGCGGCGCGGGTTTGACCACCGCCACATCGGCCGCCTGCAGATCCGCCACGCGGTATGGATCCTCCACCTTGCGAATGGATTCATCCGCGGCCACACGCACAAAAAGCCCGTTGCGCATGAGCTGCCTGCGCACCTCCACCAGTTCTTCCGCGCTCGCGCAGGGTTGTTCCATATAATCCAGCGGCATGAGCGCCTGGGCAGCCTCTACCGCCTCGGCCACGCTCCAGCCGCCATTGGCGTCTACGCGCAGCACCGGGACAACGCCGCGGGCGCTGACGTGATCGCGGACGGCCTGGACGCGCGCGATGTCATCGGCAAGCGTCTGGCCCTTCTCCGCCACCTTGATCTTGAACGTCCGGCAGCCGGGGTAGCGATCCACAATCGCCGGGACCTCACTGGCGGGAACGGCGGGAATGGTGGCATTGACCTCTACCCACTCGCGGACGGGTTTAGGAAACCCCTCGTAAGCGGCCTCCAGCCCGGCGCGCAGCCACGCGGCCGATTCCGCGGGCCCGTATTCCAGGAACGGCGCAAATTCACCCCAACCGGCAGGCCCATCAATAAGCAGTGCCTCCCGCGTGGTGATGCCGCGAAACTTCACGGCCAGTGGGAGGGAGACTACGTGGGCGCGGTCGAGAACGTCATCTATGTTCATAGAGCCATACTATCCGGCATTATTTACCCCTACCTAAGTTGGGATGGCCACAGTTGCTCATCGGAGCCACTCAGCAGGGTTAATATTTACCCCCAATAGGTGGATATATTCTGCCTGATCTACAAATGTTCCGGATAATAAGTTATATTCTTATATGAGAACTGAACCTTAGTAAGCGTCGGCTCGTTTCCGGCGTTGAATGCTCCAGCCGAACCTTCGGGTTCGGCTTTTCTTATATCTGAAAGGACTTTCCTCGTGTCCCTCTCCTACCGCGTTGGCATCGATGTTGGCACCTATTCTCTGGGATGCACCGCCATTGAAGTAGATGATAATGACCAGCCAGTCAATATCCTGAGCTCGGTATCGCTTATTCACGATTCTGGACTAGATCCAGACCAGCAAAAGCGGGCGGTAACGAGGCTTGCTTCTTCTGGCGTAGCTCGACGAACTCGTCGCCTTTATCGTCGCCGTCGTCGCCGCATGATAAATCTGGAAAAGTTTCTCACCTCCCAAGGATGGGAAACTCGCCCCTTTGAGCATTACTCCGATCCCTATCTCCCCTGGAACGCACGCGTTGCGTTGGTCAATGGATATATCTCCGACGATGCCCAACGAGGAATGTACCTCTCCATCGCTTTCCGCCATATAGCCAACCACCGTGGCTGGCGGAATCCGTACTGGAAAGTATCGAGCTTGTACTCTCCCGACAAACCGAGCGATGCCTTTGAACAGATCCGCAAAGAACTCGAGGAGTCCACTGGCCACAAGATTCCGGAAACCGTTACCGTTGGCCAGCTAATTTCCTTTGCGCAGTTTGGCAAGGACAGGCTGCGCGGTGGCGGGAAGAAAAAGGATGAAAAGAAACCACAGGAGCAGGTTAACCAAGCAGTAATCTCGGCTCGTCTTCATCAGATTGATCACGCTCGTGAAATCAACGAAATCTGCCGAGTGCAGAAAATTGATGACGCCCTCCGAAAGCAGATTTTGGATCTTGTTTTCGCCGCAGAATCTCCCAAGGGCGCACAAATTGGGCGCGTAGGAAAAGACCCGCTGCAACCAAAGCTACCCCGTGCTCTAAAAGCTTCGGACGCTTTTCAGCAATACCGAATCGTCGCTTTGGCTGGAAACCTGCGTATCTACCGCGACGGTGTTTCTACTCCTCTCGACCGAGACGAAAAACTCATCGTCTTTAACTACCTGATCAACCTCTCGCATAAAGAGGAGCCGTCGTGGCTCAAAGTTGCCGAGGTCTTAAACATCGACAGAGGCCAGCTCCACGGCACTGCCACGATGACCGATGATGGTGAACGCGCCGGAGCTGCACCCCCGGTGCACGATACCAACAGAACTATCCTGGGGTGCAAGATAAAACCCCTCGTGCACTGGTGGGAAGGCGCCAACGACGATGAGCGTGCTGCGATGCTGAAGGCCCTATCCAACTCCGAGGTGGAAGACTTCGACTCCCCAGCCGGAGCACAAACTCAAGCATTCTTCGCCAATTTAGATGAATCTGAACAAGAGAAACTAGATTCCCTTCACCTCCCAATTGGGCGTGCTGCCTACAGCGAAGACACCTTGATGCGTCTGACTAGCCGAATGCTCGACGAAAATTTGGATCTTTATGAAGCCCGCCTAGCTGAGTTTGATATCCCCAAAGACTGGGCACCTCCCGCGCCTCGAATTGGTGAACCCGTTGGCAATCCAGCCGTAGACCGTGTCCTTAAAGGAGTGGCACGGTGGTTAGAAGCTGCAGCAGATGAATGGGGCGCTCCCAAATCTGTGGTGATCGAGCACGTTCGCGATGGCTTCATTAGCAAATCCAAAGCCAATGAAATTGACCGAGCTAACAACGCCCGCCACAAGCGGAACCGAGAGCTCTTCAAGCAAATGCAGGAAAACCTAGGAATCGACGGAAAACTGCGCAGTTCGGATTTGTGGCGCTACCAATCCGTGCAAAGACAGAACTGCCAATGCGCGTACTGCGGTTCTCCTATTACCTACACAACCTGCGAGATGGACCATATTGTTCCGCGTGCGGGCGAAGGCTCTACAAATACCAGGGACAACTTGGTTGCCACCTGTCATCGCTGCAACTTGGCAAAAAAGAACATTCCTTTTGCTGTGTGGGCTGCGCAAACCAATATTCCAGGCGTCAGCGTCAAAGAGGCACTTGATAGGACACGACACTGGTCAGAAGACTCCGGAATGACTTCAAAAGACTTCAAGAAATTCCGCAAGAACGTCTGCGACCGGTTAAAACGCACCGTTGTCGATGAACCTTTAGATGCTCGTTCCATGGAATCAGTAGCGTGGATGGCAAATGAGCTGCGCGGCCGAGTGGCGCAACGGTTCCAGGAAGAAAATACTGTGGTCAACGTCTACCGTGGTGAGCTTACTGCAGAAGCGCGCCGAGCTGCAGGTATCTCCGACAAGCTACGGTTTATTGACGGAACTGGAAAGTCCCGACTCGACCGACGTCACCATGCAGTCGATGCGGCAGTCGTTGCGTTTACCCAAAACTATGTCGCGGAAACCCTAGCCATTCGTTCCAATAAAAAGCGTGAAGCTCAGCTTCTACAGGCTGCCGAACAATGGAAAGAATTCACCGGATCCGATGCAGAGCACCGCGCTGCGTGGAATGCTTGGCTTCCCAAAATGCAAAAACTGGCTGTCCTGCTGCAAAAGGCACTGGATGAAGATCGCATCGCCGTCACCTCCAACTTGCGTTTACGCCTAGGAAATGGGCGTGCACACGAAGATAGCATTGGCGAATTGAAGACCATCCGAGTCGGCGACGCCATCTCCGTCACCGATATCGACCGTGCCTCTAGTGAAGCTTTGTGGTGTGCGCTTACCCGAGAACCGGACTTCGATGAAAATAACGGACTTCCAGAAAACCCAGATCGACGGATCCGCATTCACGGTACTTGGTATGACGCAGAAGATGACATTGAAGTCTTCCCTGTAGGTGCGGGAGCCATCAAGGTTCGTGGCGGCTATGCCGAGCTGAGCCGCTTCCACCATGCACGCATTTACAAGATTCCCGGTAAGAAAGCGCCGGTTTACTGCATGCTTCGCGTCTATAACGCCGATCTCATTCGACACCGTCACGAAGACCTGTTTTCTGTTGAAATCAAGCCGCAAACCATGTCTGTCCGACAAGCAGAACCAAAGCTGCGAAAGGCACTGGCAGAAAATACAGCAGAGTACCTAGGTTGGCTCGTCACCGATGACGAGCTGGTCATTGATACGTCTAACTTCAATACCGGCCAAATCGCGGAGATGCAAAGCGAGCTCGGTCAAGTCCGACGTTGGCGGTTGGACGGATTTTACTCCCCATCCACGTTAAGGCTCCGACCACTCCAAATGAGCGCAGAAGGTCTGCGTGAAGATACTTCGATAGGTGCTAAGAAGATTATTGACCGACCAGGTTGGCTGCCTGCTATAAATAAGCTCTTTGGTGAGGGACACGTTACGGTGGTAAGGCGTGATGCTTTGGGCAGAGCAAGGCTCACCAGCAATGCGCACCTTCCAATCTCGTGGAAGGCGGAGTAAGAAAATGAATGCTGGATGGCGAGTAATAGACTGTCTAAATCTTCACGGTTCACTTCGATATTCTCGGGGCCAACTCGTCATCAGCAAGGTCGATGCCGACGATGTCGCTATACCCCTATCCCAAATTGCAGTAGTTCTGATCGGATCCAAGAGCTCAATCAGTGGTGCCGTGCTTCAGAAGTTTGGTGACTATGACATCGCATTATTAGTTTGCGATTGGCGGGGCGTTCCAGTGTCTGGGGCCTACCCATGGAATCAGCACTCACGGTTGGGTGCACGACAGCAAGCACAAGCGCAGCTCTCTGTTCCTAAAAAGAAACAGGCCTGGACTCGGATAGTCGCTGCCAAAATCCACGGTCAGGCGTCCGTATTGAAAGCTCTACAAAAGAACGGTGCCAATGAACTGGTTAAACTATCTCGCACTGTAAAGTCCGGGGATCCCGAGAATCGGGAGGCTCAAGCAGCCCGAAAATACTGGTCCTGCTTATCGCATGACCAAGCATTCTCGCGCTTACCCGGTGCCGGCGATCCTGGTTGGAATTCCGCATTGGATTACGGCTACACGCTTTTGCGTGGCTATGGGATTCGTGCCATCGCCGGTGCTGGACTCTCTGGAACACTCGGTGTGTTTCATCATGGCCGTGGAAATAACTGGGCTCTTGTGGACGATCTCATGGAACCCTTCCGCCCCATGGTGGACCAGATCGTATTCACAACCATCAACTATGGAGATGAATTAGCTGCTTCTCAAAAGACAGCAATTTCCACTGCTCTAACTTGGGCCTTCGAAGCTGATGGAAAATCATTAAGCACCGTTTTTAATGAATTTGGCCAGCACTATGGCCTGTATGTCGAGGGAGCAGTTCGTGATCTAAGCGTACCCCGTTGGGAAGGAATCCTCGATGCCAGCGAAGGATAGTGAACCAATGTGGTGTGTGGTGATGTTCGATCTGCCTGTTAAATCTAAGAAACAAACTAGTGAAGCGAACAAATTCCGAAACCATCTCTTAGATCTCGGATTCTGCAGGTCTCAACTAAGCGTTTATGTCCAGTACTTCCCACTGTCTTCTAGAATCGCTTCGACCGTCAAACAAATAAAGACAGCTCTCCCAGAAGGTGGCGACATCAGGATAATTTCCGTCACTGATAATCAGTGGGCAAAAGCCATCAGATTTTCTAAGGCAGAGCCCGCTGGAGTAGAGGAAAAACCGTCCCAACTCGTAATTTTTTGAAGCAGGATCACCAATAAACTCCAGTTAAACGGCCTTTTTTGGGCCGCACTGGAAGTCTATCAGGGGTAATGAGAACTGAACCCCAGCATGTTCCTAGCATGATTTACTTTCCTTTGAAGTCTATCAGGGGTAATGAGAACTGAACCCCAGCCTTAGAGCAAGCACTATCTCGCGGGGTGGAAGTCTATCAGGGGTAATGAGAACTGAACCCCAGCCTCTTGTTGAGAGGCTTCCTGTCGGTGGGGAAGTCTATCAGGGGTAATGAGAACTGAACCCCAGCGCGAGGAGGAAATAAGACATTTACTTGAGAAGTCTATCAGGGGTAATGAGAACTGAACCCCAGCTGTACTTAGTACCTTACAGTACCTTTATGAAGTCTATCAGGGGTAATGAGAACTGAACCCCAGCCAAGAAATGGACGTTATCCCGGGTTACCGAAGTCTATCAGGGGTAATGAGAACTGAACCCCAGCAGACTGGGATTGGATTAGCGGCGCTGAGGAAGTCTATCAGGGGTAATGAGAACTGAACCCCAGCGTACCTCCAGCTTGTCGGGGGCGCGGCCGAAGTCTATCAGGGGTAATGAGAACTGAACCCCAGTCACCTCCCTCCTGCTACCTCCGGTTCGCGAAGTCTATCAGGGGTAATGAGAACTAAGCTCTGACTGGGAGAGCCACAAGCGATACGTTCACAGCTTCACTTTTGTGTCTCAGCCCCATTGACCCCAGCCCCCACCCCGGCTAGGTTGGTTCCTACCTACCCTGAAGGAGGAACCATGTTACTGGCAGAGGCATTAGCAGAGCGCGCGCAGGCGCAGGATCGGCTCAATGAGCTGCGCGAGCGCCTGCTCTCCGTCGTGCGCGTGCAGGAGGGCGATACCCCGGACGAGGATCCGGCCGAGCTTTTGCGCGAGTTGGAGGGCATTACTGGGCGCATCGATAAGCTCGTGCAGGCCATCAATGCCACAAACGTGGCCACTGATTTTGATGGCGAGAAGAACTTGATGCAGGCACTGGCGCTTCGCGATGGCCTCGTGCGCACCCGCCGCATCTACCACGACCTCGCCCAGGCCGCGGGCGCGCGCCAGGATCGCTACTCCCGCGCGGAGATTAAGTTCGTGGCCACGCTGCCGGTAGCAGAACTGCGCAAACGGGTCGATGACCTGTCCAAGCAGTACCGGGAGCTTGATACCCGCATCCAGCAGTTGAACTGGAATACGGAACTGATAACTTCATAGCGAAGCTTTAGTCATGCCACGCCGCGCGCGTGGCGGTAGCCTTTACGCACTTGCAGCGAGTATGCCCCCGCCTTCGAGGGGAAATTCGAGGACATCTAGGCACCCTTTGGCGTTAAAGGGTTGAGGAAGTTCGAGTCTTCCCACCGTATTGATGACCGCGCCGGCACAGGGTACACGGGTACATTGCGGGTAACCCCTCGCAGTTATTGAGTATCGATTATTACCAGCATGCTGGGCAGTGCGTAGAGGTGAGGGTTGGGAATGGGGACTTAACTTATTCGCGCCCACTATGCTGGGCGCTATGAGCGAGCAGAAGAAATACAGCACCGAAAATCCGTTCCGTGAGGAATTGTGGCGCCCGGTTGAGGGCTTTGGGGATCTCACGGACGTCACCTACCACCGTCTGGCGGCGGACGGTCGGAAGAATGGGATTGTGCGCATCGCCATCGACAGGCCGGAGGTGCGCAATGCCTTCCGGCCGCACACCGTGGATGAGCTGTATCGCACTTTGGATCACGCCCGCCGCACCCCGGATGTGGGCACGATCTTGCTTACTGGCAATGGGCCATCGCAAAAGGATGGCGGCTGGGCGTTTTGTTCCGGCGGTGACCAGCGCATTCGTGGGCGCTCGGGGTATCGCTATGCCACCGAGCATGCCCACGATGATGCCACGGCGGATGAATCCAGCGTCGATGAGGCCCGCGCCAAGGTTGAAGGCGGCCGCCTGCACATCCTAGAGGTCCAGCGCCTTATCCGCACCATGCCCAAGGTGGTTATCGCCGTGGTCAATGGGTGGGCCGCCGGTGGCGGGCACTCGCTGCACGTGGTCTGCGACATGACCGTGGCCTCCCGCCAGGAGGCACGCTTTAAGCAGACGGACGCGGACGTCGGATCCTTCGATGCGGGCTATGGCTCGGCCTACCTGGCCAAGATGGTGGGCCAGAAATTCGCCCGCGAGATCTTCTTTCTGGGCCGCACTTACGATGCCCAGCGCATGTATGAGATGGGCGCGGTCAATGAGGTCGCGGACCACGGCGAGCTCGAGGACGCCGCCATCCGCATGGGCCAGGAAATCAACATGAAATCCCCCACCGCCCAGCGCATGCTGAAATTCGCGTTCAACCTCACCGATGATGGCCTGATGGGCCAGCAGGTCTTCGCCGGCGAGGCCACCCGCCTGGCCTATATGACCGATGAGGCCGTCGAGGGCAAGCAGTCCTTCTTGGACAAGCGCGAGCCCAACTGGGACGAGTTCCCCTATTACTACTAAGGAGTGCCCCGCACCGTGCTCATCGCATTTTGTATCCTGCTCGCGGTCCTCGCCGTCGCGGGCGTTCTTGGCTCGCGCGTGTGGATGCTGCGCCGCATTAAAGAGGCCGAGGCCAATAACGAGCGGCCCTTTGATCAAGAGGACAGCTACCGCTGATTCCCGCATCGACTCACCCCGACCGCAACCGGGGTTTGTCCCGCCGTGGCCTTAAGATCTAGTGCCGTGACTATCCTCGCCCCCTTGCCCGTCGATCCGCACGATCCCGCGGCCATCCTGCCGGACCTCGAATCCGCCATTGCCGGCAGGTCCTGCTTTTTGCCGCTGCCGCTTGCCGATGCCACCCGCGCCACCCTCCTGCGCAATTCCCAGCGCGCCGGTGAGCCCATCGCCGAGGATATCGCGCTCGTGGTCTCCACCTCCGGGTCCACCGGCACCCCAAAGGGCGCGCAATTAACGCCGGCCAACCTGGTCGCCAGCGCCGATGCCACCCACCAGGTCCTCGGCGGCCCTGGGCAATGGCTCTTAGCGATGCCCGCCCACCACATCGCCGGCATCCAGGTCCTCGTCCGCTCCCTAGTGGCCGGGGTGGATCCGCTCTGCCTCGATCTCAGCGAAGGCTTTAATATCTCTGCCTTCGCCCGCGCCGCCGCGGAGCTCTCCCGCACCGGCGACCGCACCTACACCGCGCTCACCCCGCTGCAGCTGGCCAAGGCCATGGATGTGGCGGAGGGCATCGATGCGCTCCAGAGTTTCGATGCCATCTTGGTGGGCGGTGCCGCCATCCACCCGCGCCTGCACGCCGCGGCCGCGGACCAGGGCATCACTATCACCACCACCTACGGTTCCTCCGAGACCGCCGGCGGCTGCGTCTACGATGGCCGCCCCCTGCCTGGAACGACCGCCCGCGTCCAGGACGGCCGCATCTTGCTCGGCGGGCCCACCATCGCGCAGGGCTACCGCAATGCCCCAAGCCACGAGGCGTTTCCCGGAAACGGGTGGTTCGCCACTTCCGATGCCGGTGTCATCAAAGACGGCATCCTCACCGTCACCGGGCGCCTCGATAATGTCATCGACTCCGGCGGGTTGAAGCTGCACCCAGACGTCTTGGAACGCGAGATCCTCCGGGTGCCCGGTGTTGACGAGGCGTGCGTCGTCGGCATCCCGCACCCGCGGCTGGGCCAGGCCATCGTGGCCGCCTATACCGGTGATGCCGAACTTGGCGATATCTTCGAGGCCCTCGAAGACGCCGAACTCCCCCGCTGGCAGCTGCCTAAGGACTTAAAGCGCCTCGCGGACTTTCCCACCACCGGCCCTGGCAAGGTCGACCGCCAGGCCGTCGCCGCCCTCTTTAGCGCCTAACCTTCACCGGGGCCCGGCCTCGGCCCCAGCCCCGACCCCGGCTTCCTGATTGCTGAACGCTGCTAGCCCAGTGGCACAATGGTGGCTATGACTTCATCAGCCGGTAATTATTCCGCTACCGCACAGGATTGGATCAATGGCGCCCGCCCGCATACGTGGGCCAACGCCTTCGCACCCGTTGTCGCAGGTACGGGCGCGGCCTTCGGCATTAGCGGCGGGCATATCGGCCGCGCGATGCTCGCGCTCATCGTGGCGTGGGCGCTTATCATCGGCGTGAACTATGCCAACGACTATTCCGATGGCATCCGCGGCACCGATGCTGACCGCACCGGCCCGCAACGGCTGACCGGCAGCGGCCTCGCGCAGCCTAGCCACGTGAAATACGCCGCCTTTGGCTGCTTCGCCGTCGCTGGCTTGGCCGGAATCATCCTGTCCCTGGCCGCTGGTGCCTGGTGGCTCATCCTCATCGGTGCGCTGTGCATCGCCGGCGCGTGGTTTTATACCGGCGGCAAGAACCCCTACGGTTACCGCGGCCTGGGCGAGGTCGCCGTCTTCGTCTTCTTTGGCCTCGTCGCCGTGCTCGGCACCGAATTTACCCAATCCGGCCACATTTCCTGGACGGGCCTAGCCCTGGCCATCGGCATCGGCGCCATGAGCTCCGGGGTGAACCTGGTCAATAATATCCGCGATATCCCCTCCGATGCCGAGGCCGGCAAGATCACCCTCGCGGTGCGGCTGGGCAATAAGAACGCCCGCCTGCTCTTTACCGGCCTGCTGCTTTTGCCCTTCATGCTCACCATCGCGGTTGCCTTCGGCAGCTGGCTCGCGCTCGCCGGTCTGGTCTACTTCCCGTTTGCACTCCGCGCGGTGCGCACCGTCAATCGCGGCGCCACCGGCGCCGAGCTCATCCCCGTGTTGGGGCTTACCGGGCGCGCCATGCTCATCTGGGCAGTCATCGAGGCCATCGCCGTCGCCCTCGTCTAGTCCAGGGCTAGGCTTGCGCGCCTAGGCCTCCGCGCGGCCTTCCAATTCGGCCTGCACCCACTGCTTATGCGCCTTGCGCTGCGCGGAGTATTCCGCCAGCGTCTGTGTGGCCTCGATGCGCCAGTTTTTAAAGATCAGCATCGATAGCGGCAGGGCAACAAAAAGGGCTAGGAGCGCTGCCACGAGGACGGGGATGGGGAAACCAATCCCTACCGCCAGCAGCTCGATGACCGCGGTGAGCGCGATAAAAAGCACCACGCGCGCGAGCCCGTATTTCCATAGCGCCTTGCGGGAGCGACGGCGCAGTTCGGGGTCCGGTTTTGGTGGCTCAGGGTTGTGCGTCATGGGGGTCGATTGTACGCCGTACAGGTAGAATAATCTGCATGGGTCGACTAATCCTCCTACTGCTTTTTGTCCTCGCCGCCTACCTGGTGTGGAAGGCCTTTGGGCCATCATCCTGGAAGTCCCGCCAGGTTGAAGAACAACCGCGTTCCATCAAGGGCCCCGATGATGACGAGGAGTTCCTGTGGAACCTGGAAAAGGAGCGCTTCAAGCAGCGCCGCAAGCAGGAGGCCGAGGAAGAAAAACGCCGCCAGCGCCGCACTCGCGACGCCGACGGCAACGGTGATTCAAAGGGCCAGGACGACAACCAGGATTAATCCTTTGGCACGAAACGCATCTCTAAGCCCAGCGCTTCTGCCACGGCGATAACCTTTTCCCACCGCACGCCTGCCCCACCGTGTTCGATGGTGTGGAGGGTGGAGCGGGAGACTTGGGCGGCATCGGCAAGCTGCTGCTGGACGATGCCCAACTCCCGCCGCCGCTGCGCAATCTGCGCGCCCAAGCCCAAGATGAGCTCGTTATCGCCGGCGGGCTTTCCCTGTTTATTGCGCGGGCTATGGTTGGTGGCCATTTAGTTCAGCCCCGCATAGGAGTGTAGGCCGGAGACCACCATATTGATGAAGAAGAGGTTGAAGATCATCACGGCTGTAGCCAAGATGTTGATCCACGGCGCGGCCTTGCGGAAGGCCGGGGTCGCACGGGCGTGCAGGTAGGCCGCATAGAGGATCCAAGTGGCAAAAGACACGGTTTCCTTCGGGTCCCAGCCCCAAGGCCGGCCCCACGCGGATTCTGCCCAAATGGCGCCCAAGATGATGCCTAGGCCCAAGGTGGGCAGGGTGATAACGCCCAAGCGGTATGCCAGGCGGTCAATCTTCGCCGCGGACGGCAGCGGATAAGCCAGCGCGCCAAAGAAGCCGCGTTCGGCGTCCTTTGGCTGCCACAGGCGCAACAGGCTCAAAAGCGAGGCGATGCCGGACACGATGCCGATGGACGCGCCCAAGGACACCACCGTGACGTGAATGGGCAGCCAGTGCGATTGCAGCGCCGGCACCACCGGTGCGGAATCCGCATAAAGCTTGGTGGAACCGTAAAACATCAGCGCCAGCACCGGGGTAAGGATCCACGGCCAGACCGTGCGCCATTCCTTGCGCTGCATGGCGATATTTCCCACCAGCAGCACGCCGAAGCACACCATCAATACGTATTCGTAGAGGTTGCCAAACGGGAAACGGCCCGTGGCCAGCCCGCGCAGGACGATTGCCGCGGCGTGCAAAGCAATGCCAACCCACATCAGCGAGGTGGTCATGCCGCCGAGCTTATCCAGCTTGCGTTCCTTCTCCGCGACTTTATCCTCGCTCGAGCTGGCGGCCGCAGAGGCGGCCTCAGCTTCGTAATCGGTGTTGGCAGATGCCGCGTCCGTGCCGGTTGCAGCGTCAGAGCCAGTCCCAGCTCCGGCCGCGGGAGCAGTCGTGGCGCCAGCCTCGGCTCCAGCGCCGACCAATACCTTGGACGCCTCCGAGCGGCCCGCGCGGCGCGCCTCGATGAGGCTGCGAATGCGGCCGTAATACAACAGCGACATAAATAGCGCGACGCAGTACACCACGAATGCGGTCTGCACCGCGAGATCCGAGAAGTTCGACAGATTCTGATCGATCTGCAAGGGAGTCCACCTAGCCTTCACACGTGCGGGATAATGCTGAATACCTTACTCATGCACACAGCGGGATCCAACTATAGTTGGATCAATCATCAGTATAGAGTTTGTCTTCTTCCACCTCATCTGGATCCGGAAGCTCCAAGAGCGCGCGGTGCAGCTCGTGGAATTCCTCGGACCAGCCGGCGCGGTCGGTGCGGGCGAGACCACCCATCTCGATGGTGGTGCCGCCGGCGGAATCCGGCCGCAGGCGAATATAGACGCGGCGGCGCTTAATCATCAATGAGGCCACCAGGGATACCAACATGATCAGCGCGGATGCCAGCACCCACTTCTGGAATGGGTCATAGGAGACCTGGTAATTAGCAAACTCATTGGCGCCGTTGAAGGTGATCTTGGTGCCATCGTCAAGCGTGACGTCATCGCCCTGGCTCAGGTTCACGCGGTCGATCTTCTGCAGCTGCCCGGAGTGCACGAGGCTTGTGTCCAGCGAGAAGAGCGACTGCGGCGTACCGGTATCGAGGCCAGCATCGCCGCGGTAGATATCAACCGCCAGCGCCGGATCGTTGAGGCCCGGGTGGGAAGACTGCAAAAGCTTGCCATTCTCACCGCTCCACTCGGCCGTCGGGGCGAAAAGGCCCTGGATGGCCAGTTGGTTTTGGCGGCGCTCGAAAAGATCCGGGTACATGCCCGCAGGCGGGTCAAAGCGCAGCACGCCCGAAGACAGGAAGAAGGTCGTGTCAGTGGGCTGGAACTGGATGGTCTGCGTGCGCTTTTCCCCATCCGGCCACTCCACCGTCACCGTCGGCGCATAGCCGTGGCCCTGCAGGTAGACGCGGTTTTGTGCCAGACGCAGCGGGTGGTTGACCTTGAGCTCGTAGTCCTTCCATTCGGAAGAATCTTTATAAATATCGTCGCCCTCCGCATAAGAAACGTTGGAGGTAAACATCTCCGCCTGGCCATTGGGCAGGTACTTCGCGGTGAAGTCGTGCGCGGTCATGCAGAAGGGGTGGAGCCCGGTGCCATCGAAAAGCGGCCCTGCTCGGAAGGAGTCAAAGTTCGAGGTGGAGGTATTACAAAACTCCGTGGACTGCTCCAGCGAGGTATTGCCGCCCTGCGAGCCGGACTCCGTCACCACGATGACCTGGCCCTCGTAGTTGACCAGGCGGCCAGCGGCCACGGTGACCAGAATAGCCACCAGCGCGACGTGGAAAATGAGGTTGGCCAGCTCGCGGCCGTAGCCGCGCTCGGCCGAAAAGGCGTGCACCCCGGCGCGATCCTTATCCGGGGCGTACTCGGCCACGCGCCACCTTTTCAGGCGCTTGTGGATCTCCGCGCTGAGTTCTTCCTCGCTCTTATCCGAATGCCCCTCGGCGCTCAGCGGCAGGCGGTGCAGGTACTTCGGCGCGCGCGTGGGTTGAGTGCGCCACGCCTTGTAGTGATCGATGGAGCGCGGAATGATGCAGCCGATGAGCGAGACCGCCAACAGCAGGAAGATGGCTTGGAACCAGATGGAGGAAAAGACATCAAAAAGCTGCAGCTTATCGTAGATTTCCGCTACGGTGCCATTGGATTCGATGAACTCCTGCACGTTCTGCTCGTTCAGGTCGCGCTGCGGCAAGAGGGAGCCGGGGATGGCGGCGAGCGCCAGCAAGAAAAGCAGGGCCAGCGCAGTGCGCATGCTGGTAAGCCAGCGCCAGGCTTTGCGGATATATTTCACGTTTCTCCTAAATGAGGGTTGCGCCGTAGTCCACGGTCCATTTCTGGATATAGGAAATAAACTCGCCCCACAGGCCGGTAACCAGAGCAAGGCCCACGAGGATCATCGCCACGCCGCCAATGATCTGAATGGTGCGCGAATGCTTGCGGGCCCACGAAATGGTGCGCATCGCCCGCGCGGACCCCAGCGCCACCAGCAGGAACGGCAGGCCAAGGCCCAGGCAATAGCCCACGATAAGCAGGGCGCCGCGGGCGGCGGTCACGCCTTCGGTGCCGGCGGAAATGGACACAATCGCCGCCAGCGTGGGTCCCAGGCACGGCGTCCAGCCCAGCGCAAACACGCCGCCCAACAGCGGCGCTCCCAGCCACGTTGTCCAGCGCTTCGGCGCCAGGCGGGTGTCTTTCTGTAGCGCCGGAATCGCGCCCAGGAAAACCACGCCCATCAAGATGGTGACGCCACCGCCCACGCGCATCAGCGTATCGGCGTTGAGCGTGAGCGCGGAAATCGCGCCAAAGACCGAGACCGTCGCCAGCACAAAGACCACGGTAAAGCCCAAGATGAACAGTGCTGCCGCCAGCACGACGGCCCATTGCCTGCGCTTGCCGACGCCCACCCCCAGCTTCTCGTCATAGCTCACCTCACCGCCAACCACGCTGGCGAGGTAAGAGATATAGCCGGGCACCAGCGGGATGACGCAGGGGCTGGCAAAGCTGACAAGACCCGCCAGAGCCGCGGCGAGGATGCCGAGGATCAACGGGCCGGAGGTGGCAGCTTCGGCAAACTGGCCGCCGATATTTGCTGCGTAATCCATTTATTCCTTTTCTAACTTATCCACAACATCCATCACGTCATCGGTGGTGATGGACCGCAAGAAAACGGTAGCCGGGCGGTGTTGTTTATCCAAGACGATCGTGGTCGGCACCACGGACGTAGGCACGCCGCCGAGCGCCGCGGCCGTCTTAAACGGCGGGTCATAGATGGAGGGGTACTCCAAGCCGTTATCGTCCAAGAAGTCATTGGATACCTGCGGGTTATAGTCGCGCACATTGATGCCTAGGACCGTGCCCAGGTCGCGTTTTTGCAGCTCTGCGTGCACTGCCTGCAGGTCATCGGCCTCGGCGCGGCACGGCGCGCACCACTGGCCCCAGGAATTCAAGACCACGACTTCGCCCTCGTAGTCATCCAAGGAAATGGTCTTATCCGTATCGCGGACATCCGCGCCGCTGAAGCTGCGCAGCGGTTTCCTATCGGCTTCCTCGTAGTGGATTTCCCGCTCCCCGCCCGGGGAGATGAATTCGAATTCGCCGCCGGTGGCCACCGCGTTCTGCGCGTTTTCGGCGTCCTGCGTGCAGGCGGTCAAGGTCAGGGCGGTTATAGAAAGCGCGGCTGCCACAACGCGCGTTGCCGCACGGGTGCGTGTGCGTGCCATTAAATCTCCTGCGCCGGCGAGGAATAGAAGATATCGGTGACCTGGTTATCCTCAAAAAGCAGCGAGGTTACCGAAGCCAGCGCGCACTCGCGATTCCACGGCGCATGCGGCAGGCGCTGGCCCAGCACCGTGCGCTGCACCATCACGATGGGCAGCTGGTGGCTCACCAGCACGGCCTCGTGGCCTTCTGCCGCGGTATACGCGCGGTCGACCGCACCGAGCATGCGCTCGGCGATGCCCTCATACGCCTCGCCCCACGACGGCTCCAGCGGGTTGACCATCTTGGGCCAGTGCCGCGGATTCCACAGCGCCGAGCGCAAACCCTTGGTGCGCAGGCCCTCGAATTGGTTGCCGGACTCAATGAGCGTCTTATCGACGTCCACATTTAGCCCCGTTACCTGCGCAATCGGCCGCGCCGTTTCCTGCGCGCGCTGCAGCGGCGAGGCCGCCAAATAGGTCACATCATGATCGCGGAAGCTTTCCGCCGTCCGCGCGGCCATGGAATGCCCGCGCGAGGATAGGTGGTAGCCCGGGATGCGCCCGTACAGGATCTTTCCTGGGTTGTGTACCTCGCCATGGCGCACGAGGTGAACGATGGTGCGTGTCATGTCTCTCCTTGTTGAGTAGGCCTTGTTGCGCAGGCCTTATTGTGCGGGACGCGCTGCAGCCGCGGCCTTCGCGGCGGGCTTGAGGGCGGCATCGATGCGCTCGAAGTCGGCATCGCCAAGAGCATCAGAGACGAACCAGGTCTCGAACGCGCTCGGTGCCACGTAGATGCCGTTTTCAAGCAGCGCGTGGAAGAACGGGGCAAAGCGGAAGTTCTCTGCGGCCTGCATGTCCGCGAAGTTGCGGCCCTCGCCCTCTGCAAAGCGAATGGAGAACATGGATGCCGCGCGCTGAATGTGGTGCGCCACGCCCTCGGCCTCCAGCGCGGAGGAAATCATCGCGCCAAGCTGGTCGGCCTTTTCTTGAAGGCGGGGGTAAAGGGATTCATCGGCAAGCTGCAGCGACTTCAGGCCCGAGGCCATCGCCACCGGGTTACCGGACAAGGTGCCCGCCTGATAGACCGGACCATCCGGCGCCAGGTAGTCCATGACCTCGGCGCGACCGCCAAAGGCCGCGGCCGGCAAGCCACCGGAAACCACCTTGCCAAAGGTCACCAGGTCCGCCGCCACGCCATCGACGCCGTACCAGCCCTTATAGGAGGTGCGGAAGCCGGTCATGACCTCGTCGAGGATGAGCAGGGCGCCATCGGCATGCGCGATTTCCTTCAGCGCCGCGTTGAAGCCCTCATTCGGGGCCACGGTGCCCATATTGCCGGCAGAGGCTTCCGCAATGATGCAGGCAATCTGGCCCTCGTTCTCCGCGAAGGCCTCGCGCACCGCATCCAGATCGTTATAAGGAACGACGATGGTGTCCTTCGCCGTCGCACCCGTAACACCCGGCGAATCCGGCAGGCCAAACGTCGCCACGCCCGAGCCCGCCGATGCCAACAGCGCATCCACGTGCCCGTGGTAGCACCCCTCAAACTTCAGCACCTTCGCGCGGCCCGTATAGCCGCGGGCCAAACGCACCGCCGACATGGTCGCCTCCGTGCCGGAGTTGACCATGCGCACCTTATCGGCCGCGGTGCGCTTGACGATTTCCTCCGCCAGCAGCGCCTCACCCTCCGTTGGCGTGCCAAAACTCAGCCCGCCGGTGGCAGCCCGCTGCACGGCTTCGACGATTTCCGGGTGCGCATTGCCGTGGATCATCGGGCCATACGAGCTCACGAGGTCGACGTACTCATTGCCGTCGACATCCCACAGGCGCGATCCTGCGCCCCGCTCGATCACGCGGGCCTGGCCGCCCACGGAGCCGAAAGCGCGCACCGGCGAGTTCACCCCGCCCGGGATCACTTTGGAGGAACGCTCGAACCACTGTTGCGACTGGGAAGTATTAGGCATGTCTGTCATTCTAGCGACTCGCGCGACATACAAAAGTTTGACTATGCATGTCGGTGGAATTCACAGCAACCCTCCAACGTTCCCTGAGGTTCCGTGATACGTCATAGAAAACGGCATTCCCGCTGAGATGGCACACTGGGGAGGTATGAAGATTGCATTTTTAGGAACCGGACGCATGGGCACCGAGCTTGCCCGCCACCTACTATCTGAGCACGAGCTGACGGTGTGGAACCGCACCGCTGAGCGCGCGCAACCGCTCGTGGACGAGGGTGCGGCGCGCGCCGATACCCCCGCCGCGGCCATCGAGGGCGCCGAGGTCATCATCACCTCTCTCTTCGGCCCCGACCAGATCCGCGAGGTGGTCATCGAGCCGCAGCTTATCCCCGAGGGCATTACCTGGATCGACACCACGACGGTCTCGCCTGACGATGCCCGCGAGTTCGCCGCCGCCGTCGACTCCTACGTCCACTCCCCCGTCGTGGGCTCGCTGGGCCCGGCGCGCGAGGGCAACCTGGGCGTTTATGTCGGCACGCCTGACGATGACCGCCGCGAGGTCGCCCTCGGCCTTGCCGAGGCCTGGGCGGGCGAAGAAAAGCTGATTGGGGTGGAAACGGCGGCGACGGCGGCCATCGGCAAGCTGCTGGCCAACCTTGCCTTGGCCGTGACCGCCGAAGGCCTGCTCGAGGCCCTGCAGCTCGGCGAGTCCGAGGGGCTCGATTCCGAGGTGATCCTGCAGATGCTCGACATCACCGGCCTGTCGTTCATGTCCAATATGAAAGGCCCGTTTATCACCGGCGAGCGCAATACCGACCCCGGCGATTTCACCGTCGACGCCCTGGCCAAGGACGCCAAGCTCATGGAGAGCACCTCCGATAAGCCCCTGCCCGCCGTAACTGCTGCCATCGAACGGTTCGCCGAGATGCAGGACATGGGCCACGGGAACCAGGACTTCTCTTCCATCTTCGTTTTCCGCAATAAGGGCTAGTTATTCACATGTCGCGTCAACGAACCGCGGCTTTTTAGCGCTTTTGGGGCGAGTTATCCACAGGCTGCGCCCGCGCGCCGCGCTTTAGTTGCGCTATCACCTTAAGCTGCGGGGCATGACAGCACTTCAGGCATACCTCGCGGCCCTGGCGCCCGGCATCGACATCGTCGCCGGGTGCACAGGCATGTCCGCCCGCGAGCTGCGCGCGGCCGGTGCGCCGAACCGGACGGCGCGCACGCTGCTCACGCTTGCCGATGCCTTCTTCTCCCCCACCTCCTTTTCCCGCCAACAACGCCGCGCCGTGGCCGCCGCCCGCGAACGCGCCCACGCGCTGCCAACGCTCGAGGTCATCGAGCGCTACGCCACGCGCGCCAAGACCAAGCGCCAGGCATGGCAGCTGCGGGTGGAGCTTTGCCGCACCGCCGCGGATACCGATGAGATGGAAAAGCTCGCGCGCAAGAAACTGCGCGAGATCAATCCGCCCACCCCGCCGCGCCCCGGCGTGCGCATTCGCCGCCGCAAGGACGCGCCGTGGACGCTCGCGATTACTGGGCCGTCTGCCCTCATCGCTGACTTGGAGTCCAACCTGGACGAAGATGCGCCCTTAGACTCCGTCGCGGGGCTTTTCTCCGGCTCCGCCGCCCCGCATCCCACGGTAACGACCAATGCGATCATCACGCTCGACGATCTCGACCGCATCATCGACGGTGACGGCGAGGAAATCACCATCCAACTCACCAATGGTGCGCGGCTTACCGGCGCCGAATTGGTCGCGCGCACGCTTTCCGAGCGTGGCCTTATCACCCTCGTGCATCCCTTCGAAGGCGCGGTGAACCTCTACCGCACCGAGCGCATGGCTAACGAGAAGCAGCGGCTCATGGCCGCCGCCGAAAATCCCGTCTGCCCGTGGCCGCGGTGCAACTATCCTGCGGATAAGTGCCAAATCCACCACCTGGAAGCCTGGCAGCACGGCGGCGATACCAATATGGCCAACCTTGCGGCCTGCTGCCCATATCACAACGGCGTCAACGACGATGACCCGAATGCCCCACCACGCCGCGGTCGCCTCGCCCGCAGACGCGGGCGGGTGGTGTGGCAACCGCCCTGGGCCGACACCGTGCCCGATGCCGTGCCCGGCCCCAGCGTCGGAACCTAGTGCTAGCGCCTAGCATAGCCCCCCAGCACGGACTTTCGGCACTGCCCCGTAGCGCTGGTTCCTAACACCGGTTCCCAGCACTGGAACCTAGCGCCCAGGGCCCGCCGCCATTCCCTGCCGAGGGACGTGTCCTCGCGCATGCCGGTTATCTACGCGCATGTCAGGTTTCCGCACGCGCGGAGTCACCCGCAAGCGCCTGTTCAGGCAGCAGTAACCCTGCTGCCTGTTTAGGCATGCCCAAAACCGATTCGCTCCAGCTCCGGACCGCGTCGCGGTTCAAGTACGGGACCGCCGGCGATTCTTAACTACCGGCAGCGTCAGCCACCGACTTCGCTAGCTGCAACCGGCGCCAGTTGCAACCGGCGCCAGTTGCAGCCGGCGCTAGTTGCAGCCGAGACCAGGTTCTGATGCTAGATGCGGATCCCCGCCGTGCGAGCTAGCTGCTAGCGATGCGTGCGGCGGAAGCGCGCGCATCTGCGATGACTGCAGGCACGCCCACGCCGCCGGCCCAAGCCCCCGTAACGTCGACGCCTGAGGACTGGGACAAGGCATCGCGCACGGCGGCCACGGTGTCGAGGTGGGTGGCGTCAAAGCGCGGCAGGCCGCCGAACCAGCGTTGGGTGAAGATTTCGGCAACGCCAGCCGCGCGGCCGTCGAAGCCAGTCAGGTGTTGCAGGTCATCGAGGGCGTAGTCCACGAGGTCGTCTTCTTCGGCGCGGACGATGGCGTCGTCGCCGAACCGGCCGAACGAGGCGCGCACCAGCGCCCCGCCGCGCTCTGCCAGGTGCGGCCACTTGCGCGACGACAACGTAAACGCCTTTGCGTGCACGTCATCTTGGTCGGTGGCGACGAGGATGCCGGAGTTTTGTGGCAGCGCGGTGCCGGAGGGATCGGTGTCAGACTCGAATTTGAGGCCCACGACTGCCGATGCCGCCAGCTTCACCCCCTTCAACCGCGTCGCCGCATCCGGAGCCACCTTGGGCAGCAGGCGCGCGGCGGTCGGTGCTGGTGTAGCTACCAGCACGCGGTCGAAGGGCGCGGTATCGCCTGGCGCACCGGTGAGGCGGAACTTATCGCCCTCGCGCGAGATGCCAGAAATGAACGTGTCAACGAAAATCTTGGCGCGGGATTTTTCGGCCAGGGTCTCATAGAGTTCGGCGTAGCCGCCGCGGAAGGTCTGGAAAACGGGCCCGGAACCGCTGGGGTTATCCGCGCGGGCTTCCTCAAGGGAGCGCACGGCCGCAGAAAGGGTGACGGGGCGGGAGGCGGCGAGGGAATCGAGGGCATCGGCAAGCGTGGGGATGGTGGCGCGCAGGCCCAGGTCATCGGCGGTGCACGAGTACACCCCGCCCAGCAGCGCGGAAACAACGCGGTCCACCAGGTCGCCGCCGTATTGTTGACGCACCAACTCACCGACCGAAACGTCGCCGCCCACGGTCCACTCGAAGGGCTGCTCGTTATCGATGCGCCGCGCCGTCTCTTCCGAAACCAGGTGCGCAACCGGCGCGGAATGCGACGGAATGCCCATCACCCCGCCCTGCGGCAGGGCCTTGAGCTCCCCGCTGTAGACCAGCGAGCGCAAACCTGACGGGTCAACTAAACTCCCGGCAAGGCCGAGGGCGTGGAAGAACTCCACGGCATCGCGCCGACGGGCGAGGAAAGCCTCGGCACCCATGTCGGTGGGGCCGTCATTAAAAGGCACGGAATACAGCTTCCCGCCGATGCGCCCGGCGGCCTCGAAAACCTCGACATCGTGATCGCGCAGTTCGTAAGCGGCGGTAAGGCCGGCGAGACCGGCACCGATGATGGCAATACGCATTTAGCCCTCCTCGTGAATGATGGATACGGCGCGGGTGATGGCCTCCGCGTCGGTGGTGGGCAGCACCCCGTGCCCAAGGTTCCAGATGTGGGTGTCGATATCGCCGCACTGCTGGGCGCGCTCGACCTCGCCGCGGATGGTGCGCACGGCCTGGCGCACGGCATCGTCGCCGGCAAAAAGCAGCGCTGGGTCGAGGTTGCCCTGCAGCACGCGCGAATTCACGCGCTGCGCGGCGGCGTCCATGGCCACGCGGTAATCCACGCCCATGACCTCGGAGCCAGCTTCGGACATCGCCTGTAGCAGCTCCCCGGTGCCCACGCCGAAGTGGATGCGCGGAATGTCAACGCTGGCCAGAATTTCCTGCGAATATGGCAGCACGAACTCGCGGTAGTCGCGCTCGTTGAGGTAGCCGGCCCAGGAATCGAAAAGCTGCATGGCGTCGATGCCGGCATCGACTTGCACCCGCAGGAAGTTAATGATCGTGGGCACGAGCCGGCGCATGAGCATGTGCCACGTCTCGGGCTCGGCGTGCATGAGCGCCTTGGTGCGCTCGTGGTTCTTGGACGGCCCGCCCTCGATAAGGTAGCTAGCCAGGGTAAATGGCGCGCCGACGAAACCGATAAGCGCTTGGGTCTCGGTAAGCTCGCCGAGGATTCCCGCAATGCCTTGGGCAACTTCGGGCACGTCGGCTTCCAAAATAGGCAGCTTGCCGATGTCCCCCTTCTCCCTCACCGCCTTCTCCATCACCGGCCCGCGGCCGGGCACGATGTCGACGTTGACACCGGCGGCCTTGAGTGGGACCACGATATCGGAAAAGAGAATGGCAGCGTCCACGTCGTGGCGGCGCACCGGTTGCAGGGTGATTTCTGCGAGGAGTTCCGGCATGAAGCAAGACTCCAGCATGCTGATGCCCTCGCGGGCGGCGCGGTACTCCGGCAGGGAGCGACCAGCTTGACGCATCAACCACACTGGTGGGCGGGAGGGGGTGCGGCCGAGGGCGGCGTCGATAATGGGGGCGCGGTTAAGTCGAGACATACCCCTCATTATGAATCAAAAGTTGGAGCAGGGGCTAATTTGCCGCGCCTTTGCCCGCGCGCTTCATGCGTGTCAATGGCGCCTCGGCTTGCGCGCTAGCCCTGCGATCAGCGCCCGTCAGCCCCGCCCGTGGAGGCTGCGGTGGGCGATAAACCGATTGGACTGGGGCCGGAAGAGCAGAACCACCGCGATAAGCAGCGTCACGGCGATAACCAATAAGCCAAGCCCGCCGATACCAAGCGCCAGGGCTGCGATATTGAAGAAGAGGGCAATCGCAATGACAACGGAAATAATGCGGCGCGCCCACTTCGATCCGTTGGCGAGTTGCGCGGAAAAGAGCGCCAGAATGATTGCACCGATGATATTAAATACCGCGACGAATAGGCGGTTCGACCGCACGTACTCGGCGACGCGCGAATCCGAGGGCTCCATCTGCTCGCCGCCTCCGCCGAAGATGCCGACCATGCCACTGACCAGCATGATGACGGCGGCAACAACGAGAACCCAATACGCCCACTGGAGCGGGCGCGGCCACACGGACAAGTCTTGATCCTGGGTGGTGTGCTGCACAGGGCGGTTATAGTCGCGAGGCCCTGGGCGATGATTCTTATCCGCAGAACCGCCGTTCTGGTCATCATCGCGCCGGCCGTGGCCGGGGAACATGCTGGTCATCGGTTGACCCTGTCGTCATCGCCCCTGTTGTGGGAGGCGGAATTCCGCGGAGACTGATTGCGGCCGCCTTTACCCTTGGGGTCCTTTTGCTTGGCGTCCTTCTCTTTGACGCCCTTCTCCTTGGCTTCCTGCTTTTCGCGCTTCTCGCGTTCTTTATCGCGGCGCGCCTGCTCGAGTTCCTTTTCCAGCTCGCGCATTTGCTCGAGCTCGCCGGTGTAGTCAAGGGTGTCGGGCTTAATGGAGAAGATGAGACCCAGTACGGCGGCGACGCCGACCAGGATTTGCACCATGCCGTCGGCAGCGAAGAGCCAGTCGGGGACGTCGGCACCCGCGGGCGTGACTATGAAGGTCAGAAGGATGCGGAAACCGAAGTAAATGGAAAAGGCGAACCAGATGCGGCGCGAGGTGCCCGCGCGTTTTGATGGCTCTGCCAGCGACTTCAGCAAAAACAGCAGCAGCACCAGCACGCCGATGGCAATGGCTGCCGACAGCGCCACCGATCCATAGGCGGCCATTTCAATAAAGGAATCCGATACCTCTTCGCCGTCCTCGCCCCCCGAGGCGCTTTCGACCATCTGCTTGGCCTGCGCCATGAGCACATCGTGGTTGAGCAGGGTCAGCACCACGTTGAGGATCTGGTGGACGGTCTCGCCGACGACGACGCCCAGCCATAGCCACAACATGTAGACCACGGTCTCGGGGCGCTTGGAACCGCCCTTCGCGTCCTTGCCTCCCTGCCGGCCACCGCCAGTTTGATTCGGGCTCGGCTTCCCGCGCTGGTTTCGCTGGTTCTGCGGTTTGCCCGGCTGCGGCTCCTTCTGGCCGCGCGGTTTGCCGGGCTGCGGCTTGGGCCGCGATTCTCGTTGAGGCTCACGCTGCTTATCGCGCTGCGGCCCCGGGGTTCCGGGTTGTTGCCCCTGCTGGCCACGCGGATCTTCGGGCTGTGCCCCTGGAGCACCCGGCTGCGGCTCCTGTTGACCGTGCTGTGGTCGCGGGTCGCCTGGCTGTGGGCCTGGGTTGCCCGGCTCCGGCGACGCGGGCGGCGGCGTCGGACGAGAAGAAGGCTGTGTCACAAGAATCCTTTACTTGAGCAGGCGTGCGGCTTCGGTGGCGAAGTACGTCAGGATCTGGTCGGCACCGGCGCGCTTGAAGGCGGTGAGCGACTCGAGCATGATGGCCTCGCCATCGACCCAGCCGTTGGCGGCGCCGGTCTTGATCATCGCGTACTCGCCGGAGACCTGGTACACGGCGACGGGTACCGAGGAGGTCTCCGCGATTGCGGACAAGACATCCAAATACGGCAAGCCCGGCTTGACCATCACGAAGTCGGCGCCTTCCTCGATATCGAGCTCGGCCTCCAGCAGGGATTCGCGGAAGTTGCGCGGGTCCTGCTGGTAGGTGCGGCGGTCGCCCTCGAGGGAAGAGCCGACGGCCTCGCGGAAGGGGCCGAAGAAGGCGGAGGCGTACTTCGCGGAGTAGGCCATGATGGAGACGTCATCGCGCCCGGCTTCATCGAGGTCGGCGCGGATGGCGGCAACCTGGCCGTCCATCATGCCAGACGGCGAAATGATCTGCGCGCCGGCTTCGGCCTGGGAGCGGGCCATCTTTTGGTAGAGCTGGACGGATTCATCGTTAAGCACGCGGCCCTGGTCATCGAGGACGCCGCAGTGCCCGTGCGAGGTGAACTCGTCGAGGCAGGTATCGGCCATGATGATGAGGTCATCGCCAAATTCCTCGCGCAGGGCGGCAATGCCGCGGTTCAAAATGCCGTCGGGATTCCAGGCCACGGAGCCGGTGGCGTCCTTGTCCTTTTCCAGCGGAACGCCGAAGAGGTCCACGCAGGTAACGCCGGCCTCGAGGGCCTCTTCGGTCGCGCGGCGCAGCGAGTCAAAGGTGTGCTGGTACACGCCGGGCATGGAGGAAATCTCATTCGGCTCATCGAGGCCGTCTGCGATAAACATCGGCAGAATCAGATCCGATGGGCGCAGCGTGGTTTCGGCCACGAGGTTGCGCATCTGCGGCGTGGAGCGCAGGCGGCGGGGGCGGCGGGCAGGAAATGAGCTCATTGGGTACTCCTTAGAGCGAGACTAAAAACTTACGCCTTCTCGACCTTAGTAGTCTTCTTGCGCGCGCGACGCTTCTTGCGAGGCGCGGGCAAGTTACCGGCGGCGCGGAGGGCGGCGACGTGGCTGGCGAGGGCATCGACAAGCGCGGGCACGTCCGCAACATCCGGCACGACATCGACGCGCAGGCCCAGCTCTTCTGCTGCTGCGCTTGCCGATGGCCCGATGCACGCAATGATCGTCCGCTGGTGCGGCTTGCCGGCAATGCCCACCAGGTTGCGCACGGTGGATCCGGAGGTAAAGGCCACGGCGTCGAAGCCGCCGGTCTTGATCATGTCGCGGATTTCTGCCGAGGGCGGGGCGGCGCGCACGGTACGGTAGGCCACGACGTCATCGACGTCCCACTGGAGGGCTTGGAGGCCATCGACAAGCGTGTCGGCGGCGATATCGGTGCGCGGCAGGAGCACGCGGCTGACCGCGTCGATATCCTCAACGTAGTTTGGGAACACGTCAAGTAAACCCTCGGCGTTTTGCTTCTTCTTGTGCGGCAGAAGCTCCGGCACCATGCCCTTGGCGCGGATGGCATCGGCGGTCTTGGTGCCCACGGCGGCGAGGTGCACGCCGGCGAAATCGCGCGCGTCCAGGCCGAGCTGGGAAATCTTATCCCACACGGCGGTCACGGCGTTGACGGAGGTAAAGACGATCCACTTGTAGCGACCCTCGACGATGCCCTTGATGGCGCGGTCCATCTGCGCCGGGTTGCGCGGCGGCTCGATGGAAATCGTCGGCACGTTCTGCGGGATGGCGCCGTAGCCGGCCAGGCGCGCGGACATGGGCCCGGCCTGTTCCTTGGTGCGCGGCACCAGCACGCGCCAGCCGTAGAGCGGGCGGTTTTCCCACCACGAGTACTTGGTGCGGTCATCGATGCTGCGGCCGAGTGTAACCACCAGCGGGCCGGACAAGTCCGCATCCAGCTTGGCGATGGTCCCCAGCGTTGCCTCATACGTGCGCTGCAGGCGCGTGGTGCCGTGGACGGTCACAAACGCCTCGGTTTCCGCCGGCATGCCGCGCTGCTGCAGCTCGGTGGAAATCTCCGCGAGGTCATCCTTGGTGGCCTGCAAAACGATGGGCTGGGTGGCATTGGCGAGCGCGTCCCAGTCGGCACCATCGGTGACATCAGCCTCCGTGTACGTCGAGCCCAGGGCCAGCCCGGCAAAAGACGGCACGGTTGAGGGCAGGGACATGCCCGGCACGACCTGGAATTCCAGGCCGGCGGAGGCCACGGCGTTGATTTCGGCCTTGATGGATTCACGGTTGAGCGGGTTGCCGGTCACGAGGCGGA
The DNA here is from genome assembly GCF_023520795.1 of Corynebacterium accolens. Taxonomy (NCBI): domain Bacteria; kingdom Bacillati; phylum Actinomycetota; class Actinomycetes; order Mycobacteriales; family Corynebacteriaceae; genus Corynebacterium; species Corynebacterium accolens. The sequence goes on along the minus strand of NZ_CP046605.1, from coordinate 339,787 downwards.
TGACGTCCTCGCCATCGGCCTCGGCAAGGCACTCGCGCAGCTGGTTTACGATGTCCTCGCCCGGTGCGTAGACCACCGCGGCGGTCGGTGCCGGCGGGCGGGGCGGCTTGCGGCGCGCGCCCTTGGCCTTGGCATCGGCGCACATCTGCGCGTATTCCTCTTCCGCGGCATCCAACAGCTCTTGCGGGACGGGCAGCGCGGTGGCGACTGCATCGCGCACGCCCTGCATGACCTGCGGATCGGCCACGGCGATAGCGTTATTGGCCAGAACTTCGCGGGCGCGGACGGTCAGCAGGTCTGGGTTTCCCGGACCAGCGCCCACGAAGACGATCTTGCCCAACTGGGTGTCTGACACAGCATTGCTCATAAAGTTCTTTTCTAGATCTGGGCCCGCGGCACCGCACACGGACATGATCGCCTGCAGTGTTTCTCCCCGCGCCGTCGGTGGGTATCAAGGTCATAACGGCCAAAATCCCAGGCGCTACGTCCTGGGATGCCCTTAAAGGGGGCCGGGTATCATTGCAAAAAATGATCTATGGTATCTACACCTTAAATTATTAGCGCTTAAAGTAGAAATTACTGACCCAGCAGGTCGGCCGCGCCTTGGGCGAAAAGCTCATCAGAGACCCGCGCGCCCAACTCCGCAGCTTCCGCCGCGGTGCCAGAGGCGGTGGCGGTCAATTGGCGGGAACCATCCAGCGCAAAGACGCCGCCGCGCACCGTGAGCTGATCGCCATTCCAGCGGGACGTGGCGGCCACGGGCGCGGTGCAGCCGGCCTCAAGGCGGGCGAGAACGGCGCGCTCGGCGAGGGCTGCGGCGGTGGCTTGTTCATCGACAACAGCGTCGAGCGCCGCGGCGGCCTCGGTGCCGGCGACGGCCTCGATGGCAAGCGCACCCTGGGCGGGAGCGGGCATGAATAATTCTGGATCGAAAATATCGCTCGCCCGATCCTCGTAGCCGCCGCGCAGCAGGCCGGCATAGGCCAGCACCACGGCGTCGAGCTCGCCGTCGGTCACCTTGGACATGCGGGTATCGATATTGCCGCGCAGTGGCCGGATCTCCAGGTCCGGGCGCAGGGCGGCCAATTGGGAAATGCGGCGCGGCGCCGAGGTTCCTACGCGCGCCCCCTCCGGCAGCTGCATCAGGGTCATCCCATCGCGGGCGACCAGCACCTCTCGGCTGTCCTGGCGCTGCGGAATGACCAGGCGGAAGCGGTCATCCTCGGCCGTGGGCAGGTCCTTGAAAGAGTGCACGGCGATATCGCATTCGCCGCGGCACAGCGCCTCGCGCAGCGCCTGGGTAAATACGCCCACGCCGATGCGCTCGACCGGGGCCATATTGGTATCGCCTGCGGTGGTGACGATGTGGAGTTCGGAATCGAATCCGGCATCGATAAGCCAATCGCGGACGTGTCCTGCCTGGGTGGTGGCGAGCTTGGAGCCACGGGTACCAATCTGGAACATTTACGCCTCCTTATTCAGCGTGGGCAATTCATTGACGGCCACGGCAACGCCGGAGCCTTCCAGCTGCAGGCCAAAAAGCTCCTGCAGGGCATTTTCGCTGTTAAAGCTGCTATCTGATGCCGCCAGCTTCTTCGCCCGCACCGTCGGTTCATGCAGCAGTTTGTCGGCGACGCGCTTGAGGGCGCCTTGGACATCGGCAAGCTGCTTGCCCTCTAGCTCCGGGTGCTTTTGCTGCAGGCGAGCTGCCTCGCACTCCACGAGGTCCGCCGCGCGGCGGTGCAGGGCGCTGACAGCCGGTGCCACATCACGCACGCGCTGGGCGGAGGTATAGGCGGCAAGCTCCTCGTCCACGATGGTGCGGGCCTGCTCGTGCGGGCTCGTGCCGGCCGCGACGTCGGTGGCGGCCGCGGACAGGGACTTGCTGAGGCGCTCGATATTGACCAAGTCCACGTCATCGATTTTCGTTGCCTCGTCATCGATATCGCGCGGGAGGGAGAGGTCAATGAGCATCAGCGGGTGCGCGGGCGGGATATCGCCGGCAGTGATGGTAAAGCCTTCGGCGCCGGTGGCGGAGATGGCGAGGTCGACATCGGCAAGCGCGGCGGCGCGGTCCTGAAAGTCCACCACGCGGGTGCGCACCCCGGCCTCCTCAGCGTGGCTGGCAAGGCGCTCGGCGCGCTCGCGGGTGCGGTTGGCAATCACCAGCTCGCCAATGCCCAGCCGGCCCGCGTGGGTGGCCGCAAGCGAGGCCATTGCCCCAGCACCCAGCACGAGCGCGGACTTGCCCTGCAGATCCTCCGCATCGAGGCGCTGCAGTGCCTGGTCAAAGGCGAAGGTCACCATCGAGACGCCGGCCTTGTCGATCTCCGTTTCCGAGTGCACGCGCTTGCCGGCCCGCAGCGCGGACTGCGCCAAGGCGTGGATGCGCGGGCCAACCGTGCCCTGCTCGGAGGCGGACTGGTAGGCAGAACGTACCTGGCCGATGATCTGCTGCTCGCCCACCACCATCGAATCCAGGCCGGAGGTAACGGACATGAGGTGTTCCGCGGCGGCATCGGCATAGCGCACGTAGAGGTAATTGCGCAGCTCTTCCTCATCGACCTGGGAGACTTCCTTAAGCACCCGGATGACGTCCTGCACGCCGGTGTGGAAGGCATTGGTCACCGTGTAGACCTCGAGGCGGTTGCACGTGGAAATGATCATCGCCTCAGTCAGGGACTCGGCATCAACCAACTGCCCGCAGGCGGAATGCTGCACCACATCGTCCATGCTCAACTTTTCCAGCAACGCCACGGGTGCCGATTGGTGGGACATTCCCACAACAAGCACGCTCATGCTCCACACTCCTCAACCTTTTGATTGACCGCAATGGTTCCAAAGACTACCCCGCATGGGCGTGGAACCCGAATCGTCAGCGCAGCTCGGCAGCTAGCTCTTCGTTATCGACTTCCCAGCAGGCGAACTCTTCCCCGTCTATCACTACAACGGGAACGCGGTCACCGAATTCCATCTCGAGCTCGCGGCTGTCTTCCACGTTGCGCACTTCCAGCTGGGCGCCGGCCGCCTGGATAACGGGGGTAATCTGCTCTTTTACCCGTTTGCAGGAACCGCAGGTGGGGCGCACCATGAGCTCGACTAGATGCTGGGACATAGGGGCGGGATTCTCCTCATAAGGACGCCGACGGTGGAAACGTTTACTATGGACATATTAGTCCACCCCGCGTTTGCGAAAGCTGTTTATTCCACTCGTGTCCGCTATACCTCCCCCCGGATTCCCCGAATCTCCCCGCGACTTTTTGGCCAATTGGACGGCCTCGCGCGGCAATCTGCGCAACTTCTTAGAAAACCAGGCGCTGGCCCCCTTGGGCGAGGAAGAACAACGCGCCGCAGGTGAGGCGGCCGCTGCCGCCGCTTTAGAGGAATTCGGGCTCGAGCTCGAGGACTTTGCCTCCGGCATCGCCTCCGTCTCCGGCTCTTACGACGCCGCAGGCTCCCCGCGCATCACGGACCAAGATCCGGACGTCCCCGTCGATGTGGGTGCCGCCGCCTTTTTCGACGTGGACAATACCCTCGTTCAGGGTTCCTCCTTGGTGGAATTCGGCTTTGGGCTCGCCCGCCGGCGCTATATCCGCATCTCTGAGATACTCCCGGTTGCCTGGAAGCAACTTAAATTCCGCCTCTCCGGCGCGGAGAACGCAAAAGACGTTGCCGCCGGTCGCGCGCAGGCCTTGGAGTTTGTCAAGGGCCGCAGCGTAGATGAGCTCATCGATCTCTGCGAGGAAATCGTCGAAGCCTCCCTGGCCCGCCGCGCATACCCCGGCACCACACAGCTCGCTGAGATGCACCTGGCCGCCGGCCAACAGGTGTGGCTGGTTACCGCTACCCCAGTCCAGCTCGCCCAGGTCTTGGCGCGTCGCTTTGGCTTTACCGGCGCCCTCGGCACCGTCGCGGAGGTAGAAGACGGCAAGTTCACCGGCCGCCTGGTGGGCGATATCCTCCACGGTCCGGGCAAGAAGCACGCCGTGGCCGCCCTCGCTACCATCGAGGGGCTCGATCTGGACCGGTGCACCGCCTACTCCGATTCCGCGAACGATATGCCGATGCTCACCATGGTGGGCACCCCCGTGGCCATCAACCCGGACCGCAAGCTGCGTAACATCGCAGAAGAGCGCGGTTGGATCGTCCGCGATTACCGCTCCATCCGCCGCGCCATCCGCACCTACGGCCTTCCAGCGCTTGTCACGGCCGCCTTTTCCTATGGCAGCTGGCGCTATTTCCGGAAGTAGAAATACAGCCAACACTGCCGTCTCTCAACGGCACTCAGCACATTGCTTTCTCAAGCCCCTCGGTGTGGCTATTGCTACCCCGTCGCCGCGACGTTGAACACCAGAACAACCGCACTAAGAGCCGTCATCCCGAGACAATTTACCCAGAACTCCTTACCTACGAAGTTCGCCTTGATATGAGCGATGATGGCGAAAATAAAGTAACCAAGTACGCCGACTGAGACAGTGGCTGTAATCGACGGGTTATTCAAAACGGCTCCGACGATCAATCCAAGCGCGGCCAGCGCCTTAATTCCGATAAGCGCCCACCACCAGTCTTGAGGAAAATTGACCCCTCTAAGGCAGCGACTAATGAACTTGGGCGGCTTCACAGAAAGCACGGCATCGCCGATCAAAACGATGGCTAAAAGATACGTACCAAAGACAGCTAAAGACCCCACTCGGGAACCTCCCTTGAATCAGATGCTAAGCACATGAAGCATCGCATGGCCCAACTTTTGTGGGTTGAATTGATTCTACAGCTCAAAACAAGCAAACGTATGTGGAGATGTGCAGCGGAAGAACGACCGAGAATCCACGCTCGGCCCGAAAACCAGAAATCCTCCGCCACCGCGCTAAGGCACGGTGCGGAGGATTCCTAGGCTGTTGGGTTTACTTACCCAACTTACGACGCTGCACGCGGGTGCGGCGCAGCATCTTGCGGTGCTTCTTCTTGGACATGCGCTTGCGGCGCTTCTTGATGACAGAACCCATAACAGGCGTCCTCACTTTCTTTTAGTACGTACTGTGAACCTGCCGGCGCCTGAAACGGCAAAGGTGCACTCTTTGCCACCTTGGCCGCACATATGCGGGCCATCACGGCGTGCCGACACGAATGCGTTCCATCTTACCTAGTCCCCAGCGCGTCTCCAAAAGTGGCCCCGATGGAAACCCGCGGCAAGACGTCGCGCTGGAAAACGAGACAGCGCCCACCACCGCTGACCAAGAGTGGCCAACAGAAGTGGGCGCTGCCTGAAAGGCGCGAGAACCTACGCTCCGTAAACGGATGCCTCGAGGTACTCGTTGACGGCGGACTCGTGAACGCGGAAAGAGCGTCCGACGCGGACTGCCGGCATTTCGCCTGCGTGAACCAAACGGTAGACAGTCATCTTGGAGACGCGCATGATTTCAGCGACCTCCGCGATGGTCAGAAAGGTTCCTTTTTCTTCATTTGCCATAATTATCTAACCCTTCAGCTCGTTACGCGCTGTAGGCTTCCCCTCCCACAGGACTTCACGCACGTGCTTGTCCCAGCCTATCGTGAAACATGTGACTAATGCGACCCAAGTGCCAAATTTTTTCACAGCAGTTGTTCAGTTCACCGGCAAAAGCGCTGCGTAACAACCGCCTCATGGCTCCCGTACGGCCCCCGAGTGGTGTGAGGTAACTACACCCCCACCACGGGGAACTGGTCGCATTAGGTGGGCTTCTACCCCAGCTCCTTAGCCTTATCGGAGCATGCCTCGGCGGCGCGGTAGAACGCACCGCGCAGGCCGGACTCTTCCAGCTCGCGCACGGCCGCGGCGGTGGTGCCGCCTGGCGAGGTCACGCCTGCGCGCAGCTGCGTTGCCGAGCGGCCCGAGTTGGCCAGCATATCGCCCGCGCCGGCAGCCGCCTGGGCGGCGAGCTTTTCGGCGATATCGCGGGGGAGGCCGAGCTGCACGCCGGCATCGACAAGCGCCTCTGCCACGAGGAAAAAGTACGCCGGCGAGGAACCCGCCAGGGCGGTCGCGGCGTCGATATTCTTCTCCGGAATGACCGCAACCTCACCAACGGCCTCGAGCAGCTCCGTCACGCCCTGCATCTGGGCCTCAGTGACGTGCTCGCCGGCGGCGCAGGTGCACATCCCGCGGCGTACCAGCATCGGCGTATTGGGCATAACGCGCACAACCGGCACGCCCTCGCCCGCAGCGGCCTGCAGGGCCTCCAGCGTCAGCCCAGCAGCCATAGAGACCACCACGGCGTCCTTGGCCGGGTTAATCTCGCCCAGCAGGTCCAAGATGGCGTAAGGCTTGACGGACGCGAAGATATAGTCCGCGCCGTCCACCGCCTCGGCGTTATCCGTCGTGACATTAACGCCATAGTTGCTCTTGAGTTCTTCACCGCGGGAGGCCGTGCGGTTAGTCACCGTGATATCGGAGGCATTAAAGCCCGATTCCACAAGACCCGAGGTCAAAGCCTCACCGATTTGTCCTCCACCTAAAATTGCAATCTTTGTCATAGTCTCCACCATGCCAAAAATAACGACACCCGGCTACCTCCACGAGGGAAGCAGCCGGGTGGTTCTCAGCGGATGGCCGGTTTAGAGCATGACCAAAAGCAGTGGCCCAAAGGTCAATATCAGGCCGGTAATGCCTGCAAGGAACATGGAGAAGCCATCGCGGGCGGTGCGCAGCGCATGCGTGACACCAGCCATGATTGCGGTGACGCAGAGCGCCAGGATGGCCACGACGGTGCGCGGGAAGTTATCCCACAGCACTTCAAAGCCCTTGAAGATGATGATCGCCAAGACGATGCCCACAACCACCATGATGAGGATGGACATGGGGTTAAGCTTCTCGTGCTCTTCGGTGATTTCCTCGTCCCGCACCTGGGGCAGCTCGCCGGTATCGTCGGACTTCTTTGCGGCCGCGGCAGGTTTTTGCGCAGGCGCGCCAGCCTTGCCCTTGGTTCCCGCGTCCTTGGCATCCTTGGCTCCCGCTGCGGTCGCAGCAGCGGCAGCGCTAGCTGCGCCTGCCTTCTCCTTGGCTCCGGATTCGGCGCCGTCAGCGGCATCCTTGCGCTTGTCCTGCGAGGACTGAGAGGACTGCGACTTGCCGATGCGCTGGATCACCGCAGTATCATCCGCGGACGGCTGATAAGACTTCTTCTCGGCGTCCTGAGCACCCGCCTTGTCCTCCGACTCCGACTGCGCAGGCTTCTTTGCCTCCTGCGCGTTTGCCTTCTGCGCATTAGCCTTCTGCGCGGGGGCAGGCTTGGCCGTCGGCTGCGAGGCAGAACCTGCCGCCGGCTTAGGAGAGGCGGTAGGCCCGCTCGGCTTGCCGTTCTGCTTCGGCGCCGGGGACGCGGTTGGGGTAGCCGCGGAAGGCTTCTCTGCAGCCGGCTTGGGTGAAGCGAATTGCGGCTGGGATGGCTTGGTTTGCGCAGGCTTGCCGATGCCCGACTGACCCACGCCCTGCTTCGAGCCTTCCTGCGTGCCCGCGGCTGGCTTCTCCGCGCTTGGCTTACCTGCAGCGGACTTGCCCGCTGCAGGCTTGGACTCCGAGGTCTTAGACTCCGCGGCCTTGTTTCCTACGGACTGCTCGTCCTTGGACTTTGGCGCGCGGATGACAGGGGCGTCATCGTCGATGGAGACGTTGGTGTGCTTCGCCTCTGGCGGGGTGGACTTTACCTTCTTCAGGCTGCCGGTGAGCTCGGCAACGGATACGCCGCCCTCATCGAGGCTCCGCCGACGGCGGCGAGAGGTCTTCTCGTCCTTATCCGTGCGGTCCTTCTTATTGCGAGCCAGCAGCTCGGCCACGGTCAACTGTTTTTCGTCAGCCATGATCTCTTCCTATTCCAATCCCTTGTCGGTCCGGCGCAAAATAACACCTTCGCGCAGCGCCCATGGGCAGATTTCTAACTTCTCAATTCCCAGAGCTCGCATGCTTGCCTCGGCAACCAAAGCGCCGGCGACGATTTGGTGCGATCGGTTCGAACTTACACCCTCGAGGTCCGCTCTGTCTGCTGCAGTCATGCGAGTGATGAATGAAATCAACTGGCGCAGGCCCGGTGCGGTCAAGGTGCGCTTGACATATGGCCCTGCAGACGAGGGTGCCGCGCCGGTCAGCCGCGATAGGGTGCGGAAGGTTTTCGAGGTGCCCACGGCTAGGCCGGCGGGGCCCATCGCCTTCATCTGCGTAACGGCATCTTCAAGCTCTGCATCGATGAAATCGCGCAGCGCACTGACCTTCTTTTTCTCCGGCGGATCAGTATCGAACCAGTTATGGGTAAGCCGGCCTGCACCCAGATCGAGGGAGAAGGCCAGGTCAGGGTGTTCATCGGTACCGGTGGATAGCTCCAGGGAGCCACCGCCGATGTCCAAGTTGGTGATGCGCCCAGCGGACCAGCCGTACCAACGGCGAGCAGCGAGGAAGGTAAGCTGGGCTTCCTCCACGCCCGAGAGGATCTGCAGGCGCACGCCGGTCTGCTTTTCCACCTCATCGAGCACTGCTTCAGAGTTAGGGGCAGAGCGAACCGCGGAGGTCGCGAAGGCGATAAATTCGGCGCACCCGAGTTTGTCACCCAGCTCACTTGCCTCACCCACGGCAGAAACGAGCTTTTTCAGGCCCTTTTCGTGGATGTTTCCCTTCTTATCCAGCTGCTCTACCAGCCGGAGTGGGGTCTTCCAATCGCTCATCGGAGTAGGCCGTCCCCCCATTGCGGCATCGACCGCAACGAGGTGGACGGTATTACTTCCAACGTCTAATACACCTAATCGCACACTAATAGCGTAGTAGGTCTACCGTGGTTAGGTGTGAATCGCCCAAAATCTGACACCGTTTACCTAGGTTTTCCCGCGAGCTCGCCAGCGGCGGCATCGATTAAAGCCGGGCGCGAAGAGGCCCCAGATTTTCCGCGGGAGTGGTTCGAATTTACCAACCCAAACGACCCTTACCACGTCTTTTCCATCGATCTGACGTGGGTGGAATCGCACTACAGCTGCCAATTTGGCACGTCGGCGTGCAGGGGCATCGATAAGAGCCAGCCCGATGTGGGCTGCTGCGTGCACGGTGCATATATGGCCGATGAACAAGACCGGGACCAGCTTTACGATGCCGTCTCCCGCATGCCCGCGCGCTACTGGCAGCTGCGGCCAGCGGGGGTAGATGAGTTCTTGGCGCAAGAAAATACCGATGAGCTAGAGCCGTGGTTGGAATGGGATGAGCTTGACGGCGAGGACGGCGAACCTGAGCCGGCGCTGAAAACGCCCATCGTGGATGGCGCCTGCATCTTTGCCAACCGCGCCGGCTGGGAAACGGGAACCGGCTGCGCGCTGCACCAATGGGCCGTCGATAGTGGCGAGGAACTGACCGTGGTCAAGCCAGAGGTGTGCTGGCAGCTGCCGCTGCGGCGCTACGAGGATTATGAAGAACGCCCCGATGGGCAGGAAATTTTGCGCACCACCATCGGCGAATATGACCGCCGTGGCTGGGGCAATGGCGGCGAAGACTTTGATTGGTACTGCTCTACCGATAGCGCCTGCCACGCCAATCCGCTGCCGATGTGGCAATCGCACGAGGACGAGCTCGTCGCGCTCATGGGGCGCGAAAGCTACGATATTTTGGCGCAACAATGCCGGGCTCGTGCGGAAGCCGCCGAGCACGGCGTGAAGCTTACCCAGCACCCGGCCAGCATCAAGGCCGGCTGGTACTAGAGCTCGAATTTATAGCCCAACCCGCGCACCGTTACTAGGTGCTTCGGGCGGGAGGGGTGCTCCTCAATCTTGGTACGCAGGCGCTTGATATGCACGTCGAGCGTTTTGGTATCGCCCACGTAATCCGCACCCCAGATGCGATCGATGAGCTGGCCGCGGGTCAGCACGCGCCCGGCGTTGCGCAGGAGGTATTCCAGCAGGTCAAACTCCTTGAGCGGCATCGCTACCGGCTCGCCCGCCACGGTGACGATGTGGCGCTCCACATCCATCTTCACGCGGCCGCCGGAGAGGATCTGCTCGTCTTCTGCCTCGGCGCCCTCTGCGGCGTCCGCGTTGGAGGCCTGATCGTTGCCGCGGCGCAGCACGGCGCGGATGCGGGCGATGAGCTCGCGGGAGGAATACGGTTTGGTGACGTAATCATCCGCACCCAGCTCGAGTCCCACGACCTTATCGATTTCCGCGTCGCGCGCGGTGACCATGATGACCGGCACGGAGGAGGTAGCGCGCAGCTGCTTGCACACGTCGGTGCCGGACATACCGGGAAGCATGAGGTCAAGCAGCACGATGTCGATGTCATTATCGGCGAATTTCTCCAGCGCGGATGGGCCATCGAGAGCGATAATCGGCTCGAAGCCTTCCTTGCGGAGCAAGAATGCCAGCGGATCGGCCAGCGACTCTTCATCTTCCACGATGAGAATGGTGGTCATTGTGCTTTATCCTTTCGACGTGCTGCTACGCGTGCTACCGCACGCTGGAGCCCAGGAGCCGCCGCATCGACGGAATCCCTGTCTTCATTATCCTGCAAGTCAGCCTCGTGCGCTGGCTTCTCTTCCTTATATATGGGCAACTCGATGGTGAAAGTAGAGCCCGTGCCAGGCCGCGACCACAGCTTGATATTGCCCCCGTGGTTGGCCACCACGTGTTTGACAATTGCTAATCCTAGGCCAGTGCCTCCCGTCTGCCGCGACCGGGCTTGGTCAACGCGGAAAAAGCGCTCGAAGACGCGCTTTTGATGCTCCGGCGGGATGCCGATGCCGCGGTCCGTTACCCGGATCAGCACGACGTCATCCCCCACCACCTTCTGTGAGACGGAGACCGGCAATTCCTCTGGCGAATAATTGATCGCGTTGGAAATGAGGTTGGACAGCGCGGTTACCAAGAGGGAGCGGTCACCCATGACCTGCACGTCCTCGGAGGGACCTTGGGTCAGCCTGATGGAGCGCGCGTCTGCGGCGAGCTGATTGCGCGAAATCGCCTCGTCGATGAGATCGTCCACGAAAAGCGGTTCCATCTCCGGCAGTGCCTCGGCGCCCTGCAGCTTGGAGAGCGAAATGAGCTCGCTGACCATATCCGCCATGCGGTTGGCCTCTTTTTGTACCTTGGTACCGAAGTACTTCACATGCTCCGGGTCCTCGGGGTCTTGGAGGAGGGCCTCGGCAAGCAGCGCGATGCCACCCACCGGGGTTTTCAGCTCATGAGAGACGTTGGCCACGAAGTCACGGCGCGCGGATTCCATGCGCACGTTTTCGCTCTCATCGGTGCCGTAGATGATGATGAAGCGGCCATCGTTAAGCGTCAGCGGCTTGATGACGGCCTTGACCTGTGTGACGCGGTGCCCGGTGCGGCGCTTGGGGATGGCCAAGTCCACGGTGCGGGTTTCCTTATCCTCGAAGACCTGCTCTGCGGTCTTCCAGATCTCTGGGTTGACGGCGCGATCGTGGACCACGGACATCTCGTGCGCCGCTGGATTGGACAGGATGATTTCCTGGTTCCTATCGAGCACCGTCAGCGCCGTGGGCGAGCCTTGGACCGCAAGATGCAGGCCTTGGCTCACGGTGGTGACCTGGTTTGCCTGGGCATCGCTGGCGCGCTGGCGGCGTACCATGCGCTCGCGCACCCGCGAAATTAACGGCAGCACCACCGCGCAGGCAACCACGCCCGCGAGAAAGACAAAAATTAATTCCACGTCATTAAGCCTAACCATTAGAAAGTCCCCAGGGAGCACCTCCCCGGGGACTTATATGCAGTAGTGGGTTACTTGCCACCCTGCGCGGCGACGGCAGCGGCCCCGGCCTCGGCGGCCTCTGGATCCAGGTAGGTGCCGCCCTCGTTGACCACGGAGCCATCCTCCGCAATCTCGTACACCAGCGGGATGCCGGTCGGGATATTCAGCCCGGCGATGTCATCATCGGAAATACCATCGAGGTGCTTGACCAACGCGCGCAGGGAGTTGCCGTGCGCTGCGATCATGACGGATTCGCCCTTCTTAGCCCGCGGCAGAATCTCTTCCTCGAAGTAGGGCACGAAGCGCTCGACAACGTCCTTCAGGCACTCCGTCTGTGGGACCTTGTCCAAGTCCGCGTAGCGGGGGTCGTTGGCCTGGGAGTACTCGGCGTCATCGGCAAGCTCGGGCGGGCGCGTGTCATAGGAACGGCGCCATGCCATGAACTGGTCCTCGCCGTATTCTTCCTTGGTCTCGGCCTTGTTCAGGCCCTGCAACGCACCGTAGTGACGCTCGTTAAGGCGCCAGTCACGGATGACCGGGATCCAGTGGCGGTCGGCCGCATCCAGCGCGATATTGGCGGTGCGGATGGCGCGGCGCAGCAAGGAGGTGTACAGAACGTTGGGCAGGATGCCCTCTTGCGCGAGCAGCTCGCCGCCACGCTTGGCCTCTGCCTCACCCTTTTCTGTCAGATCAACATCGACCCAACCGGTAAATTGGTTGGATTCATTCCAGGTGGATTGGCCGTGGCGAAGAAGAATCAGTTTTCCGTTAGTCATGCCTCCAGCATGCCACGAAACCGCCCGGCGCGTCAGTGAGGCTAGTCTCCCATCGCGCGGCGTTGGTGGCAGTCAGGCACCGGAATCTGCTGGGCTTCGGCATAAATCTCCGTCAGCTCGCGGGCAGTGTTGGTCCAGCTAAAGCGCACGGCATGCGCGACGGCGGCCTCGCCCATGGCGATGCGCCGGGGGTCATCGTCCAGCAGCTGGGTCAGGGAATCCGCCCACTCCTTCGGATCGTGGGACGGCACGAGCAGCCCGGTCTCACCATCGACGACGGCGATGGGCAGCCCACCCACGGCCGCGGCGACGACCGGCGTGCCAGAGGCCTGTGCCTCGAGCGCCACCAGGCCAAAGGATTCGTTGTAGCTGGGCACCGCCACGATATCCGCGGCGCGGTACACTCCCACCAGCTCCTCGGGCGGGCGGGGTCCTAAAAAGCGCACGCGCTTTTGCACGCCCAACTCCCGCGCCAATTCCCTATACGCCTCCGGCGAGGCATTGGCTCCCGATGGCCCGCCGCAGATCAGCACCCGAAAATCGCGGGTGGGCTCGCGGTGGCACAGCTCGGCGGCGGTGCGGATAAGAACTTCGGGCCCCTTGAATTTCTGTAGCCTCCCCACAAAGGCGATGACCTTGGTGTGCAGCGGGATGCCCAGCTCGCGGCGGGAGCGCTCCGTATTGCGGTCGGTGCCAGGGGTGAAAAGGCCCACGTCGGCACCCGGGGAGACCACGCGGATGATGTCGCGCTCGGCATCGTAATGCTCCGCCAAGTCGCGGGCTTCCTGATCGGTATTGACCACCAGGAGATCGGCATTATCCACCAATTGCTGCTCGCAGATGCGTCGCGCCTCTGATTCCACGGTGTCCTCGGCGGTGCGGTAAGCGTTTTTCACCGCGGCCAACGTATGGGCGGTGTGGACCAGCGGAATGCCCCAAAGATCGCGCAGCAGCCACCCCACTTGGCCGGACAGCCAGTAGTGGGAATGAATAAGGTCATATTTTTTGCCCTGCCACTTGGCAAATTGCACCACGCCGCCGGAAAAGGCCGCGAGCTGGGTGGGCAAATCTTCCTTTTCTAGCCCCTCAAAGGGGCCTGCCACGATGTTGATCACCCGCAGGTTGGGGGCCACGTCCACGATTTCTTTGTGGCTGGGGCGGGTCGCGCGGGTATAGACATCTACCTCGACGCCAAGCTGGGCTAATTGGCAGGCAATATTTAAAACGTAGACGTTCATTCCGCCGGCATCCCCGGAGCCAGGCTGCTCAATGGGGGAGGTATGCATAGAAATCATGGCGATGCGCATGTTGTCCCATCTTAGCGGCGCTATACTGGCCCCTGCCAACAACCTACGCTACCGAAAGGTCACGCATTGTCCGCTTATGAATCAAAGGCATGGCTCCAGTATTACCCGGAGTGGACGCCGCATAGCCTCGACTATGGCACCACCACCCTGTTGGACCTGTATGACAACAACCTCGAGGTCAATGGTGATAAGTCAGCCACGTATTTCTTTGGACGCACCCAAAACTATTCCGAGCTGGACCGCCAAGTGCGCGCCGCCGCTGCCGGCCTTAAGGCCTTCGGCGTGCGCCCCGGTGACCGCGTAGCCATCGTTGCCCCCAATAGCCCGCAGTACATCGCGGCCTTTTATGCCATCTTGAAGCTCGGTGCCCAGGTTGTTCTGCACAACCCGCTTTATACCGCCCACGAGCTGGAGGGGCTTTTCCAGGATCACGGCGCGCGCATCGCCATCGCCTGGGACAAGGCCGCCCCCACCCTGGAGAAGCTGCGGGCTACCACCAACCTGGAAACGGTCGTGTCCATCAACATGATCAACGCCATGCCCACCCTGCAGCGCGCCGCACTGCGCCTGCCGCTTCCCCCGCTCAAGGCCAAGCGCGAGCAGCTTTCCGCCCCAGCGCCGAATACCGTGCCGTGGGAGGCGCTGATTGGCGATGCCATCGGTGGCAACGGCAGCGATATTAAGACGCCGGAGGACATTGATAAGGACACCGTCGCGCTGGTGATGTACACCTCCGGTACGACCGGTGCGCCCAAGGGCGCGATGCTTTCGCACGGCAACCTCGTATCCAACCTGCTCCAGGGCAAGGCATGGGTCCCGGGCCTGGGGGATAAGCCAGAGCGCATGCTCGCCGCCCTCCCCTTCTTCCACGCGTACGGCCTGACCATGAACGTCACCTTGGCCCAGCTCATCGGCGGCGAATTGGTTATTCTCCCCGTGCCGCAGATCCCGCTCATCATGCAGTTGATGAAGAAGCACACCCCGACCTGGGTCCCGGGCGTTCCTACCTTGTACGAGCGCATCGTCAAGGCAGCCGAGGAACAAGAGGTTCCCATCAAGGGCGTGCGCGCGGCCTTCTCCGGTGCATCCACCCTGCCTTCTGAGACCGTCAATAAGTGGGAGCACGCCACCGGCGGCCTGCTCGTGGAAGGCTACGGCCTCACCGAATGCTCGCCCATTATCGTGGGCAACCCCATGAGCACCGACCGCCGCCCCGGCTACGTGGGCATTCCCTTCCCGGATACCGAGGTGCGCATCGCCAACCCCGATAACCTGGATGAAACCCAGCCGGACGGCGTTGAGGGCGAAGTGCTGGCCCGCGGCCCGCAGATTTTCAAGGGCTACCTCAATAACCAGGAAGCCACCGATGCCGCCTTCCACGGCGACTGGTTCCGCACCGGTGATATGGGCATCATGGAAGAAGACGGCTTCATCCGCCTGGTCAGCCGCATCAAGGAAATCATCATCACCGGCGGCTTCAACGTCTACCCGGGCGAGGTCGAAGAAATCCTGCGCGAGCACCCCAGCGTCGACGACGCCGCCGTGGTGGGCCGCCCGCGCGAGGACGGCTCCGAAGACGTCGTGGCCTGCCTCGATCTTGCCGATGGCGCCGCTCTCGACCCCGAAGGCCTCAAGGACTACTGCCGCGAGCGCCTGACCCGCTACAAGGTCCCGCGCACCTTCTACCACTTTGAGGAACTGGCCAAGGACCAAATGGGCAAGATCCGCCGCCGTGAGGTACAAGAAGACCTCATCAACCGCCTCGAAGCAGAGAAGAACTCCTAAAACACCTAGAGTTCACAACCACCATGCTGCGCACCATCGATACCCCCATCGGCCCGCTGCTGCTCACCGCAGACGCAGACGGACTGTCCCGCGTCGACTTCGTCGCGATCCAGTTGGGTCGCGACGGAACCAGCAAGGACCGCAACGAGGAAAGCAAGGGACACCGCGAAACCAATAAGGTTCGCGGCGAGGTGAGCGGCGGGGACGATGGGGGCACCGACAAGCGCGGTGCAGACATCTTAGATGCGGCGCAGGAGCAGCTCGCGGAGTATTTCGCTGGGTGCCGCCGCGAGTTTGACCTGCCGCTCAACCCGGCGCCAACGACGGAATTTCGCGCCCAAATTCATGCGCAGCTCGACTCCATTGGCTACGGAGAAGTCTCAAGCTATGGCGAGCTCGCCGCCGCCGTGGGGCGCCCCGCTGCTACTCGGGCGGTCGGCACCGCCTGCGGCGCCAATCCCCTGCCCATCATTAGGCCCTGCCACCGTGTGCTGCGCAGCGATGGAACGCTCGGCGGCTATGCCGGCGGCCTGGATATCAAGCGTTTTTTGCTGACACTCGAAGAAAACTAGAGGATTTCCTCACGTTCTGGGTATACTCGCCCTTTGTAATATTTTTCTTTACCAAACGAAAGGGTAGCGCGTGTCCGCATACGAATCCCGGGCCTGGGTCAAGCACTACAGTGACTGGACCCCCGCCACGCTTGATTACGGCGATAAAACCATCGTTGACTACTACGTCAATAACCTCCGCATCAATGCGAATAAGTCCGCTACCTACTTCTTCGGCAATACGCAGAACTACGCGGAATTAGACTCCCAGGTGCGCGCAGCCGCCGCGGGCCTTAAGGCCTTTGGCATCCGGCCTGGCGATAGGGTCGCCATCGTCATGCCCAACTGCCCCCAACACGTGGTGGCGTTTTATGCCATCCAGCTGCTGGGAGCCACCGCGGTAGAGCACAATCCCCTCTACACCGCCCACGAGCTCGAGGGGCTGTTCCAGGACCACGGCGCGCGCGTGGTCATCGCCTGGGATAAGACGGCGCAGACGCTGAATAAGCTGCGCGCCACCACCCCGCTAGAGACCATCGTGTCCGTCAATATGATCGAGGCGATGCCGCCACTAAAGCGCCTCGCGCTGCGGATTCCCCTGCCACCGCTGGCCGCCAAGCGCGAGCAGCTGACCGGTGCGGCCCCGAATACCGTGGCCTGGTCCACGCTTATCGGTTCTGCCATCGGCGGCGACGGCAAGGACCTCGAGATTGCCCAGGTTACGCAGGACGATATCGCGCTTATCCTCTACACCTCCGGCACCACCGGAAAGCCCAAGGGCGCGCTGCTATCGCACGGCAATCTCATCGCCAACTGCGTGCAGGGCGAGGCCTGGCTGACGAATATGGACGCCACCGAGCAGCGCTTCCTCGCTGCCTTGCCGCTCTTCCACGCCTACGGCATGACCACGCTGTGCGTGCTCAGCATCTACTTCGGAGCCGAGCTCATCCTGATTCCGTCCCCGCAGATGCCGCTCATCATGGACATCATTAAAAAGCACACCCCCACCTGGCTGCCGGGCGTGCCCACGCTGTACGAGAAGATCATGGACGCCGCCGAGGACAAGGGCGTGGATCTCGCCGGCATCAGCAATGCCTTCTCCGGCGCCGCCACCCTGCCGGTTGACGTGATGGAGCGCTGGGAATCCATGACCGGCGGCCGGCTCGTCGAGGGATTCGGCATGACGGAGACCTCCCCCGTGCTCATCGGCAATCCTATGAACGGCAATCGACGCCCGGGCTATGTGGGCCTGCCCTTCCCCGATGTTGAGGTGCGCATTGGCAACCCGGATAACCTCGATGAAACCCAGCCAGATGGCGAGCCGGGCGAGATGCTGGCCCGCGGTCCGCAGATCTTCCAGGGCTACTTCAATAATGAAAAGGCCACCGCGGAGTCCTTCCACAACGGCTGGTTCCGCACCGGTGACATGGCCATCATGGATGAGGATGGCTGGGTCCGCCTGGTCAGCCGCATCAAGGAAATCATCATCACCGGCGGCTTTAACGTCTACCCGGCCGAGGTAGAAGAAGTGGTGCGCAAGCACCCAGACGTCAAGGAGGTCGCCGTGGTGGGCCGCCCGCGCAAGGATGGCTCGGAGGACGTCGTCGCCTGCGTCATCCTGCGCGATGGCGCCGTCCTGGACCCAGAGGGCCTGAAGTCCTTCTGCCGCGAGCGCCTGACCGGCTACAAGATTCCGCGCACCTTCTACCACTTTGAGGAGCTGGCTTCAGACCAGCTGGGCAAGATCCGCCGACGCATGGTGCAACAGGATCTGCTCGATCTCCTCAAGCAGAAGGCTTAGTATTAACCACCATGTCAGACCTCAAGTACGACGCCACGCTGACGGATTTCCTCGCCACCGCCGTAGCCAACTTCCCCCACCGTCCCGCCACCTTTTTCAGTGGCGAGACCCTGAGCTACGCGGAGCTTGATACCCGCATCGCCGCTGCCGCCGGCGCCCTGCGGGAGATGGGAATCCGCCCCGGCGACCGGGTAGCGCTGGTCTTGCCCAACTCCCCGCAGCACCTCATTGCCTTTTTCGCGGTGCTGCGCCTGGGCGCGGTCGTAGTCGAACATAACCCTCAGTACACCGCCCACGAGCTCGCCCCGCTCTTTGCCCACCACGGCGCCCGCATCGCCCTGGTCTGGGATCAGGTCGCTGCCGTGGTCGATGGCCTGGCCAGCACGGTGATCCCCGTGTCTTTGGAGGCGCCCCTTCCCCTCTCCGGCGCCCCAGTTCCCCACCGCGAGGCCGCGCTTGCCGATGCCGCCCTCATCCTCTACACCTCCGGCACCACCGGCCAGCCCAAGGGCGTGGTGCTCACGCACGGCAACCTCGCCGCCAATTGCATCCAATTGGAAGCCCAGGCCGATCTGCGCCCGGGCCACGAGCGCTTCCTTGCCACGCTGCCGATGTTCCACTCCTATGGACTGACCATGAGCGTCTTGCTCGCGGTGCGCTGCGCCGCCGAGATCATCCTGCTGCCCTCCCCGCGCCCCACGGCCGTGGTCAACGCCTTGGCACAGCGCCGGCCGACCTGGATGCCGGGTGTGCCCACCATTTATGAGCGAGCCATGTACGAGCAGGCCGGCGAAGCAGCAGCGGACCTGGGCGGGGTGCGCTACGCCATTTCCGGGGCTGCATCGCTGCCGGCGCGCATCATCGAGCCCTGGCAAGACCGCACCGGCGGCATGCTCGTCGAGGGCTACGGGCTTACCGAGGCCTCCCCCGTGCTGACCATTAACCCGCTTGGTGAGGGGCGGCGCGTGGGGACCATCGGCAAGCCGCTTGCCGATACCGAATTGCGCATCGGGGATCCCGACGACCTTGACCGCAGCCAACCCGATGGCACGCCCGGTGAGATTCTTGCCCGCGGACCCCAGGTTTTTGGAGGCTACCTCGACAATCCCGCCGCCACGCGGGAGGCATTCCACGGCGATTGGCTGCGCACCGGCGATATGGGTGTGCGCGAGGCCGATGGCCATTTCCGGCTGGTCGGCCGAATTAAAGAGGTCATCATCACCGGTGGCTTTAACGTCTTTCCCAGCGAGGTGGAACACGCCCTGCTTAGCCACCCCGCGATAAGCCAAGCTGCGGTTGCCGGCATCCCGCGTGCCGATGGTTCCGAGGACGTCGCCGCCTGCCTGGTACTCCACCCCGGCGCCACCTTCGACGCGGAGGCGCTGCGCGAGCACTGCCGCGGCCTTTTGGCCCGCTATAAGGTCCCGCGCCATTTCGTAGTGCAAGAAGAATTGCCCACCGATCAGCTGGGCAAGCTGCGCCGCCGCCAGGTGCAGGACATCTTGGTGGCAGCAGTGTCCTCACACTAATCCTCAGCAGCGGTGGATTCCCGGCGCGGGCTACGTCCCGGTGCGGGGCTATTCCTCGCCGCGGGCGGCATCGGCAAAGATGCGCCCCGAGCGCTCTTCTAGTTTCTTCTTCGCGCGCACCTGCTGCTGCGCCGCGAATTCGGAGCGCGGTGGGGCTTGAATATAGCGCTCTGCGTGCAGTCCAAGTTGCAGCTCCTTGGCACGCAGGACCTCCGCATCGATCTTGATGCCCAAAATCAGCATCGTATTGGACAGCCAGACGGTCATAAATACCGCCATGACCGTTCCGAATGCCCCGTAAATGCTCACCCCGGCCAGGTACTTGATGTAGAGGGAAAATGCGCCCCACACCACCAGGTTCGTCACTAGCGCTACCACCGAGCCCAAGGTGATCCAGCGAAAACGGCTGGGCCGAACGTTCGGCGCAAAGTGGTACCACACGGCAATAAGCGCCAGCGCCACCACGACAGTTATGGGAAAGCGCAGCCAATTCCACACCGGCATAAAAATGCCACCGAAAAAGTCCACGGTTCCATGCAGCCCTAGGCGGAGTGCTACAGGCTCGATGACGCTGTCCACGACGGTATCGCGCAATAAATTGGCACACAGGACCACCACCGCGCCAATGACGAGGACCACGGTAATGGCCCACATCAACGCCCATGTGCGGATAGTGCCGCGTCCCTCCACCCGGCCGTAGACAGTATTGGCGGTGCGCGAGAAGGCACGCACATACGCCGAGGCGGCGAAGAGTGAAATCAGGACGGAGACCACCAGTGCAAACGTGCCCTCCCGCGTAGAACCGATAATGGAGCTGACAATGGTGCCGGCTTCCTCCGCCATAGAACGGGGCACGTACGTATCGATGAACTGCGCAGTCAGTGCCTCCACCTCTCCCCGGCGCGAAGAAAAGACCAGCGTGGCAATGGAATATGCCGCCAGGACAGTGGGCGCGAAGGCCATGAGGGTGAGGTAGGTCATCGCGGCGGCGCGGTCCATTAAGGCATCGTGGAAGAAATCAGCCCACACGCGTCGCATTACCAGGCCCCAGCTGTCCTTGCGCAGGCGGTTGCCGCGCGCCCACGGATCGACATCGGCGGCGGGGCTTTCCACGGTGACCAGGGTGGTAACGGTGCTTGGCACGATCTTTTGTTGCTGGGCAGTCTGCTTCCGGGCTTGCTTGCTGCCGGTTGCGGGGGCATCGTCCAAGGCACTCATAGTTACGCAGCGTATGCGGCCTAAGAATCTATTCTGTGAAGTGACACTCGCAGCGATTAGGCTGGGGAGTATGACTGAACAGAACCAAGAAAAGATTAACGTCAAGTCCTTCGAGCTCGACCACCGCCTCGTCAGCGCGCCTTATATCCGCGTGGCTGACCGCACCGATTTGGGCGGCGGCGTGGAGATTATCAAGTATGACCTGCGCTTCTGCCAGCCCAATAAGGAGCACTTGGACACGGAGGCACTGCACTCCGTGGAGCACATGATGGCCAACTTTATGCGCAACTACACCGATAAGCTCATCGGCTTTGCTCCCATGGGCTGCCGCACCGGCTTCTACGCCATCACCAACGGCATGGAGCAGAATGAATTGCTGCGCGCCGTTGAGGGTGCGCTGAACGATATCCTTTCCGCCACCGAGGTTCCCGCCGCCAACGAAGAGCAGTGCGGTTGGGGCGCGCACCACAGCTTGAAGGGCGCAAAGGATGCGGCCCGCAAGTTCTTGGACGCCAAGCCGGAGTGGCTCGAGGTCATGGCTGCCTAAGACTGCGCCGGGCCGCAGCGCCGGGGCGGCTTTGCGCTGCCTGCCCGTGCTGCCCGCGCTGCCAGTGCTGCCTGCAAGCGACACTTACGTCCAAAACAACCGCGTTTCGCCAAAAATGAGGGCAAATTTTAGAAGAACGCGGTTGTTTTGGACGTTTTTATGTCCGCGCAGGCCTAAAACCCGCGCGGCCACAGCGGCTGCGGCCCCGTCGCGCCGAAAGGCGCGGCCTAGTCCTCGTCCATGGATAGGCCCAGCCACACGGGCTCGGGCACGAGCTCGACGCCGAAGGCCTCGCGGACGCCATCGCGGATCGTGCGGGCCAGGGCGACGATATTGGCGGCGGTCGCGTTTCCGCGATTGGTCAGCGCCAGGGTGTGCTTGGTGGATAGCGTTGCCGGGCCGGAGCCGGGGTAGCCCTTTGTAAAGCCGGCGTTATCGATAAGCCAAGCGGCCGAGAGCTTCTCATGCGGGGAGGTGTCGCCCTGTGCGGCGGCGACGGGGTGGCGGGGCATGCGGTCGGCGGGGGCATCGCCAAGCGTGGCGCGCACCTTGTCCTGGATGGCGTCGGCGACGCTGGATTCGACCACGGGGTTGGTGAAGAAGGAGCCGGCGGACCAGGTGTCGTGGTCGGCGGCATCGAGCACCATGCCCTTGCCGCGGCGCAGGGCGAGGACCTCCTCGCGGACTTGGGCGACGGGGCGGCGCTCGCCGGGGTTATCGGTAAGCTGCCCAAAGCGTAAGGGGCGAGAGAGCCCATCCGTGGTTAATTGCAATTCGACCTCGAGCACGACCGCGCGGCCGGTGAATTTCAGGTTGGAGTAGCGGTAGGCCAGATCGAGATCGGAGACGGGAACCCACTCATCGGCATCGGTGCGCAGGTTATACAGGCGCACGCGGGTCAGGACCTCAGAAATCTCGGCGCCATAGGCACCCACGTTTTGCACGGGCACCGCGCCCACCGTGCCGGGAATGCCGGACAGGCACTCGATTCCGCCCAGGGACTGCGCCACGGATTCCGCCACGACCTCGTCCCATACCGCGCCGGCTTGGGCGCGCACGAGACCGGTCTGGGTATCCATGTCCACCGCGGCAAAGTCCAGGACAACGGCGACTACGTCTACCTCGCCATCAGAAACCAGCAGGTTGGAGCCGCCGCCGACCACGATGAAAGGAACTTTTTCTTTCGCGAGGTACCGCAGTGCCGCAACCGCTGCTTCGGGCAGCGAACAACGCAACGTGACCTGTGGCTTTCCCCCCACGCGCAAGGTGGTGAGATCGGCAAAGCTCGCCGTGGGATCCACGTCTACGCCGTCGATTGCTGTGAGTTGTTGCGTCAAAAATTTATCAAGCACGTATACCAAGGTAGTCTGTTAAGCATGTCAACTCGTAGTGAAAACACCGTAACCATCAATCAGCCTATCGACATGGTTCACAAGGCGCTGCTTACCCAGGGGTACTGGGAGTACATCGTGGAAAATCTTTCCCCGGAGGCAGGCCAGGTTCACGATTTCTCCGATAACGTAGCAACTCTCTACGAGGTCCTGCCGACCAACCTCTTGCCAGAGGCTGTGCGCGCCATGGTCTCGCAGGACCTCAAGGTCAAGCGCGTGGTCACCGTAGGCGAGCTCAACGGCCAGGCCGCTGACGTCAATTACACCGCTGACGTCAAGGGCACCCCGGTGGACTTCAAGGGCGAGATTTCCCTGGCCGGCGAGGGCGAGATGACCAAGCTGACCTACACCAACGAGATCTCCGTCAAGATTCCGATGATGGGCGCAGCCATCGAGCCGAAGGTGGGCGAATCCCTCGCAGAGCTCTTTGATAACGAGGGCAAGCTGACCGAACAGTGGATTTCTGAAAACTCCTAAGGCATCCCCAGCCTTAGCATCCACCGATTCCCATGGCCGACCACGCTCATAACCTGCGCGCCAGCGCAGCAGCGGGTCGGCCTTTTGGCGTTATTACCCGCGGCACCACCAACTACAACAGGCTCAGGCGCTGCGATAGGTGGATGATGGCGCACCCGGAAATCTCGGCCCTGCTGCGCCACGTGCGCACCCCGCTCGCGCTCGACGTGGGTTACGGTGCCTCGCATACCACCACCGTGGAGTGGGCGCGGTGGCTGCGCCGCATCAACCCCCGCGTGGATGTGCGCGGGCTGGAAATCCACCCGGACAGGGTACTGCCGCCGCGCGATGGCGTCCGCTTTGAGCTGGGCGGATTTGAGCTCGCTGGCTACCGGCCGCAGGTGGTGCGCGCCTTTAATGTGCTGCGCCAATACGACGTGGACCAGGTCGCGGAGGCCTGGCAGACGGTGTGCTCGCGCTTGGCACCTGGCGGGTTCTTCGTGGAGGGCACCTGCGATGAGCTGGGCCGGCGCGCGGCGTGGATCCTGCTCGATCAGCATGGCCCGAAGACGCTGACGCTCGCGTGGGATCCCTTCGACGTTGCCCGTCCCTCCGATGTGGCCGAGCGCCTGCCCAAGGTGCTCATCCACCGCAACGTGCCCGGCGAGCCCATCCACGAGCTCCTGCAGGCCGCCGATAGGGCCTGGGATCGCGCCGCCGGGTGGGCCCCGCACGGCCCGCGGGTGCGATGGCGCATGGCACACGCCCTGCTTGCCGATGCCCCCTTTAACCTCCAGCCTCCCCGCCGCCGGCTGCGCGATAATACGCTCACTGTGAGCTGGGAGAGCATCGCGCCCCGCTAATATCCAGCACACATTGCCACCGGCCGCCTCATGCGCCACACTGGTAGTCATGGCTGCAAAGAAATCGGGCGGATCGCTCGCTTGGAAAATTGTCGTAGGCGTCCTCGTAGCGCTGCTTGTTTTAATCCTCACCGCCGAATTTGGCCTGCGCTGGTTCATTGGTAACCAGATGACCGAGGAGTTTAAAAATAGCGCCAAAGAAGAAGGCATCGAGGTCACGGAGGATCCCTCGGTAAGCTTTGGCGGCAGCCCCCTCCTCTTTGGGCTTATGCGCGGCTCGATTTCCCAGATGGATATGACCACGCCGTCGACCCTGCAGATCGAAGGCTCGCAGATCAAGGGTCAACCCGCCTCTGAAATCCACGTGGAAGATATGTCCACGGATGCAGATAACCCAGTGGCCGGCTTCCTCCGCGCCACCACCACCGTTCCGGATGACTATCTGCTGGCGAGCTTCCAAAAGGGAATCTCGGACCAATCCGGCAGCGAAACCATTGGGAATATGGTGGTCACTGAAATCACCGCGAATGACCAGAGCGACGAGCTTGAAGTGAAGTTTGGTGGCGGCTTAGCCAGCCTTTCGCTCAAGCCCACCGCCCGCGACGGCAAGCTGGAGATCAATGCCACCGAGGCCGCCATCTTTGGCCTCTCCCTGCCAGAGCAAGCCACCAGCGCCATTTCTGATGCCCTGCAGGACGGCATGTCCGAGCAGCTCGTTGCCAATGACATGCAGGTTGAATCCGTGGACGTGGGCGATGGCAAGCTCACGCTGACCATCACCGGCACCGATGTCCCGATGAACGATATGGACCACTTCTCCGCCGAGAGCGGCGAGCAGAAGAAGGCCGCCTAACAGCGCCGACCTAGGGAGTGGCGGCCTAGGGCGCGACTTAGGCGGCGGGAAATTCTACGACGGGCAGCGAGCTGGACAGCTCGCTGCCTTTTCCTATGACAATCTTGTGAAAACCGGCCTGGGCGGCAGCGGTTTCCGCGAGGGACCGTGCCGGTTCCGCCTCCGGCAGGATGAGGCCCACGCGGGCCGGGTCCGGGCAAGCCTCGCGGATGGCTACGAGCTCGGAGAGGATGGGGGTGGCATCGGCAAGCGTGGCGTCCACGCTGACCCAGACCTCGTCCGCGCCGGACTGGATGGCCAGGCGGGCCTCAGAGGCCTTGATGAGCGTGTGGTGCCGGCCGGTGGGATAGCCCGCCACGGCGGTAATGCCCGCCGGCTCTGCTGCAGCCGCCACCGTCACGTGGTGCGGCGAGACCAAAACATGCTGCCCCGTGGCCTGCTCCCTAACCTCGGCGGCGGAAGCGTGCAGGAGATTTTTCATGCTTAGTAGCTGTAGTCGCCGTTGATGATGGCCTTGAGCTGCGGGCGCACGTCAAACCAGTAGATGCCGGTGATGACCGTGCCAATCCACGCCAAAAATTGCAGGCCGGTAGCCATCGCCACCGCCGAGCCCGCAAGCAGGCCTACCCATACCCATTTACCTTTGCGGTCGCCGGCCCGAAACGCGTCCTCGCGCGTAGATGCCGCGAGGACAGCACCGATGATGGCAGCAATGGTCAGGGCCTGGAAGAAGTAGATGGGAAACTTATAGGCAATGTCAAGTAAAACGTACATGCAGATTAATTCGTGGGTTCGTCGGTATCGATAACTTCGCCATCGATAATATTATCGTCCTTGTCCGCCGCAGCGGAATTACCGTTCTTGGGCGCGTTCTTCTTCTCGTTCACGCGCTCCTGGGCATAGCCATACGCGTCCTTCACGCCCTCGCGGGTTTCCTGGTACGCATCCGCGAACTTGTCCTTCGCCTCAGAGAAAGCCTCCGAGTCGCGGGTTTCTTCCGCGGCCTTCTTGATGGACGCGCCCCACTGCTTGGCGGTAGTGGTGGCCTTATCCAGCATGCCGTCCTTATCGCCCTGTGGGTCCTGTGCGCCCGCCCCCTGCGCACCCTGGTTCTCGCGCTCTTCCTGCAGGCGGCCACCGAAGTCCTTGGCGGTATTCAGCGCGGACGCGCCAGCTTCCTTCAGGGAATCAAAAAGCTTCTTCTTCTCAGTCATGAAAACCTCCGTGTGATGAATTATTCCGGCGCATTAGGCGCCGAAAATGAGATGATTAACAGCATATATGGCCAAGCCTGCCAGAGAGCCGACGATCGTGCCGTTAAGGCGAATAAATTGCAGATCCTTCCCCACCATCAGCTCGATATTCTGGGAGGCTTCCTGCGCATCCCAACGCTTAATGGTCTCCGGGATGATCGCGATGATCTCCGGGGCGAATTTCTCCACCGCGTAGCGCGCGGCCTTGTCCACGAGGTCATTGGCTTGGGCTAGGAACTCGGAATCCTCGAGCAAACGGTGCGCCAATTCCTTCACCTTGGCCGTCATCTTTTGCCGCAGGAAGGATTCCGGGTCATTGAACTGATCAATTAGCGTAGTGGAAATCGTGCGCCACATCGCTGCCGGCGCCTGCTGGACCTGATCAGAGGCGAGCATCTCCTGTTTGATGCTGTCGATGCGCTCGCGCATATCCGCATCCCACTGCAAGTCCGCAGCCAGCTTGGACAAGTTGCGGCGAATGGCCAGGCGGGCCTCGTGGTTGCCATCGCGGCGAACCTCATCAGCGAACTCGACGAGCTCGTTATAGACCTTGTCCCCCACCATCTCGCGAGCAAAGCGCGGCGCCCACCCGGGCATGCGCTCATCGATGGCCGTGACCACCGTCGATTCCATGCCAAGAATCTTCTTGTGCGCCCAGTCAATGAGGTCATCCTCCAGCGGGCGCGCCTTGCCGTCCGCGATATAGCCCTCCAGCAACCGGCCCAATGGCGGCCCCCACTCCGGCTCCGCCAGGCGGTCCATGACCTGGGTGCGGATGAACTGCTCCGCCTCAGCCGGGTCGAGGTCCTCCACCACGCTGGCGGCGCGCTGACCAATCCATTCGGAGACTTCCTCCGCCTTGCCGGGTTCTGCCCCCTGGCGCGCCAACCACAGCGGCAGCTCCGCATCCCGCACCTTAGCGCTCAGCGCATCCGCGGTCAGGAAATTCTCCTCCACAAAGTCCTTCAACGCATCGCCCACGCGGTCCTTATTATTTGGAATCAGCGCGGTATGCGGGATAGGCAAGCCCATCGGCCGGCGGAAGAGTGCAGTCACCGCAAACCAGTCCGCCAGGCCACCGACCATGCCAGCCTCCGCCGCCGCACGCACGTAGCCCACCCACACCGGCGCTCCGCTTTCCGATGCCTGCCACCACGAGCACCCCAAAAAGATCACCGCCGCCAGCAAAAGCAGCGACAGCGCAATCGCTTTCCACCGCCGCAGGTCCGCCCGGCGCGCCTCCTGATTGCCGGCCTGCGGCACACCGGTGCCTGACGATGCCGGCTCCCTCGCCGTATCGAGCTCTGCGTCCGAGCGGTGCGTCATGAATTCTCCTTGGAGTTCGTAGGTGCATTCGAGCTTCGCTCTATAACACTAGTTGGCATTGCAAAGGGGCAAGAAAGCTGGCTTGGCTAAAATCGTTTGATTAGGATTTGTATCGCCCCTAAGCCTTTAGGCAGCTGGGTAAAGGTGGGGATTGAGGAGCTGAAAACTTCCCACGGCCTTCACTTCAGGCGAGAATTAATAATCACTACAACGGCGAAACCAACATAGGCGATCAATGCGCCAGCAGTGCCAAAGCTTAAGAATGCTTTAGTTAAATTTGAAAAATCATCCCGGACTGCAAAACCTAAAGCCGACACAATCCCAGTGGTTATCGCAATAAAATTAACGGCGCTTGGAATCGTCACCTTATAGAGATGAATCTGCCATATAGTGACCACTGGTCCAAAAAGCAGGCTCATAATCACAAATGCATTGTCTTGCATGTACATGGCCCACAGGGAGGAGGAGACCGCTAACATACCCAGCGATGCGTAGGTGATTCCTTTTAACATAGTCACTCACGTATCTTTGTACATTCGAATCGAGGGTGGCTGTGATTTCTGTCGGCCTTCAATCCCTACGAAAAACTATACCAAGAGTGAAGGAAGAATGAGTTTTATAGGACCAGACCTCCAGGCTGATCGGAGACCGATGCTCCGCCATGGGCATTATCACCGTCTTGAACCCGTAGTCCAGGGGAATGATGAGGAACCATCAAGCGAGACACTGAAGTGCCCCGAGTTTTGTTCCTAGGCATTTGCCTTGTTTTCCATTATTGCCTGTGGCAAGTTCTGCTTCCAAAACTCGGTTTCCACCTCGACCGGGGTTCGGTATCCCAAGCTTTGGTGGAGCCTAGTCTCGTTCCACCATGACACCCACTCGAACGTCGCGATTTCTACCTCTACAACGTCATCCCACCTGCGGGTATGGACTAGCTCGTTCTTATGAGGGGCCGTTAACGTTTTCAGCCAGAGCATTATCATAGGAGTCACCAACACTTCCGGTGGAAGCTGTAATGCCGTGCCGGGTAAGTCGCTCGTTGTAGACAACGCTGACGTACTGCGAGCCGTGATCCGAATGGTGAATGAGACCTGTTGTTTCCTCAGCACTCACAATCGCTTGGTTGAGTGCTTGCAGCGGCAAAGCTTCGGTCCGCATCGAATCTGACAGCGCCCACCCGACGATCCGCCGGGAGTAGACGTCGGTGACAAACGCGGTGTAGACGAATCCTTTTCGTGTCCGTACATAGGTAATGTCAGCCACCCACAGCTTATTCGGTCCTTGAGCTTTAAATTCACGCTCGACCAAATCCGGGCGCAAATCAGGCACGTTAGCTTTTCGGGTTGTAATCGGTGATCCGCCTGTGCCTTTGCCAGAAACGCCAGCTAGGCGCATCAGTCGGGCGGTTTGTTCACGACCGATATCGATTCCTTCACGGCGAAGAGCATGCCACATTTTCCGCACACCGTAGACACCATAATTATCCCGATGAACAGCACTAATGCGTTCAACCAACGCAGCATCACGAAGTCGACGAGCACTTAACCCGCGAGCCTTGGACTGGCGATACCCACGCGAGGTGATAAACCCACCAGCCCGGTTATTTTTCAACGTCTTGCAGATGAACTCGGGCAGTGAAACGATTCCGGTTTTCATCGATGAACCGGATCATTTCTTAACGTTTCGGGTCGAGTTCCGACGCGAAAAAGCTGACGCGGCCTTCAACAACTCATTAGTATCGCGTAGCTGGTGATTTTCACGACGTAGCCTCGCGTTTTCGGCAGCCACATCTTCAGGCACAGGTTCTGGGGTTCTTCCTGCACGGCGAGCAGGCTTAAGTCCATTGACGAGCTGTGTGCCATGAAACCCCCAGCTTTGGGCCTACTGCCTGGCACGCGGGGCGCATCGACATATTTTCCGCCACGATGCGGTCCTCCACGAGACGGACCACACGGTCCTTCGCATCCTGGTCAAATTTTCTCGGCATGTTCCAGATTTTCCCATCTACTCAAACGGAACAAAACCTGGGACACTTCAAGTCAACATTTCAGAGTTTATGCACAATTAACGTTCTCGTAACCTCTTTGTCTATAGGGTGATTTCCTAATTAATATGCGGTGAGCTATCGAGGGTGTTGTAAACATATGGTTAATTTTCACTCCTTTCGCTTGACCGCTTGAACGTTTGATGAATAAATAAAAAAGTCTCTAATTTCACATATCGATAGGGTGACGAATTTAGTCACTCACGTACCAGGAAAGGGTTTTATAAAATGTCCGTTAAGAAAATCTTTGCCTCTATCGCGCTTGCGCTGGCGACGAGTGAAGGGCTAGCCACTGCCGCTCAAGCCGAAGCCGCAACTGGCAATCATGCACAACAAGAGACGAAAAAAGATGCTTTGACGTTTGACTCAAAGGACGG
Source organism: Corynebacterium accolens (assembly GCF_023520795.1). Classification (NCBI taxonomy): domain Bacteria; kingdom Bacillati; phylum Actinomycetota; class Actinomycetes; order Mycobacteriales; family Corynebacteriaceae; genus Corynebacterium; species Corynebacterium accolens. Next base: position 310,000 of record NZ_CP046605.1, on the reverse strand, counting down.
ACGCAGATCATTTGATGCAATGGACGGCGTAGGGCTTAAGCCTCACCTGCAAAGCGGAGATAAAGTAACACTCTCCGGGGCAACCGTAAATGTACATAATAAACACGGCGATCTAGTCGCTTCAGTAGATGCAGAACTACCTAAAGACATGAAGCTTTTCCAAGATAAGGACGGGACCATCGTCCCCGTGTCATCTTCGGGGATTGCTGAAAGGGCCTGCACCAACAATAAATGGGTCAAGTGGGGTGTAGGGGCAGCAGTTGAAGGCCTTGTATGCATTCCCGCTTCAGCGGGAACCGCTGGAGCCGCAGGAATCCCTTGCACCATTGCGGCGGGGGCAGCAGCAACTGCAGTAGGATGTTAAGCATGGCTAATCTCACCTCATTTGCTCTCGACGGCAGAGTGAAAACATCCTTCGGGAATAACATGCGCCCCATCACACTCGCTCTCCTTATGGCAGGGATTTTCACGTCTGCTAACGTTTTCATAACATGGAGCAATCCCGTTCCTTGGTGGGCTCACCTTTTAACATTTCTATTGTTCACAGCCCTCATGCTGGGGAGCGTAAAGACAGCAGCTAAGGAAGTGTCCCCTTCAGTTTATGAACTTCCATACGATAAGAGGTTGATTACTTTTTCTATAATAATGGCAGTCATTGCCATTATTGGTATTGTCATTTACACCTTGTCTTAAAGCATGCCATATGCATACTCGTTTTTATTTCTCCTGGAGCGGCGTCGACCCCATAAGTAAACGCATCAATTTCCTGATGTGATCTAAGAACGGCAATTACCACTTAAGTGAGTCAGGAGTACGTCAGCCGCAGAAGCGGAGGACGCTCCTGATTGGGTACCCTTCATCTACAAATGTGCCCAAATATATTGGTTTCAAGACAGTACTAATAATCAAGGTAAGCGCCGAAAAAGTGCGTCCATGGCCGATGTCACCACCCGCGCTGACTTCCCACACGGTCAAGGCGGAAAGACTAAACGGGTAAGAACCTTTAAAGGTTCTTACCCGTTTAGTCTTTTATCGTGTCTCAGAACTCTTATTTAGGAAAGCGCATTACACCTGTTGAACAGGAACTTCTTTGTGCCTAAACAATAGAAGCAATTTGAGCTGCAAAGACACTCATTTTAATATCCGCACCTGTCTGCTCGCGGAACTCTTCAGACGCCTCAGACCAATTCCCTTGTTTAGCAAGAGCTACTACATTTTTCATTCGCTCTTGGTGAAGTGTCCCAGGTTTTGTTCCGTTTGAGTAGATGGGAAAATCTGGAACATGCCGAGAAAATTTGACCAGGATGCGAAGGACCGTGTGGTCCGTCTCGTGGAGGACCGCATCTTGGCGGAAAATATGTCGATGCGCCCCGCGTGCCAGGCAGTAGGCCCAAAGCTGGGGGTTTCATGGCACACAGCTCGTCAATGGACTTAAGCCTGCTCGCCGTGCAGGAAGAACCCCAGAACCTGTGCCTGAAGATGTGGCTGCCGAAAACGCGAGGCTACGTCGTGAAAATCACCAGCTACGCGATACTAATGAGTTGTTGAAGGCCGCGTCAGCTTTTTCGCGTCGGAACTCGACCCGAAACGTTAAGAAATGATCCGGTTCATCGATGAAAACCGGAATCGTTTCACTGCCCGAGTTCATCTGCAAGACGTTGAAAAATAACCGGGCTGGTGGGTTTATCACCTCGCGTGGGTATCGCCAGTCCAAGGCTCGCGGGTTAAGTGCTCGTCGACTTCGTGATGCTGCGTTGGTTGAACGCATTAGTGCTGTTCATCGGGATAATTATGGTG